>NZ_JBFUAB010000007.1:0-218274 GCF_056406535.1 Roseateles sp. P1_C1_2
GCCACGCCCAGCGTGGAGCTGCCGGCCCCGGTACGCCGCCTCGAGGCGCCGGCCGAGGCGGGCGTGAGCCGCGCCCTGCCGCGCGCGGCCGAACTGCGCACTGCGCCGCCCGGCCCCGTGGCCCAGCCGGCGCCCAGTGCGGCCCTGCCTGCCGCCGTGCAGCGGCTGGAAGCGCCGACGGCCGAAGGCAGTGCCGTCACGCCGCTGGCCCGCGCCAGCGAACTGCGGGCCACCGCGCCCGCCGCAACCAGCGCCACCTCGGCGCTGAACCCCCAGGACCTGCCGGCGGCGGTGCGCCGACTGGAGTCGGCCGACAGCGGCAGCACGGTCGCGCCTATGCAGGCAGCGCCGAACCCGCGCGCCACCGCACCGGCTCCGGGTGCGGCGCCGCTGTCCGAGTTGTCTGGCAGCCTGCCTGGCGAAGTGAACGCCCCGGCCGGTATGGCCAAAGGCGATCCCAATGCCAGCCCCTACGCCGCCCCCAAGGCCTCGGCCGGCTCTCCCGATGCCGGCTCGCGCCTGGGCCCCGACCTGCCCATGCCCCCGACCGCGGCAGCCAGCGCACCGCGCGCGCCGCTGAACCTGTCGCTGCCGCGCGGCGACATCGCGGCCCGGCGCGGCCCCGGCCTCGTCGACATGCTGCCCCAGCCACCCGAGCGCAAGTCCAAGCTCGAGCAGTCCATCGAGGACGCCGCCAACAAGGACTGCCGCAAGGCCTACGCCAACGCCGGCATCCTGGCCGCCCTGCCCCTGGCCGTGGACGCGGCACGCGGCAAGGGCTGCAAATGGTGACCCGGGCTCAGAGCAGGGCCTGAAGCCGCAGCGCATCCTGCAGCGCAGCGCCCGAGGCCGTGTTGTCGAAGACGCACCAGCAGGCCGTGTCGCGCGGCAGGGCCCGCGCGCGTGCCTGCAGCCAAGCCTCCTCGTAGGGTGACCAGTAGATGCGCGGTGAGCCGTGCCAACGGAAGTAGCGCAGGCCTGGCCAGCCGCCGGGCTCGCTGGAACCCGGCCACTTGGCCGGGTCGACCGCGGCACGCGCCACCTCGTGATCGCGCAGCAATTTCTCTGCCTCGGGGGAGAACCAGCTCAGATGGCGCGGCTCGCAGACGATGCCGCCATCGAATGCCGCATGCACTTGCTTGAAGAAACGGCCGGCCACGCCGGCGTCGAAATGCAGGGACGGCGGCAGCTGCACGAGCAGGACCGCCCATTTTTTTCCCAGGGCACCGGCTTCGCCGGCAAAGCGCGCCAGCGGTTCCTCGGCGCCTTCAAGCCGCGCTTCATGCGAGATCTGCTTCGGCAGCTTGACGGCGAAGCGGAAGTGCGCGGGCGTGCTGGCCGCCCAGCGCTCATAGGTCTGCGGCCGGTGCGGGCGGTAAAAGGACGAGTTGATCTCGACACCGTTCATGACGGCTGCATAGCGCTGCAGTTGCGAGCCTTGCGCTGGAAAGGTCGCCGCCACCTTGGCCGGAATGGACCAGCCCGCCGTGGCGATGACGGCCGCAGGCTGGGGCTCAGCGCGGCGGCCGGACATGCACGCGCATCCCGTCGCTCGGGCCATAGGGCCACGCGTCATCGAGGCCGATGTCGTCCCGCAGCATGGCCTTCAGCCGCAGCGCATTGCGCACCGCCTTGCCGCCCGCCGCGTTGCCGAAAATGCCCCAGCACGGTTGGTCCCGGGATTGCGACTGCAGCCACTGCGCGCGCTCGCGGAGCCAGTGCTCGTCGTAGGACGACCAGTACTCGCGCGGCGAGCCGTGCCAGCGGCTGTAGAGCGTCGCGGCATGGTCCATGGCGATGGCGCGGGTCCATCCGCCCGGCTCGCCTGCCTGCGGCCATTTCGCGGGGTCGACCGCCGCGCGTGACACCTCGACGCCGCGCAGCAGGCGCTCGGCCGGCTCGGTGAACCAGCTCGGGTGCCGCGGCTCGCAGACGATGGCACCGCCGAAACAGGCACGCAGCTGTTCGAAGAAGCGCCCCGCCATCCGGTCGTCAAAGGCCAGCGAGGTGGGGAGCTGCACGAGCAACACACACCACTTCGGCCCGAGCGCAGCGGCGGCGTCAACGAAGCGTTTCAGCGGCTCCCGCACGCCTTCGAGCCGGCAGCCATGCGAGATCTTCTTCGGGCATTTGACGGCGAAGCGGAAATCGCCCGGCGTGCAGTCGGCCCAACGCTCGTAGACGCCGGCGCGATGGCTGCGATAGAAGGATGAATTGATCTCCACGCAGTCCATCAAGCCTGCAAAGCGCTGCAGATCGAAGCAGTCCGCCTCGAAGGCCGCTGCCCCCTGGGCCCCCAGGGCCCAGTCTGCCGTGCCGATGAAGATCGTCATGCCACACAGCCTAGGCAGGCCGGTGCGGCATGGGCGTCAGACAAGGGCGCAGCTCAGGGCCGCTCCCGTCCGACGTGTCAGAAACCGCTGACGACGACCTTGCCGCGCATGCGCCCCGACTCGACGAGTTCATGGGCCCGCCGCAGATTCGCCGCATTGATCGGGCTGAATTGCTCGCTGACCGTGGTGCGCAGCCGGCCCGCGTCCACCAGCGCCGCCACGCGCGCCAGCAAGCGGCCCTGCTCGGCGATGTCGGCCGTGCCGAACAGCGGCCGCGTGAACATCATTTCCCAGTGCAGCGACAGGGCCTTGCGCTTGAGCGTCATCACGTCGATGGGGCCGGACAGGTCGTCGATGAGGCCGACGCGGCCCTGCGGTGCCGCGGCATCGATGATGGCGTCCCAGTGCTGCTCGGTGTGAGTGAGGCTGGCGACGTACTCCACCTCAGCGACGCCGGCGGCGACGAGCTGGGGGCGGAATGGCTGGCCGTGGTCGATGACGGCATGGGCGCCGAGCTCCTTCACCCAGGCCTGCGTCTCGGGCCGGCTGGCCGTGCCGATGACGCGCAGCCCGGTCAGTTCGCGGGCCAGTTGCACGAGGATGGACCCCACGCCACCGGCCGCGCCGATGACGAGCAGGCTCTGGCCCGCGCCGCCGCCTTCGTTCACGCCGAGGCGGTCGAACAGCAGCTCCCAGGCCGTGATGGCGGTCAGCGGCAGGGCCGCGGCCTCGGCGTCCGTCAAGCTCTGCGGCGCGCGGGCGGCAATGCGATGGTCGACCAGTTGCAGCTCGGCGTTGGAGCCGGGACGGTTGATGCCACCGGCGTAGTAGACACGCTCGCCGACGACAAAGCCCGTCACGTCCTTGCCCAGCGCCTCGATGGTGCCGACGGCGTCCCAGCCCAGCACCTCGGGCTGGCCGGCCTGCGGTGCACGTCCGAGGCGCACCTTGGTGTCCACCGGATTGACCGACACGGCCGCGACGCGAACCAGCAGGTCTTGCGGACCGGGTGCCGGTGCCGGCAGCTCCAGGTCGACGAGGGATTCGGGGTGGGTGATGGGCAGGGATTGCAGATATCCGACGGCTTTCATGGTGTCCTTTCTGGGACGAAACAGCGATGGCCGTCATGGTGGAGCCCAGCATTCAAAGCAGAAAGCCTAGGATTGGAGAATGAGTTTCATCGAAAGAATGAAGATGGACCGCCTATTCCCCTTGCAGCTCTTCATCGCGGCGGCCGACGCCGGCAGCTTCTCGGCCGCGGCGCGGCGGCTGGACCTGGGCCCGGTTCAGGCCAGCGCCACCATCGCGCGGCTGGAGCGTGAGCTGGGCGTGCGCCTGTTCGAGCGTTCGACGCGCCGGCTGCGCCTGACCGACGCGGGCGAGCAATGGCTGCCGCATGCCCGCCAACTGGTCGCCACCTGGGAGGACGGCCAGGCCTCGTTGCGTGAAGCGGCGGGCGTGGAGCAGCCGCTGAGCGGCCGCTTGCGCGTCAGCCTGCCGAGCGACGTCGGCCGCCAGCACCTGTGGCGCTGGATCGAGGACTTCATCGCCGCGGAAGCCGGGCCGCGCCTGGCACKGGAACTGCGCCTGAGCGACCGCGTCGCCGACCTCGTGCAGGAGCCGGTGGACTACGCCGTGCGCTATGGCGAGCCGCCGGACTCCAGCCTGGTCGCCCTGCCGCTGGCGCCCGACAACCGCCGCGTGCTGTGCGCCAGCCCGGCCTATGTCGCACGCCACGGCCAGCCGCGCACGCCCACCGAGCTGAAGGTGCACGACTGCCTTCGCTGGGGTCTGGGCGAGAGCGTGCACGGCCGCTGGCGCTTCGCCACGCCCGACGGCGAGACGACTGCCGTCGAAGTCGGCGGCAGCCGCATCGCCGATGACGGCGGCCTGGTGCGTGAATGGGCCGTGGCCGGGCTCGGCATCGCCTACAAGAGCCGGCTGGATGTGGCGGCCGATCTGGCCGCGGGCCGCTTGCTGGCCCTGCTGCCGGACTGGCTGGGCGAGCCCGCGCCGCTGCACTGGATGGCAGTGGGCCGGCACCGGCTGACACCGGCGCTGCGGCGGCTCGCAGAAAGCATCAGGGCCCGCTGTGGGGCCCTGGGTGCGAGTGAAGAGCGGCGCTGAGGCCGCTTGATTCAGGCGCGACGGCGGCGGAAGGCGCCCAGGCCCAGCAGGGCGAGGCCGGCCAGCGCCAGGCTGGCAGGCTCGGGCAGGCGGTTGGGGTCACGTACCGTGAAGCTCAGCGGGCCGCTGGAGAAGTTGCAGCCGTAGTACGCGACGCTATGGATGTTGGAATCGAGACACTGGCCTTGGGTCAACAGCACGTCTGTGCCTTCCGCGACCGCCGTGAAATCGAAAATGAACAGCGACGGGTCCAGCGTCCAGTCCACACCCTGAGCGACGGTCCCAATAACGAAATTGGTCACCAGCAGGAGCGGAGCACCATCGCTAGCCACACCGCCACCGGTAAGGCCGTTATTGGCAGCGACTTCGCCGGGCGTATCGCCATGGATGATCACTTCAACCTGGAAGGTCTGACCGATGAGCAGGTTGTTCAGATCCACACCACCCACGCCACGCATGATCAGAACGGGGTCGGCTTGGGCAACCAAAGCAGATGCTGCGAGAGCAACACCGGCCAGGACGTTACGGAAATTCATCTTATTCTCCAGGCGATTGGCAAGGTTAAAGCAAGCATCGGGCCAATGCTGGTTTCTCCTATGAGGGGCGGGTTTGTTGTAACAGCCGCTGTAAAGCTCCCCGACACCCAAATCGGGGTTGGCCCCCTCAATGCGGCTTGACGGGCAGGCAGGGCGATGGCCAGCCCGGCGCCGCGCCTGGCGCGGTCGCCTGACCCTCGCGCCAGGCCGCAGCCCAGGCTTGCGGCCCATGCATCGCCCCGGCGGCAAGGCCACGCACGACACAGCCGGCGCTGGCCCCGCTGGCGGCGATATCGGCCAGTTGCTGCGGCGCCAGCACGCCGCCGATGCCGACCACGGGCGCCGGCGCCATCGCGGCCCACCAGGCCAGGTTGTGCAGCCCCTGCGCCCGCCAGGGCATGGCCTTGGTCAGCGTCGGCCAGACCGGACCGCAGGCGATGTAGTCGGGCGACCAGGCCGCCGCGCGCGCCAGCTCCCAGAGGCTGTGCGAGCTCAGGCCCAGGCGCAGGCCGCGTTGGCGGGCCTCGGCCAGTTCTCGATGATCGGCGGCCGAAAGCGCGAGCAGATCCTCCTGGCCGAGATGGATGAAGTCGACGCCCGCCGCCAGCGCCTCGCGCCAGTGGTCATTGACGATAAGCGTGCCGCCAGGGCGCCGCGCCGTCTCGATCTCGCCACGCAGCCGCGCCTGCCAAGCGACCTCGCCCTCTCCCGGCGCGCGCTTCACGCGCAGCTGGACCGTCCGCAGGCCGGCCTCGAAAAGCTGCGCGGCATGGCTGCCGCTGTCGGTGATGGCATAGACCCCTGCGACGGCGGGCGATCCGCGGCGCGGTGCCGGCCAGACCGTGGGCGGGGCCTCGTCACCGAAGAGGGCCGGCAGCAGGCTGGCGTCGACTATGAAGCCGGGCAGAGGCAGCACCGGCGCGGCACCCGCACCGCGCGGCTGAACGTCGTTGCACAGGCCCGAGGTCGTCAGCATCTTGGCAATGACGGCGGCATCCGCCGCCACGAAGCCGCGCGCCAGGGCCGCGGCCAGCGCGGTCGCAAAGCTGCAGCCGGTGCCGTGGTTGTTGCCAGCGCTGCGGCGCGGCAGGGCCAGCCAGCCGCTGGCGTGCTCGGTAGCCAGCCAGTCCAGCGCGAGCGGGCCGTCGGCATCACCACCGGTGACGCAGGCCGCGCGGGCGCCCAGGGCCTGCAGCGCGCGTGCCTGGGCTGGCGCCTTCCCTTCGCCCACCAGGCGGGCGGCCTCGCGCTGGTTGGGTGTGACGACGCTGGCACGCGGCAGCAATTCGTCGCGGTAGGCGCGCAGCAGCGCGTCGTCGGCGAAGCTCGCGCCGGTGGAGGCGCGCAGCACGGGGTCGACGACCAGGGCCACGGGAGAGCGCTCGCGCAGCCAGTCCACCCAGCGCACGACGACGCGCAGCTGCTCGACGCCGCCGAGCAGGCCGGTCTTGATCGCGGCCGGTGGCAGGTCGGCGGCGAGTGCCGCGAGCTGGGCGTCGAGTTGTTGCGCGGGAACGGCAAACACGGCCTCGACGGCAACGCTGTTCTGCGCCGTCAGCGCTGCGGCCACGGGGCAGAGATGCACGCCGGCGGCGTCGGCGGCGCGCTGGTCGGCCGACAGGCCCGCGCCGCCGCCGCTGTCCAGGCCGGCGATGCTCCAGATGATCGGTGGCTTGGTCATGGAATGAGGAAGGGTCGGCCGCCGACCGGCGTGCTCGCGACCGCCATGTCCTGCTTGCTCATGACACCGGCCTCAAAGCCCAGGCGCCCGGCCGCGATGGCCTGGCCAAACGCCGCGGCCATGCGGATGGGATCGCCGGCCTGGGCGACGGCGGAGTTCAGCAGCACGCCGTCATAGCCCAGCTCCATCGCCTGGGCGGCATGCGAGGGCGCGCCGATGCCGGCATCGACGATCAGCGGCACGCYGGGCAGGCGCTCGCGCAGCGTGCGCAGCGCGAAAGGGTTGAGCAGGCCCTGGCCGGAGCCTATGGGCGCCCCCCAGGGCATCAGCACCTGGCAGCCGGCGTCGAGCAGGCGGCGGCAGGTGACGAGGTCGTCGGTGCAGTAGGGGAAGACCTCGAAGCCGTCCTTGACGAGTTGCTCTGCGGCCGTGACCAGCTCCCAGGGGTCGGGCTGCAAGGTGTATTCATCGCCGACAACCTCGAGCTTGATCCACGGCGTCTCGAAGAACTCGCGGGCCATGTGGGCCAGCGTGACGGCCTCCTGCGCGGTTCGGCAGCCGGCCGTGTTGGGCAGCAGGTGACCGCCGGTTTCGCGCAAGGTCTCTCGGATGGCGGCGACGAAGCCGTTGTCGCCGGCCGCGGCCAGCGTGCGCTTGAGGCCAACGGTCAGCACGCGGGCGCCGCTGGCGCGCACCGCCTGGCGCAGCACGTCGGGCGACGGGTAGCCGGCAGTGCCGAGCAGGAAGCGGCTCGCCAGCGTGCGGCCGTAAAGGGTCAGGGACGACATGTCATCCTCCGGTGATGGGTTGGATCAGGGTCAGCTCGTCGCCGGGCGCTATGAGCGTGGCACTGCGAAGCGCGCGCGGCACGAAAACGCCGTTGAGCGCCGTGGCGACGGACTCGGCCGCCCTCCCCTGCTCGGCCAGGAACTCGGCGACGCTCAAGGCCTCGCGCCAGGGCTGGGGCTGCCGGTTGACGGTGAACTCAGACATGCCGCAGCGCCTTCTCGGCCAGGGCCGGCGCCATCAGCCAGCCGTGGCGGAACAGGCCGTTGATGCGCAGCAGGCCCGGCTCGTGCTCGAGGCGCGGCCTGTGGTCGGGCAGCGCCGGGCGCAGATTGGTTTCCATGTGGACGATGCGCGCCTCGGCCAGCGCCGGCAGCACGCTGTGGGCCGCGGCCATCAGCTCGACGGCGCTGCGCAGGCTGACCGGCGAGCGGTCCTCGCTCTCGACCTCGGAGGCGCCGACGACGATGACATCACCCGGCCGCGGCACGAGGTAGACGCGATGGCGCGGGTGCAGCAGGCGCACGGGGCGGTTGAGCACGACACCCGGCGCGTGCAGCCACAGGATCTCGCCACGCACGCCGCGCAGAAGAGGCAGGTCGGCCTTGGCACCCAGGCCGCGTGTGTCGATGACGAGGTCGGCATCGATGCGGCGGCCATCATCGAGTTCCAGGCCGTAGGGGCGCACGACGGTGGCGCGCCGGCCCCAGAGCCAGTCGACGTCGGGGGCCCGCTCGGCCAGCGCGGCCATCAGCTCGCGCGGCAGCAGCTGGCCTTCGCCCGGCAGCCACCAGGCCTTCAGATCGGGCGCGAGGGCTGGCTCCAGCATCTGCAGCGCGGCGCCGTTCAGCGGCTCGGGCTCGCCCTGCAGGCGCGCGAGCACGCGCAGGGCCGCGCCCAGGTCGCAGCCGTGAGCCAGCAACAGGCTGCCCTCGGTCTTCACCAGTTCGGGCTCGCCCAGGGCACTGGCAATGGCCGGCCACAGCGCCAGCGACCGCCAGCCCAGCGCGACGACTTCGGGCTCGGCATGCGCCTGCTCGGCCAGGGGGCTCAGCATGCCGGCGGCAGTGAAGGCCGCGGCGCCGGGCTGGGTCGGTCCATCGGCCGGGTCCACGACGCTGACGCGATGGCCGGCCCGCGCCAGCTGCCAGGCCAGCAGCCGGCCCATCACGCCGGCACCTGCAATGGCGACGCTGAGCATCAGGCTTTGGCGATGGGGATGTAGAGCTCGCCGCCGCCGGCCCTGAACTCGGCCGACTTCTGCGCCATGCCGTCGGCGACAACGTCCGCTGCCTCCAGCCCCTTGGCCGCCGCGTATTCGCGCACGTCCTGCGTGATTTTCATCGAGCAGAACTTCGGGCCGCACATCGAACAGAAATGCGCCTCCTTGGACGAGTCCTTGGGCAAGGTCTCGTCGTGATAGTCGCGCGCGGTGTCGGGGTCCAGGCCGAGGGCGAACTGGTCGTTCCAGCGGAACTCGAAGCGCGCCTTGCTCATCGCATCGTCGCGCGCCCGCGCGCCGGGGTGGCCCTTGGCGATGTCGGCCGCATGGGCGGCGATCTTGTAGGCAATCAGCCCCTGCTTGACGTCGTCGCGGTCGGGCAGGCCCAGATGCTCCTTGGGCGTCACATAGCAGAGCATGGCCGTGCCCATCCAGCCGATCATGGCGGCGCCTATTGCCGAGGCGATGTGGTCATAGCCCGGCGCGATGTCGATGGTCAGCGGGCCCAGCGTGTAGAACGGCGCCTCGTCGCAGTGCTTCAACTGCTCGGCCATATTGGCCTGGATCAGGTGCATGGGCACATGGCCGGGGCCTTCGATCATGGTCTGCACGTCGTGCTTCCACGCGACTTTGGTCAGTTCGCCCAGCGTGCGCAGTTCGGCGAACTGGGCCTCGTCGTTGGCGTCGGCGCCGCTGCCGGGGCGCAGGCCGTCGCCCAGCGAGAAGGTCACGTCATAGGCCTTCATGATTTCGCAAATCTCTTCGAAGTGCGTGTACAAGAAGTTTTCGCGGTGATGGGTGATGCACCACTTGGCCAGGATGGAGCCGCCGCGCGACACGATGCCCGTGCGGCGCTTGGTGGTCAGGTGGATGAAGGGCAGGCGCAGGCCGGCGTGGATGGTGAAGTAGTCGATGCCCTGCTCGGCCTGCTCGATCAGCGTGTCGCGGAAGATGGCCCACGAGAGGTCCTCGGCCACGCCGCCCACCTTCTCCAGCGCCTGGTAGATGGGCACGGTACCGATGGGCACGGGCGAGTTGCGAACGATCCAGTCGCGCGTCGTGTGGATGTTGCGGCCGGTGGAGAGGTCCATCACCGTGTCCGCACCCCAGCGGATGGACCAGACCAGCTTCTCGACCTCTTCCTCGATGCTGGACGTGACGGCCGAGTTGCCGATGTTGGCGTTGACCTTGACCAGGAAGTTGCGGCCGATGATGGTCGGCTCCAGCTCCGTGTGGTTGATGTTGGCCGGGATGACGGCACGACCGCGGGCCACTTCCTGGCGCACGAACTCGGGCGTGATGACGTCGGGGATGGCCGCACCCAGCGAGTCGCCACGCAGGCGCTGCTCGCGCTCGGCGTCGCCCAGGTACTCACGCATCCACTCGCGTTTGCCGTTCTCGCGCAGCGCGACGAACTCCATCTCCGGCGTGACGATGCCACGGCGGGCGTAGTGGAGTTGGCTCACATTGCCGCCCGGCAAGGCGCGGCGGGGTTGGCGCTGCAGGGCGGCGGCTTCGGCGCGCAGCTGGGTAATGCGCTCGCTGTCCTCCTTGCCGCCGTCGTCCAGAGCGACACGCGTGCGGCCCGTGTAGGCCTCGGTATCGGCACGGTCACCGACCCAGCTGGAGCGAATGGGCGGCAGCCCGCGGCGCACGTCGACCTGGGCTTGGGGGTCGGTGTAGGGGCCGGAGGTGTCGTGCACCACCACGCGCTCGCCGTTGGTCAGCGCGATCTCGCGCATGGGCACACACACGTCGGGCCGGCTGCCCGGCACATAGACCTTGGTGGAGGCCGGGAAGGGCTCGCGCGTCAGCGACAGGCGCTCATCGAGCGAGAGGTTTTTATCGGGGGCATTCACGGCGGTCTCCTGAAGCAGCTGAAGGTGTGCTCCGGGGGGCCGCCTGTGGGTGTGCGAGGGCGCAACCACGGGGGTGGCAGCGCCCGCACGCCGCGAGGCATGCGCTCTCCTTACGCCGGTATTAGCCGGTTCAAGTTCACGGGTTCGGTCTCATGACCGTCTCAGCGTCTGGGTCTGGCAAGCCAGTCCCGGGCACCCCGGAGCGGGGGCGATTGTGCTTGTCAATTCGCGCGCCTGGCAAGCCCGAGAGAGATGGCAAGCAAGGCTGTCGCGATGACGAAGCTCAAACGCAGGCCGCCGGCGGCGAAGACGGCGCCCATGGCCGAAGCGCCCGTGATGAGGCCAAGGTTGCGCGACAGCGTCAACAGGCCGGAGATGACACCGCGCTGCTCGGCCGCCACATCGGCCATGACGGCCGTGTTGTTGGCGGCCTGGAACAGCGCGTAGCCGGGTGTGACGATGACGAGCGGGCCCACGTAGGCGATGGCTCCGAGCGAGGCGGGCAACAGAGCTATCAGCGCGCAGCCGAGGGCCATGGCGCCGAGACCCAACTGGGTTGTGCGCCGCGTGCCGAAGCGGTCCACCAACCGGCCTGCTGGCACGCCGCTCAGCGCCGACGCGATGGGGCCGATGGACATCAGTGCGCCAACTGCCGCCGCACCCAGGCCCAACGCGCCGCTCAGGTGGAAGGGGCCGACGACGAGGGTGGCCATCATGACGGCCGAGACGACGGCGTTCATCGCCAAAGCCGCACCGAGGATGGGATCGCGCAGGCGGTCCAACCGCACCAGCGGCGCCGTGGCGCGGGCTTCGGTGCGCAGGAAGAGCAGAAGGCACACAGCGGCGATGGCGAGCAGACCGAGGTGGCGCGTCATCGCCAGGGCATAGGCCGCCAAAGTCAGGGCAAGCCACAGCGTGCCGGGCAGGTCGAAACCCGTCGCGCCCTGCCCTCGTTCCGCCGGCAGGTAGCGCCAGGCCAGCACGAGGGCCAGCAGGCCCAGCGGCAGGTTGACGGCAAACACGGCCTGCCAACCCAAGGTGCCGATCAGCACGCCGCCCAGCGATGGGCCGAGGGCCGTGCCCACCGCCGACATCGTGCCCAGCAGCCCCATCGCGCTGCCCGTGCGCGCCTTGGGCAGTGCAACGCCCACCATCGCCATCGTCAAGGCCATCATGGCCGCCGCACCCACGCCCTGCAGCGCACGGGCGGCAATCAGCAGCGGCAACGTGGGCGCCAGCGCGCAGAGCGCCGACGCGGCCGTGAACAGTGCGATGCCGGCCAGCAGCAGGCGGCGCTTACCCGTCAGGTCGCCCAACCGGCCGGCGCCGACGATGAGGGTCGTGATCGCCAGCAGATAGGCCAGCACGACCCACTGCACGTCGGCGAAGCTGGCACCCAAGGCGGTGGCCAGCGTGGGCAAGGCGACGTTGGCGCTGCTGATGGCAAGCGACGGCAGCAGCGTGCACAAGGCCAGGCTGGCAAGCACGCCGGCGGCGGGCGCCGCGGCGGTTTCAGCGTGTGGGGCGAGGGTCGTGGTGTTCATGCCTCAACCTTAGGCATTGGCCAGGTATGGCGGAAGACGCATCATCTGCACTTCATCCCTGCACGAAACGCCATGTCAGACCCTGATCTGAATCTGTTGCTGACGCTGGACGCCCTGCTGGCAGAGGGCAGCGTCGCGGGTGCCGCCAGGCGCCTGAGGTTGAGCCCGTCGGCGATGAGCCGGTCACTCGCGCGTCTGCGAGAGGCGACAGGTGACCCGCTGCTGGTGCGGGCTGGCCGCGGCCTGGTGGCGTCGCCGCGGGCGCTGGAATTGCGCGAGCGCATCGGCCCGTTGCTGCACGAAGCCCAGGCCGCGTTGAGGCCGGCCGCGGCGCTGCGGCTGGACAAGCTCGAGCGCGAGTTCACGCTGCGCACGCGCGAGGGCTTTGTCGAGAACTTCGGCGCGGCGCTGCTCGCCCGCGTGACCTCGGAAGCGCCCGGCGTACGGCTACGTTTTGTGCCCAAGCCGGATCGGGACAGCGCGCCGCTGCGCGAGGGCAGCGTGGATCTGGAGACCGGTATCGTCAGTGCGACCAGCGGGCCGGAGCTGCGCACCCAGGCACTGTTTCGTGATCGCTTTGTCGGCGTCATACATGCCAATCACCCACTGGGGCCCCGCAAGCCGACGGCACAGCGCTACGCGGCCGGTCGGCACGTGGCCATCTCCCGTCGCGGCACTTCGCCTGGCCCGGTCGACGAGGCACTCTCCGCGCTGGGCCTGCAGCGCGACATCGCGGTCACCGTGGCGGGCTTTGCCGAAGCCCTGGCCCTGGCACGCGGCACCGACCTGATCGCGACCGTGCCTGAGCGCCACACCGGCCATCTGCGTGACGGGCTGCTGAGCTTTGATTTGCCGCTGGCGCTGACGCCCTTCACCGTGTCGCTGCTGTGGCATCCACGCATGGATGGGGACGCGGCGCACCGATGGTTGCGGGGCTGTGTGCGCGAGGTGTGTTCTGACACCCCCCGTTGATGACCGTGCATCTTCACCGGGGTCGCGCATCAGCCTGTCGATATTCGTGGGCATAGTCCCCGGCATCGACCTCCAACAGGCCCTTGTCCGAAAGATGCAATCTGTCAGCTTCACTCCGGCATCCGCAGACTATGTCTTCGTCCACCAGCACGTGCGCGCCCACCTCCTGGATCCTGGGCTCGCTGGCCAATTGCTGAGCGGGCTTTTCCTCGTTGGGACCATGAGCGGCGTCTTCGGAGCCGTGGGGGTTTTCACCTCGACGGTGACTCGCCACGAGGTTTACTTCTCCGAGCTGCGAATGGTTGGCCTTGCCGCGAGTGCCGGCTTTCTTGCGCTGCTGACCTGGAGCTATGTCCGTCAGGCACTGATCCGCCGGCTGGCTGCGGCTCAGCACAAGGACCTCCTGATTCCGACGGAGGTGCAGCTCACTGCCGCGAATCTGACCCTGCTCAACCCAGGCAAGACGGCAAGCTTTGACTGGCAAACCTTCCATCGTGTGAAAGAAGTCGATGGCTATCTTCTGTTCTATACGTCGGTGGACAGTGCGCTCTTTGTTCCAGCGCACGCTTTTCCGAGTCCGGAGACGTTCTCAGACTTCGTCAAAGTAGCGCTGGCCCAACACGCCAACAGCCACGCCAGCTTGGCCGCCCAACAAAAAGGGCCGACCACCTAAGCAGCCGGCCCAGCGCAGAAGCGCTCGAGGGATCTTGACTATTCCTTGTCCGCCGGCATCGCACCCGGCATGCCATGCTGCGGCAGCGAGCTGGCACCGCCCAGCTCCGCCGCCTTCTTGGCGGGCTTCTTCTCCCGCACCAGATAGCTGTAGAGCACCGGCACCACCACCAGCGTCAGCAGCGTCGACGTGATGACGCCGCCGATGATGGCGCGGCCCATGGGCGCCTGGATTTCGCCGCCGTCGTTCAGCGCGATGGCCATGGGCAGCATGCCGAAGACCATGGCGGCCGTCGTCATGATGATGGGGCGCATGCGGATCAGGCCGGCCTCGCGCAACGCTTCGGCGACGGTCGCACCCGCCTTGCGGGCATGGTTGGCGAAGTCGACGAGAAGAATCGCGTTCTTCGTCACCAGGCCCATCAGCATGACCAGGCCGATCATCGAGAACACATTCAGCGTCGAGCGCCACAGCAGCAGGGCCAGCATCACGCCGATGAGGGCGAGCGGCAGTGAAGCCATGATGGCGATGGGCTGCAGGAAGCTGCCGAACTGGCTGGCCAGCACGATGTAGATGAAGATACCCGCCAGCGCCATCGCCGCCAGCAGGCCGTTGAAGGCTTCGGCCTGCTGCTTGCCGGCGCCGTCCACCTTGAAGCTGGTGCCCGGGGGCAGCTGGGTGGCCTTGATCAGCTTTTGCACATCGGCGTTCACGTCGCCGCCCGGGCGGCCCTGGACGCCGGCGAACACGGCCTCGCGGCGCTGCAGGTTCTCGCGGCGGATCACCTCGGGGTTGAACACCGGCTCGATGGTCGCGACCTGGTCCAGCGCGATGGGCGCGCCGTCCTTGGAGAAGGCCACCGGCAGCTTGCTCATCTGCTCGATGCGCTCGCGCTGTTCGCGCGGCAGGCGCAGCAGCACCTCGACTTGGTTGCCATCCGGCGTCGTCCAGTAGGTCGCGATCTCGCCGTTCACGTAGGCACGCAGGCTGGAGGCGATCTGCGGGGCGGTCAGGCCCAGTTCGCGGATGGCCGAATCCTTCAGGCGCACGGCAAAGGCCGGCAGGCCGGGCTTGACTGTCGTGTCCACGTCGACGGCGCCGGGGATCTTCTTGATCTTCTCGACCAGGTCGGTGGCGGCCTGGGTCAGCACTTCGGGGTCGCTGCCCAGGATGGTGATCCAGATCGGGCGGTTGAAGCCAACACTGACCTCGATGCCAGGGATCTTGGCAATGTCGGCGCGGATGGCGTCCTCGATCTCCTTTTGCGTGCGCTTGCGTTCGCTGCGGTCGGTCAGCGTGATATTCAGCGCCGCCTGGTTGCGGCCGGTGGACAGGCCTTCGCCGGTGCTGCCGACCACGGTCGAGACGGTCTTGATCTCGGGGTAGTTCTTGAGGATCTCCTCGATCTGGGCGACCTTGGCGCTGCCGCGCTCGATGCTGCTGGCCACCGGCATGCGCAGGTTGACCTGCGTGAAGCCGTTGTCCGTCTCGGGCACGAATTCGCTGCCGACCATGGGCGCCAGGGCCAGTGCGGCGACGAAGCTGGCGAAGGCTCCCCACATGACGAGGCCACGCGGCGTCAGCGTCGCGAAGCGGAACACGCGCTTCGCGGCCTTGTCGCGCTTGCCGTCCGCGCTGAACGGATGGCCATAGGCGGGAATGGGCGGCACGAAGACGCGGTAGCGACGGCCGGAGAAGGCCCAGTCGATCGTCCTGGCATAGAGGTCGTGCAGGCGGTCCATGCTCCAGTCGGTCGCGCGGATGAGATGACCGATGACAGGCCAGTGCTTGATGCGCGTGCCCGGCGGGTCTGGCCAGACCGACGACAGCATCGGGTCGAGCGTGAAGCTGACGAACAGGCTGACCAGCACCGCCACCGCGACGGTGATGCCGAAGGGGTAGAAGAACTTGCCGATGATGCCGCCCATGAAGGCGACGGGCACAAACACCGCGCAGATGGCGAAGGTCGTCGCCATGACGGCCAGGCCGATCTCGTTGGTGCCGTCGAACGACGCCTGGCGGTGGTCCTTGCCCATGGCCACATGGCGCACGATGTTCTCGCGCACGACGATGGCGTCGTCGATCAGCAGGCCGATGCACAGGCTCAAGGCCATCATCGTCATGAAGTTCAGCGTGAAGCCGAAGGCCTGCACGGCGATGAAGCTGGAGATGACGGCGATGGGCAGCGTGAGGCCGGTGATGATGGTCGAGCGCCAGCTGTGCAGGAACAGGAAGACGATGGCCACCGTCAGTAGCGCGCCTTCAATCAGCGTGTGCTGCAGGCCGGTCAGCGAGCCCTTGACGAAGTCGCTGGCGGCGTAGATGAGGCGCAGCTCGACGTCCTTGGGCAGCGTCTTGCGCAGCTCGGCCATTGCTTCCTTCACGGACTCGCCGGTCTTGACGATGTTGGCGTCCTGCTGCTTGAAGATGTTGAAGCTGACGGCCGGCTGGCCGTTGATGCGGGCGATGCTGTCCTGCTCGCGCTCGCGCTCGACCAGGGTGCCGAGGTCGTTCAGCGTCAGCGCCAGGTTGCCGCGGCGGGCGACGATCATGTTGCCGAAAGCCTTGGGGTCCTTCACGCGACCTTCCACGCGCAGGATGGCGTCGGAGGTGGAGTCGGACAGCAGGCCCACCGGCTGATCGGCGTTGGCCTCAGCCAGCGCCTTGGCAATCTCGGCCGGCGTCACGCTGTAGGCGCGCAGCCGCATCGGGTCGAGGTCGATACGCACCTCACGGGTGGTCAGGCCGCCCACGTCCACCTTGGCCACGCCTTCCACACGACCCAGGCGCTTGGAGACGATCAGGTCGGCCATCATGGACAGCTCGCGCGAGCCGCGTGTGGGGCTCAGCAGCGCCATGACGACGACGGGCTGCGAGTTGTCGTTCTCGAAGCGCTGCACCGTCGGCGGCTTGGCGTCACGCGGGAATCGGGCCTGCGCGGCGGCGACGCGGTCGCGCAGGTCCTGCATCGCGCGGCCCATGTCGGCGTTCAGCGAGAACTCGACGCTGGCCTGCACACGGCCCTCGAAGCTGCGCGACTGGATGCGTTCCACGCCGGCAATCGTGTTCAGCGCCTCTTCAAGCGGTTTGGCGATCTCGCGCTCAACGGCCTCGGGCGAGGCGCCCGGGTAGCGCACGTCCACCTGCGCGCCGGGGAAGGAAATGTCGGGCATCTGCTCGACGCCCAGCTTGGAGTAGGAAAACAGGCCCAGCACACACAGGGCCACCATCACCATGGTCGCAAAGACCGGGTTCTGGATGGAAACGCGGGTCATCCACATGGCACGCCCCTTACTGAACCGTGGCGGCCGACGCGGCCGAGCTGGCCACCTTGGCCTTGGCTGCAACGATGTTCGCCTTGTCACCTTCGCGCAGGTTGTCGAAGCGCGCCGCCAGTACCTGGGCTTCGGGCTTGAGGCCGTTCAACACCTCCACGCGGCCTTCGCGGGCGTCGCTGCGGCCGGTCGTCACGATCCGGCGCACCAGGGCGCCGCTCTCGATCATCCAGATCTGTTCCTGGCCGGCATTGCGGCTGATGGCGGCGATGGGCACGGTCAAGCGCTGGGTGTCGTCCTGCAGCACCACCTTGGCGACGGCGTACTGGCCGGCGCGGTAGGCCTCCTTGGGGTTGGCCAGCACCAGGGTCACGCCGATGGAACGCGTGCCCGGCTCGGCGCTCGGCGCGATGCGGTCGATCTTGGCCTCGACCGGCTCTTCGACACCCTCGACCTTGACCTGCACCGTCATGCCCGGTTTCAGGCGGCTGACTTCATGGGTGCCGACCAGGCCGGCCAGTTCGAGCTTGGACAGGTCGACGATGGTCAGGATCTGCTGTTCGGCGGCCACTTTCTCGCCGGGCACCACATGGCGCTTGGAGACGACGCCGTTGATGGGCGCCACCAGCGCGGCCTGGCGCATCGTCACCTGGCTGGTGTCGAGCTGGGCCTTGGCGGCGTTCCAGTTGGCGCGGGCCGACTCGTAGGCGGCGCGCGAGTTGTCGAGTGCCGTCTGGGCAATGAAATTCTTGGCAGCCAGGCCTTCGTTGGCCTTGAAGCTGCGCTCGGCCTGCTCCATCTGGGCCCGCATGGCTTCGACGCTGGCGCCGCGCTCGGCGATGCGATAGCGAAGCTCTTCCAGGTCGACCTGACCGAGAGCCTGGCCCGCCTTCACGCGACTGCCTTCGCCAACGGCGAGGGTGAGCAGGGTGCCGTTGGACTTGGCACGCACCATGGCCGTGCCCGGCGCCACCAGCGGCCCGCTGAATTCGATCTGGGCCGGCATGGCGGTCAGCGTCGGCTTGACGACCTCGCTCGGCACGAACTCCAGAACGGTCTTGGCCTTCTCGTCACCCGGCTTCTTCGGGCCATCGCCCTTGCTCGCCATGACGGCCACACCGGCGCCACCCACCAACAAAACGGCTGCGACAACGCTACCGATCTTCCAAGACTTGCGCATGGCTCCCCCAATCACTCTCTGATTTCACGACCTTTACAGTCTAGAAACCGGCGCGGGGCGGCGCAGCGGACTTGTGACGAAACGCGGTTTGCGGGGGCTGAGCTGCACCGGCTGGCGATCAGGCCGGTGGCTTTCCGGTGACGAACTGCAGCTCAGGCCGGACGAGTCGCCGGGATCGGGTCGATCGGCAGCCCCACGTCGCCGCACCGCGCCCTATGACCAACGGCATGGCCCGTCAACGGTTCGATTGACGAACCGCGATGTTGTCGAACATGTGAGGCTTGTTCACCAAGCAATCGCCTTGTTGCCATGAGACGCTGTTCAGGCGGTTGAAGTGGCCAGGGAATCGGATGCGTTGCCAGCCGCGGTCGGCTTTGAGATCGACGCTCAGCACCACCTTTTCGCCGTAGACGGTCGTGCCCTCAAAACGCACGGACACGTCGGGATCGCCATTGAGCGGAGCCAAATCAATCGCCTGCAGGTCAAACGGGTTGTTGTCGATCCCCGTCATCACCACGGTTGCGCCGCAACTGTTGGGGTTCACCGCCGCTGAGCGGCCGTTATAGCGCCAAGTCGGGCCGACGGTTTGAAAACCCACCGGATACGGTTCACCCGCTGCGGGGAAGTAGCGAAAAAGATAGCCCTTCGAAATGAGCTGGTCGCCGGTGCCCTGCAACTCGGCGCCATGCTCGAGTTCTTCAAAGT
This sequence comes from Roseateles sp. P1_C1_2, assembly GCF_056406535.1. Taxonomy (NCBI): domain Bacteria; kingdom Pseudomonadati; phylum Pseudomonadota; class Betaproteobacteria; order Burkholderiales; family Sphaerotilaceae; genus Roseateles; species Roseateles sp. P1_C1_2. The sequence goes on from NZ_JBFUAB010000007.1 coordinate 18,894, forward strand.
CCAGCGTGGTCGGTTTGGCATGGCTGATATTCAGCATCAGCATGCTGGCCAAGGCGACGATCCACTTCATTCAATACTCCCTCATTGTTGGAGGGCGAATCATGCTGGAGACGCAATCCGTCCGGTCACCGGTTCAGCCGGCCGCGCCCCTGCGGTTCGGGGGGGCAGATGTTCAATAACTCACGCTGGAGCCGACTATCGCGTCGGCTGGACGACTCACCGCCGACCCGGAATTGCCTCCACCGGCAACACCACATCCCCGCACTGCGCCCTATGACGGAGGGCATGGTCCATCAGCACCAGAGCCAGCATGGCCTCGGCGATGGGCGTGGCGCGGATGCCCACGCAGGGGTCGTGGCGGCCAAAGGTTTCCACCACGGACGGATTGCCGGCGCGGTCGATGCTGGCCTTGGGGCTGCGGATGGAGCTGGTGGGCTTGATCGCGATGCTGGCGACGATGTCCTGGCCGGTGGAAATGCCGCCCAGCATGCCGCCCGAGTTGTTGCTGGCAAAGCCCAGCGGGCTGAGCTCGTCACCATGCTCGGTGCCCTTCTGGCCGACGACCGCGAAGCCGGCGCCGATCTCGACACCCTTGACGGCATTGATGCCCATCATGGCGTAGGCGATGTCGGCGTCCAGCTTGTCGAACAGGGGCTCACCCAGGCCGACCGGCACGCCGGTGGCTTCCACGCGGATGCGCGCGCCGACCGAATCGCCGGCCTTGCGCAGCGCATCCATGTAGTCCTCGAGCGCGGCGATCTTGCTGGTGTTGGCGGCGAAGAAGGGATTGGCGCCGACGTGTTCCCAACCCTCGAACGGGATCTCGATCTCGCCCAGCTGCGTCATGCAGCCGCGGAACTCGGTGCCGTAGGCCTGCTTCAGCCATTTGCGGGCCACGGCGCCGGCGCCGACCATGGGGGCCGTCAGCCGCGCCGACGCGCGGCCACCGCCGCGCGGGTCGCGCACGCCGTATTTGCGCCAGTAGGTGTAGTCGGCGTGCCCCGGGCGGAAGGTGTCGAGGATGTTGCCGTAGTCCTTGCTGCGCTGGTCGGTGTTCTCGATCAGCAGGCAGATCGGCGTGCCGGTCGTGACGCCCTCATAGACACCGGACAGGATCTTGACCGCATCAGGCTCGTTGCGCTGGGTGACGTGGCGGCTGGTACCGGGTCGGCGGCGGTCCAGCTCGGGCTGGATGTCGGCCTCGCTGAGCGCCATGCCGGGCGGGCAGCCGTCGATGACGCAGCCGATGGCCGGACCATGGCTTTCGCCGAAATTGGTGACGCGAAAGAGTTCGCCGAAGGTGCTGCCTGACATGACGAGATGAGAGAGAGGACAGGAGGATTCTAGGCAGCCTGCTTCACGTTCCGCCTTCGTGATCAGCGGGCCATGCCATGCGCACGGCCTGGCGCCAGCGGAGCCGCATAACCTGCCAACACAGGGTGTCGGGAAAGGTTACAAACAAGTCCTTGCAAAACGGAATTTATATTCAAGTCAATGATTTAAAAGGTGTTTTATTCAATGGCATGACGATTGCTTGTCGCATCGTGTCCAACCCACCTTTGTCCAGAGGAGCACAAAATGAAGAAACTGCTTGCTGCTTTCGCCCTTGTCGCCACGGCAGCCGCCGTTCAAGCCGCCCCGATCATCTCGTCGGCAACGCCCATCCCGGACCAGTACGTGCTGCTGAACTACGCAGGTTCGGGTCTGGACTGGACCTACGCCGGCCCGATCGCCCCGAACGAGTTCGGCCCGGGCAACATCGAGCCTTCCTCCTATCGTGCCGCTGAAGGCTGGCGCGCCGCCACTGCTGCAGAGTGGGCCGCACATCCGATCTGGAGCGATTTCATCGCCGCCGGCAACCCCTGCAACATCGTTGCGGCTGCCACCTTCAACAACCACAGCTGCTACGTCTACTCTTCGGAATACTGGAGCACCTTCAGCCACGTTGACGCGCAAGACTTCGCGAACGGTCGCGTGACTGACGGCGTGAACGGTCTGCTCAGCGGCGTTCCCGAGACCATCTACGTGCGTGACTCGCGCAATGCCAACGCCGTGCCCCTGCCCGGCACCCTCGCCCTCGTCGGCGCCGGTTTCCTGGCCATGGGTGCTCGCCGCCGCAAGGCTGCCTGAAGTTCGCAGACTGCGAACCTGGCTTGAGAAGAACCCGCCTCTGGCGGGTTTTTTTTATTGGGCGGCAGACAAAGCGAAGGCGGCCTCGCGAGGCCGCCTTCTTCATTTTGCGTTGCCGTCAGGCCTGCAGGACGGGCGTTTGCCCCCTGTGGCCTCGGTCCGGCCTCAGAGCTTGGACTCGTGCTCGGTCGCGTTCTCCTCGACCGGCCAGTCGCGGATATAGGCCTTGAGCATGCGGTTCTCGAAGTCCTGGCTGTCCACCACGGCCTTGGCCACGTCGTAAAGCGAGATGACGCCCATCAGCGTCTTGCCGTTCATGACCGGCATATAGCGGGCGTGCCGGCCCAGCATCATGCGGCGCACCTCGTCGATCTCGGTCTCGGGCGTGCAGGTCAGCGGCGCGTCGTCCATCACCGAGCGCACGATGGTCGTGCCGACGGCGCCGTTGTTCTTGACGACCGCCGAGATGACCTCGCGGAAGGTCAGCATGCCCACCAGGTCGCCATGCTCCATGACCACCAGCGAGCCGATGTCGCGCTCGGCCATGACGGCGAGGGAATCCTTCAGCGGCTCGTCCGGCGTGACGGTGAACAGGGTGCCACCTTTGACACGCAGGATATCGACGACTTTCATAGGGGCCTCCATGGGAAAACTGCCAGTCAACATAGCACACAATGCCCGCGACTCCACCCCATGAAAAACACCATGCCGGGCTTCGACACCCTAGCTTTGCATGCCGGCGCCACGCCCGATCCGAGCACCGGCGCGCGGGCGACACCGCTGCATCTCAGCACCTCCTTCGTCTTCGAGAACAGCGAGCACGCGGCCTCGCTGTTCAACATGGAGCGCTCGGGACACGTCTACAGCCGGCTGTCCAACCCGACGACAGCGGTCTTCGAGGAGCGGATGGCCGCGCTCGACGGTGGCATCGGCGCCATCGCGACGGCCAGTGGCCAGGCCGCCTTGCACCTGGCCATCTGCACGCTGATGGGCGCCGGCGGCCACATCGTCGCCAGCACTGCGCTGTATGGCGGCAGCCACAACCTGTTGCACTACACGATGAAGCGTTTCGGCATCGAGACGAGCTTCGTGAACCCGCGTGACCTGGACGCCTGGCGCGCGGCCATCCGGCCCGAGACGCGGCTGCTGTTCGGCGAGTCCCTGGGCAACCCGGGGCTGGACGTGCTGGACATCCCGGCTGTCTCGGCACTGGCGCACGAGGCCGGCCTGCCGCTGCTGGTGGATGCCACCTTCACGACACCCTATCTGCAGCGCCCGGCCGAACTGGGTGCCGATCTGGTCTACCACTCGGCCACCAAATTCCTCTGCGGCCACGGCACCGTGGTCGGCGGGGTGCTGGTGGATGCGGGCAGCTTCGACTGGCAGGCCGCGCATGACCGCCATGGCCGCTTCGAGACCTTGTGCGAACCGTACGAAGGCTTCCACGGCATGGTGTTCGCCGAAGAGAGCACCGTCGGCGCCTTCCTGCTGCGCGCCCGCCGCGAAGGCCTGCGCGATTTCGGCGCCTGCATGAGCCCGCACACCGCCTGGTTGATGCTGCAAGGCCTGGAGACGCTGCCGCTTCGCATGGCCCGCCATGTGGCCAATGCCCAGGCGGTAGCGGAGTTCCTGAGCGGGCACGAACTGGTGACCAAGGTGGCCTACCCCGGCCTGGACTCCCACCCCGACCACGCCCTGGCCCAGCAGCTCATGCCACGCGGTGCCGGCGCCGTCTTCTCCTTCGACTTGAAGGGCACGCGGGAACAGGGCCGCGCCTTCATCGAGGCGCTCAAGCTGTTCTCCCACCTCGCCAACGTCGGCGACGCCAAGTCCCTGGTCATCCATCCGGCCAGCACCACCCATTTCCGCATGGACGACGCGGCGCTGCGACAGGCCGGCATCGGCCCCGGCACCATCCGCCTGTCCATCGGCCTGGAGGACCCGGCCGACCTCATCGACGACCTGAAGCGGGCGCTCAAGGTGGCGAGCAAGGCATGAAGTTCGTCGTCGACAACCACGAGGCCTATGCCTATACGGGCGGCAAGGCCTTCGACCCTGCCCTGCCCTGCGTCGTCTTCATCCACGGCGCGCTGAACGACCACAGCGTCTGGACCCTGCTCGCGCGCTGGTGTGCCCATCACGGCTACGGCGTGCTGGCGGTCGACCTGCCCGGCCACGGCCGCAGCGCCGGTGTGCCCTTGACGAGCGTCGAAGACATCGCCGCCTGGCTGCAGCGACTGCTGGACGCGGCCGGCGTGAAGAAGGCCGCCCTCGTCGGCCACAGCATGGGCTCGCTGATCGCCCTCGAAGCCGGCGAAAGGGCATCCACGCTCGTCATGGTGGGCACGGCCTACCCGATGAAGGTCTCCGAGGCCCTGCTGACGACGGCGCGCGACAAGCCCGAAGCCGCGATGGCCATGGTCACGGCCTTCTCGCATTCACTCGCCAGCGCCAAGCCCGGCTACCCCGGCCCGGGTGCCTGGTTGCGCGGCGGCGCCATGGCGCTGATGCGGCGGCTGCAGTCGCGCCAGACGGCCGTCAATCTGTTCGAGAACGACTTCCAGGTCTGCGACCGCTATGCCGGTGGCGAGGCCGCCGCGGTGCGCGTGACCTGCCCGGTGCATTTCATCCTCGGCGCGCTGGACCACATGACCTCGCCCAAGCAGAACGCGGTGCTTGGAAGCCTGCTCAAGCCGCGCATCCACACCGTGCCCGCCGGCCACGCGCTGATGGCCGAAGCGCCGGACGCCGTGCTGGCCGCGCTGCGGGCGGCGCTTCAGCCGAGCTCGTAGGCCGCTTCATCGGGCCGCAGCACGGCACGGACATATTCGCCGGTGAAGCCCGGCCAGATCGCGATGATGCGGCCGCTGTCGTTGCGGTACCAGGAGCTGCAGCGGCTCCAGACCGAGCCGGCGAGTCTTTGCTGGACGTCGGCGTCCTGGGCCGCAAACGCTTCAGGGCGCACGTCTATCCATCGCTTGCCCGACTGCTTCACGCGGCGCATGCACGCCAAGGCATGCTGGACCTGGGGTTCGATGAAGAGCAGCGTCGAGGTGTGGCCCGTGCCGGTGTTGGGGCCCAGCGTCAGGAAGAGGTTGGGGAACCCGGGCACCGTCAGGCCGAAGTAGGCGCTGGGATTGGTGCGCCAGGTCTCTTCCAGCGTGCGGCCGCCGAGGCCCGTGATGGGCAGCTCTGCCAGCGGTTGCGCCGTATCGAAGCCGGTGGCACAGACCAGCGCGTCCAGCTCATGCTCGCGCCCGTCCAACGTCAGCACACCCTTTTCCGTCACGGCGGTGATGGCCTCCGTGACGAGTTCGGACTGCGGCAGCGCCAGCGCGCGGAAGTAGTCGTTGGAGTAGATGATGCGTTTGCACCCGAGCGGATAGCGGGGTGTCAGCCGTTCGCGCAGCGCCGCATCGGCCACCTGGCGCCGCAAATGACCGCGCGCCGCGGCCATCATGGTGCGCCGGGCCAGCGTGCCCTCGTCGAAGCCGCGCCGCCCCAGCTCCAGGAACTGCACCCAGGCATGCCGGGCCAGCGCGGCATACGGCGGGAAGCGCGACAGCCAGCGGTCCAGCACGCCGTAACGCCGGTCCAGCCGCGGCATCACCCAGTTGGGCGTGCGCTGGAACAGCGTGAGGCGTGCCGCCGCGGGCGCCAACGCGGGCACGAGCTGGGCTGCCGTCGAACCCGTGCCGATGACGCCGATGCGCTTGCCCGCCAGAGCCACGCCGGCCGGCCAACGCGCGGAGTGCAGCAACTGCCCCTTGAAGGACATCAGATCGGGAATGTCGGGCCAGCGCGGCCGGCTCAGCGGGCCGGTGCTGCAGACGAAGAAGCGCGCGCTCAGGCTGCTGCCGTCGTCCAGGCTCAGCTGCCAGCGGCCGGCCTCGGCATCGAAACGCGCCTCGGTGATGGCCACGCCCAGACGCATGCGCGCCGCCAGGCCATGCTGCTCGGCCAGGCGCTGCTGGTAGCGATGGATCTCGGGGGCATCGGCGAAGCGGTGCGTCCAGTGCGGATTGGGCGCGAAGCTGAAGCTGTAGGCTGGCGCCGGCACATCGACCTGGGCGCCGGGGTAGCGGTTGGACCACCAGGTGCCGCCCAGCCCCTGAGACTTCTCGATGATGAGGAAGTCCTCGATGCCGGCGCGCTGCAGCTGGATGGCCATGCACAGGCCGGACATGCCGGCGCCGAGGATGACGACTTCGATCTCGCCGTTGGGGGCAGGGTTCATCGACGCATTGTTGCCAGGGCATCCCCGCTTGCCGCTCGGGCGCAACCCGCGCTTGAATCAGGGCCTGCTAACACTGCGGCAGCAGGCCGCGTTGTTGCCAGAATGCCCGCGAGCAAGGCGTAAACCGGAGCCGGGCTGGGTGCCCGGCGAGGATTTGCAACGCCGCGCGTGGGCATTCTGGCAACAACCCGAAGGGAAGACCGTCCGCCAGGGGTCACTCGGCGTTGCACCGCTTGCCCGCACATGAGTGCGGGCGGCACGCTGCGCCTTGATTGGCCCCCGGCGGATGGCCTTCGCGACCTACTGCCGCAGTGTTACCAGGCCCTCCATGAGCACCGAACGCTTCTCCCGCTTCGCCGACTTCTATCCCTTCTATCTCAGCGAACACAGCAACACCGTCTGCCGCCGCCTGCACTTCATCGGCACGACGCTGGTGCTGGTCTGCCTGTGGCAGCTGTTCATGACGGGCGCGCTGGTCTGGCTGCTCTATGGCCTGCTGTGCGGCTACGGCTTCGCCTGGATCGGGCATTTCTTCTTCGAGAAGAACCGCCCAGCGACCTTCAAATACCCGCTCTACAGCTTCATCGGCGATTGGGTCATGTACGCGGATATCTGGCGCGGCCGCGTCAAGCTCTAGTTCCGCCAGGCCAGGCCGATACCGACCGACGTGCCGGTGCGCTTCTCGACCAACGGGCTGTCGGCCACCGGCCCGAGCAGGCGACTCGCACCCGCATTGCCGTAGGCCAGCCAATGCTTGGAGAGGGGCCGGATGAAGCCAACGCCCATGTGCACGTCGCGCAAGCCCGAGCCGGGGTCATAGGCCGGCTTGCCGCTGGCCGCGACGGCCGATTCGGGCACGCCGAAATAGCTGCGCAGGTTCTGCGCGCTGCCGGCCGAGATGCCGATGCCGCTGGTCCATTCCAGCGTCGGGCTGCGGTAGAAGCGCCAACCCAGGTCGGCGCCCAGCGTCATGCCGCCGTGGTGGCCGAGCAGGTCCTGCGACAGGTTGGCGCCGACGTTGAGATCCTTGGTCAGGCTGTAGTTGGTATAGAAACGGGCGCGCAGCGTGCGCCGGACGTCCGGCAAGCCCTTGGTGGTGCTGGCATCACCGCTGCTGCGGCCGCTGTCCACGCGCAGCGAAACGCCGGCGCGCAGCTTGTCGGTGTTGACGAACTCCGTGCTGGCGCCGCCGGCGGATTCTTCGTGGCCGAAGCCCAGCAGGCCACCGGCACCCGAAGTGCTGAAGCGCAYGCGGCCGAGCTTGAAGGCCCACAGCGGCTTGAGCTTGGTCTCGCGCCGGCTCGCGCCGTCGTACTCCGGTTGGGAGACCACAGCGACACCCAGCAGATAGCGGGCCGACGAACTTTCGACCTCTGGCTGCTGGGCCTGGGCCAGCGTCGTCAAGGACAGTGCCAAGAGGGTGGTCAGCGCGGCTCTCATAGAGGGGAGCGTACCAGCCAGACCTGGCACCTCCTGTCAGCCAACGCGTAGTTCGCGTGTCAGCTCAGTCAGCATGTCATCGACCATCGCATCGAGGTCGTATTGCAACTTCCAGCCCCAGTCGGCTTGCGCGGCCGCATCGTCGATGCGCTGCGGCCAACTGGCGGCGATGGCCTGGCGGAAGTCGGGCACGCAGTCCATCGTGAACTCGGGCAGGCGGCGGCGGATGGAGGCGGCGATGCCTGCCGGCGTGAAGCTGACGCCCGCCAGGTTGTAGCTGCCGCGCTGCTTGACCTGGTCGGCCGGTGCGTTCATCAGCTCGATGGTGGCGCGCAGCGCGTCGGGCATGTACATCATCGGCAGCGCCTGGTCCTCCTTCAGGAAGCAGGTGTAGCGGCCTTCCTTGATGGCGGAGTGGAAGATCTCGACGGCGTAGTCCGTCGTGCCGCCACCGGGCGGTGTCTTCCAGCTGATGAGGCCGGGGTAGCGCAGGCTGCGCACGTCCACGCCATGCTTGGCGTGGTACCAGTCGCACCAGCGTTCGCCGGCCAGCTTGGAGATGCCATAGACCGTCGTCGGGTCCATCACGCAAGTCTGCGGCGTGTCGACCGCCGGCGTGTTGGGGCCGAAGGCGGCGATCGAGCTGGGCCAGAAGATCTTGTCCAGCTTCTCGTGGCGGGCCAGCTCCAGCACGTTGAGCAGGCCCTTCATGTTCAGGTCCCAGGCCCACATCGGGTGCTTCTCGCCATTGGCCGAGAGGGCGGCGGCGAGGTGGTAGATCTGCGTGATGTGGTGGCGCTTGACGACAGTGGCCAGGGCGCCGGCATCGGTCACGTCCAGCGCCTCGTGCTGCAGCGCGGGCACACGGCCCTTGGGCGCCAGGTCGCTGGTGATGACGACGTCGTTGCCGTGCAGCTTGGCGAGCTCCGTCGCCAGTTCGGTACCGATCTGGCCGTTGGCGCCGATGATGAGGATGCGGATATCGCTCATTTGACGAGGCCCAGCTCGCGGCCAGCCTGCGTGAACGCAGCGACGGCCTTTTCGAGATGCTCGCGCTCATGCACCGCCGAGACCTGCACGCGGATGCGCGCCTGGCCCTTGGGCACGACGGGGAAGAAGAAGCCGACGGCGTAGATGCCCAGCTCCAGGATGCGCTTGGACAGTTCCTGCGCCTTGACCGCGTCGTAGACCATGATGGGCACGATGGGGTGGGTACCGGGCTTGATCTCGAAGCCCGCGGCCTGGATGGCCTCCCGGAACCAGGCGGTGTTGGCTTCGAGCTTGTCGCGCAGGGCGGTCGAGCCTTCCAGCAGGTCCAGCACAGCGAGAGATGCGCCGGCGATGCTGGGCGCCAGCGTGTTGCTGAATAGATAGGGTCGCGAGCGCTGGCGCAGCAGCTCGACGACTTCCTTGCGTGCGGCCGTGAAGCCACCCGAGGCGCCGCCCAGGGCCTTGCCGAAGGTACCGGTGATGATGTCGATCTTGCCGAACACGCCGCGATGCTCGGCGGTACCGCGGCCGGTCTTGCCCATGAAGCCGCTGGCATGGCATTCATCGATGCCCAGCAGCGCGTCGTACTGGTCGCACAGCGCGCGGATCTTGTCGAGCTGGGCGATGGTGCCGTCCATGGAGAACACGCCGTCGGTGAAGACCAGCGTGAAGCGGGCGCCCTTCTCCTTGGCTTCCTTCAGACAACGCTCAAGGTCGTCGAGGTTGTTGTGCTCATAGCGGTAGCGCTGGGCCTTGCACAGGCGAATGCCGTCGATGATGGAGGCGTGGTTGAGCGCGTCGCTGATGATGGCGTCCTGCTCGCCCAGCAGGGGCTCGAAGAGCCCGCCGTTGGCGTCAAACGCTGCCGCATAGAGGATGGCGTCCTCGCAGCCGACGAAGCGGGCGATACGGCCCTCCAGCTCCTTGTGCAGGTCTTGCGTGCCGCAGATGAAGCGCACCGACGACAGGCCGAAACCATGGGTGCGCAGCGCTTCATGCGCCGCCTCGATGACCTGAGGATGGGACGACAGCCCGAGGTAATTGTTGGCACAGAGGTTGATGACCTCGCGGCCGTCGGTCGTCTTCACGACGGCGCCCTGAGGCGTCGTGATGATGCGCTCCGCCTTGAAGAGGCCGGCGGCACGGATACCGTCCAGCTCGGTCTGCAGATGGGAGTAGAAAGGCTGGCTCATCGCGTGCTCCTGATGCACAATCCTGTAAATCGAACTTGTTCGATATATCGAACTTTCGTGCAGTATCTGAAAAACGTCTACCGCCGTCAAGCATGAATATGGACACCGAACCGCCCCGCGTCGGCGCTGCATTGCAGGCGCTGCGCAGCAGCCGTGGCCTGTCGCTGGATGATTTGTCCAAACGCGCCGGCGTGAGCAAGTCCATGTTGTCGCAGATCGAGCGCAATCAGGCCAATCCCACGGTGGCCGTGGTGTGGCGGCTGGCCAATGCGCTGGGCGTGGACATGGGCGAACTGCTGGGCACGGAACGCATCGCCACGCCAGCCATCGAGACCGTGCCGGCTCATGCGACGCCGGGCCTGACCAGCCCCGACGGCCTGTGCAAGCTGCGCATCCTGGGTCCGATCGAGCTGGCGGGACAGTTCGAGTGGTACGAGCTGAGCGTGCAGCCCGGCGGTGTGCTGGATTCGCAGGCCCATGAGCCCGGCTCGCGCGAGCACCTGAGCGTGCTGACCGGCAGCCTGGAGGTCAGCGCCCAGGGCGTGACCAGCAAGCTCAAGGCCGGCGAGACGGCGCGTTATGCCGTCGACGGCCCGCATGCCATCCGCAATGCCACCAAGTCGGCGGCGACCGCACTGCTGGTGGTCCTGCACCCGTAGACTCCCGCGGGTTCAACTCGGGAGCCCGCCGATGATCCAACGTCGTTCAGCCCTGGCCGCACTCGCGGCCCTGCCCTTTGCCGCTCAGGCCCAGGAAGGCAAGCCCATCCGCCTCCTCGTCGGCTTCCCCGCCGGCGGCGGCACCGATGCCATCGCGCGGCTGCTGGGTGAAGCCCTGCAAGCCTCCCTCGGCACGACGGTCCTGGTCGACAACCGGCCCGGCGCCGGCGGCCAGATCGCGGCCCAGGCGCTGAAGGCAGCCGCCCCAGACGGCACGACCTTCTTCGTCAGCCACGACCACACCATCTCCATCCTGCCGCTGGTGCTGAAGAACCCGGGCTTCGACCCGAGCCACGATTTCGTGCCGGTGGCCGGTTTCGCGACCTTTGCCAACGCGCTGGCCCTGTCGGGCGGCACACCGGCCGCCAGCCTCCCCGAGTACCTCGCCTGGGTGAAGAAGCAAGGCGGCCAGGGCAATGTCGGCATTCCGGCGCCGGCTTCGGTGCCGGAGTTCCTCGTCAAGCTGCTGGGCGAGAAGCATGGCCTCAACCTGCTGGCCGTGCCCTACCGTGGCAGCGCGCCCATGATTGCCGACATGCTGGGCAACCAGATCAGCGCCGGCGTGGGCTCGGTGCCCGACCTCATCGTCAACCACCAGCAGAAGAAGCTGAAGATCGTCGCCGTCATGGGCCAGCAGCGCCAAGGCGTGCTGCCCGAGGTGCCGACCTTCGCCGAACTGGGCATCGCCGGCTTCGAGGACCTGCCCTACTACGGCCTGTTTGCACCCGCCGGCACTTCACCCGCCGTCGTGGAGCGCTTCTCCAACGCGCTGGCCGGGGTGATCAACCAGCCGGTGGTGAAGGCCAGGCTGGCCGAGCTCGGCCTGTCCGTGGGCATGATGACTTCGGCCCAGCTGGCCACCCGCGAGCGCGCCTATGCCGCGGCGTGGGCCAAGATCATCAAGGCCGGAGGCTTCCAGCCGCAGTGAGGCTCAGTTGCGCCAGCCCGTCACGGAGGCTTTGGCCTCGTGCGTACGTGCGGCGGCCGACACTTCCTTGTCGACGATGGTCTTGCCGATGGGCGCCAGCGCGATGCCGGCCAGCTTCAGATGCTGGATGGCGAAGGGAATGCCGATGATGGTGCAGACGCAGGCAATGGCCGAAAACACATGGCCGATGGCCAGCCACACGCCGGCGAGAATGAACCACACCACGTTGCCGATCACGCCGAGCCCGCTGGTGCCAATGTCGTCCACGCCCGACAGCGTCCTCCTGCTGACCGCCTCCTTGCCGAAGGGGAAGAAGGCGAACTGACCGATGACGAAGCAGGCGCGCCCCCAGGGGATGCCGACCACGCTGACGAAGGCCAGCAGCCCGACCACCCACCAGCCCAGGCCCATCAAGGCGCCGCCCAGGACGAACCAAAGAAAATTTCCAATCGCGCTCATGGTTTCCTCTTGCCAAGCGGTCAGCGCACCGGCGCGCCGACCGCGGTCGTGAACAGGTCGGCCAGTTGCAGGCGCTGCCAATCGCTGCGCTGCCACAGCGGGCCCAGCGTGGTGCCGCGCTCGGCCAGGAAGGCCGCCAGCAGCGGCTCGGCCGGCGTGCGCTCGGGCGCGCACATCAGCACCAGGCGCTGGGCGCCCTCCTCTTCCAGCCGGCCTATCCAGTCCATGGCCAGCAGCTTGTCGATGACGGGGCTGAGCTGCAGCGGGTCCACGCGCAGGGCGCTCGCCAGCGCCAGATAGGACAGGCCGCGCTGGCCGGCTTCGCGTACGCGCCAGAGCTCACGCAGTGTTTCCAGCGCCAGCGCCATGGGCTGGCCGGGCGAGTCGGGGCGCAGATGCAGCCGGCCCGTCAGGCTGGGCGTGTTGGCCGCCAGGATGGCGCCCAGCAGCACGATGACCCAGCCGAGGTAGACCCAGATCAGGAAGACCGGCACGGTCGCGAAGGCGCCGTACAGCGTCGAATAGGTCGGCACCTGCTTGACGTACCAGGCCAGCAGCGACTTCGCCAGCGAGAAGCCCAGCGACACGAAGGCGCCGCCGATGAGGGCATGGCGCCAGCGCACATGGGTGTTGGGCACATAGTGGAAGAGCCCGGCCATGGCCAGGCCGAACAGCACGACGTCGGCACTGCCCAAGGTCGTCGACATGGCGGCCGGCATGGCCGTGAGATAACCCTGGCCGACGCTGATGGCATAGCTCGTCAGCGTCAGGCTGCCGCCCAGCAGCAGCGGGCCCAGCGTCAGCGCGGCCCAGTAGACCAGCACGCGCTGCGCCATCGGTCGCGGCCGCTTCACGCGCCAGATGGCGTTCAGCGTGCGGTCTATGGTCAGCATCAGCGCCAGCGCCGTGATGCCGAGAAAGATCAGGCCGACGACGCCGAGCTTGTTGGCCTTGGCCGCGAACTGCGTCAGCGAGGCCAGCACCGGCTTGGCGATATTGGGCGGGATCAGGCTCTTCAGAAAATACTGCTCCAGCGCGGACTGGAAGCTGGAGAACATCGGGAAGGCCGTGAAGATGGCCAGCATCACCGTCAGCAGCGGCACCAGCGAGATCAGCGTCGTGAAAGTCAGGCTGCCGGCGGTCAGGCCGAGCTTCTCCTCGCGAAAGCGCTGGCGGAAGGTGTGCAGCGTCTGCAGCCAGGGCCAGGCCAGCAGCTCGGTGATGAAGTCGCTGGCGAAGGCGATGGGGTTGCGGGCCAGCGGCGCATCGGGGTTGTCGGGCGCTGCAGGCGGAACGGGCGGGATCGGCGGAATCGGCGGGATCGGCGTCATGGACATGGCTTCTATGATGCCGCAGCTATGTCCCCTGCCCTCGAAAGAACCGAACCCACAGCCGTCGAGCGGCTGACACGCAATCTGGCGTTCAGCGCCACCGTGAGCCTCATCCTGCTGTGCCTGGCCTGGGAGCTGTGGCTCGCCCCGACCGGCCGCGGCACGCTGGCCGTGAAGGCGCTGCCGCTGCTGGCTGCCCCGCTGGGCTTGTGGCGCTATCGCATGTACACCTACCGCTGGCTGTCACTCGCCATCTGGCTCTACGTGATGGAAGGGCTGGTGCGCTCGACGAGCGAAAGCGGCCTCGGGCAATGGTTGGCGCTCGCCGAAGTGGTGTTGAGCGTCGTCATCTTCACGGCCTGCACGGCACAGATCCGCCGACGCCTGGCGGCGGCCAAGGCGGCATGAAAGCCTTCCTCGACGCGCTGCGGGAGCGGCTCGGCGAGGCGGGCCTGCTGGTGGGCGGTGATCTGGCCGCCTATGAAAACGACTGGCGCAAGCGCTATGTCGGCAAGACGCTGGCCGTGGCGCGGCCGGCGTCGACCGATGAAGTCGCGGCGGTCATGCGGTTGTGCCACGAGTACCGCGTGACCGTCGTGCCCCAGGGTGGCAACACCGGTCTCGTCGGGGGCTCGACCCCGGACGACAGCGGCCACCAGCTGGTGCTGAGCCTGTCGCGCATGAAGCGCGTGCGCAACATCGATGCCGCCAACGCCAGCCTGACCGTCGAAGCCGGCTGCGTGCTGGCCGAGGTGCAGGCCGCCGCCGCGGCCGCGGGCTGGCTGTTCCCGCTCAGCCTCGCCGCCGAGGGCTCGTGCACGCTGGGCGGCAACCTGGCGACGAATGCCGGTGGCACCCAGGTGCTGCGTTATGGCAATGCGCGCGAACTCTGCCTGGGGCTGGAGGTCGTCACGGCGACGGGCGAGGTCTGGCAAGGCCTGTCGGGCCTGCGCAAGGACAACACCGGCTACGACCTGCGCGATCTCTTCATCGGCAGCGAGGGCACGCTGGGCGTCATCACCGCCGCGACGATGAAGCTCTATCCGCAGCCCAAGGAGCGCCTGACCGCGCTGGCCGCTTGTGACTCGCTGGAGGATGCTGTGGCCCTGCTCGGCCTGGCGCGCGCGCGGGCCGGCGATGCGCTGACCGGCTTCGAGGTCATGAACCGGGCTGCGCTGGCTCTCGTCGCGCGCGAGCTGCCGCAACTGGCACTGCCCCTGGGCCCGGCCGAATGGAGCGTGTTGCTGGAACTGTCCGATGCCGAGAGCGCCGAGCATGCCCGCAGCGTTTTCGAAGGCCTGCTGGAAGCCGCCTTCGAGCGCGGCTGCGTGCAGGACGCGGCCATCGCCCAGAACATCCAGCAGGCCAAGGCCTTCTGGCATCTGCGCGAGTCCATCCCGCTGGCGCAGGCCCAGGCGGGGCTGAACATCAAGCACGACATCTCCTTGCCGGTGTCGGCGATTCCCGGCTTCGTCGCCGAGATGGATGCGGCGCTAGGTGCCTATCTGCCCGGCATCGAGGTCATCGACTTCGGCCACCTCGGCGACGGCAACCTGCACTACAACGTGCAGGCGCCGGCTGGTGTAACACCGGCCGAGTTCCTGGCCGCGCACGAGGCGGCCATCAACGAGAAGGTCTACGACGCCGTGCAGCGCCGTGGCGGCTCGATCTCGGCCGAGCATGGCATCGGCCGGCTCAAGCGCGAAGAGCTCGCTCAGCGCAAGGACCCGACGGCCCTGGCGCTGATGCGAGCGATCAAGCGGGCACTCGACCCACTCGACCTGCTCAACCCTGGGCGGCTGGTGTAACGATCACTCGGCGGCCCGTCACCAGACGGCCCAGCTTGACGATCAGTCGGAACACGAAGCGCACCATCACGAGGGCCAGCACGGCCTCGATCAGCGTCATCACGAAGGCACCCACCACCGTGAAGCGCGGCACGCGGCGGTGGAACTTGGCCAGCGCATGGTCACGGGCCAGTTCGATGCTGTCGTAGAAGGTCGGCACGATCAACAGTGTCAGCAGCGTCGACGTGATGGTGCCACCGATGATGGCCACGGCCATCGGGCGGTAGAACTCGCCGCCTTCGCCGATGCCGATGGCGACCGGCATCATGCCGGCGATCAGCGCCAGCGTCGTCATCAGGATGGGACGGAAGCGCTTGCGGCCCGCATGCATCAACGCCTCTTCACGGTCGATGCCGGCCTTCTCCTCCTGGCGCGTCGCGTCCAGCAGCAGGATGGCGTTCTTGGCCACCAGCCCCATCAGCATGATGACGCCGATGAGGCTCATCAGGTTCAGCGTGCCGCGCGTCAGGATCAGCGCCAGCACGACGCCGATCAGGCTCAGCGGCAGCGACAGCATCACGGCGAAGGGCGCCGTGAAGCTGTTGAACTGGATGACGAGCACGAAGTACATCAGCGCGATGCCGGACAGCAGCGCGGTGATCATGGCCGTGAAAACGACCTGCTGGTCACGCGCCGCGCCAGCCAGTTCGATGCCGAAGCCGGGCGGGAAGTCGATCTTCTCGGCCAGCTTCTTGGCTTCGGCGGTGATCTCACCAGACGAGCGGCCCTGGGCATTGGCGCTGACCGTGATGGTGCGCTTGCCATCGCCGTGCTGGATCTGGCCCGGGCCCTTGCCCATGGTGACGGTGGCGATCTGGTCCAGCGGCACCATGCGGTTGGTGCCGGTCACGGCGATCGGCAGGCGCTCGATGTTGGCGGCGTCGACGCGGTCGGCCGGGTGCAGGCGGATGGACACGTCGCGGGCCTCGCCGGTCGGGTCGATCCAGTCGCCGGCCTCGACACCGGCGAAGGCGACGCGCAGCGCCTGGGCCGCGTCGTTGACCGAGATGCCCATCTGGTTGGCCAGGCTGCGGTCGAGCTCGATCTGCAACTCGTTCTGCGGGTCCTGCTCGGAGTAGCCGATGTCGACCGCGCCCTTGATGCCGGCCATGGTCTTCTGGAAGTCCTGGGTGATCTGCTGCAGGCGGCGCGTGTCGGTGCCGTAGAAGCGGATCTGCACGGGCTTCTGGGCACCGTTGTTCAGGTCGTCGAGCACGACGTACTCGGCGCCGACCAGGCGAGCGACCTTGTCGCGCAATTCCTTGGCGACGTCGGCCGCCGAGCGCTGGCGTTCGGTGCTCTTGCCGATGTCGACATAGATGCGGCCGCCGCTGGCGTTGGGATAGGACGTGGTCGCCTTGGTTTCCTTCATCGTCGAGGCCAGGGCCGCGGCGGCGTCGAGCTTGAGCTTGGAGTAGTCCAGGCTGCTGGACGCCGGGCTGCGCACCTCGATGGCGAGGAAGCCGGCGTCGGCCTGCGGCAGGAAGCTGGAGCCGCCGAACGTGGCCTGCAGGAAGATGGCGCCGACCAGGCTGGCCAAGGCGAAAGCGGTCATCCAGCGGCGGTGATGGAGCGCCCAGGCAATGACATGGCCATAGCTGTTGGCCACGCCGTCGAACCAGTGGTTGAAGCGTTCCAGCAGCTTGCCGAAGCCCTTCTTAGGCTGCTCGTGATAGCCCACGGGGTCGCCCCAGTAGGCCGACAGCATGGGGTCGAGCGTGAAGCTGATGATCAGCGACACGACGACCGAGGCGACGACGGTCAGCGCGAAGGGCTTGAACCATTGACCGGGGCCGTTGCCCATGAAGGCGACGGGCACGAACACCGCGACGATGGCGAAGGTGGTGGCGGCCACGGCCAGGCCGATCTCGGCCGTGCCTTCGCGCGCCGCCGTGACGCGGTCGCTGCCGCGCTCCATGTGGCGCACGATGTTTTCCCGCACGACGATGGCGTCGTCGATGAGCACGCCGATGGCAAGCGACAGGCCCAGCAGGCTCATGAAGTTCAGCGAGAAGCCCATCAGCCAGACGGCGATGAAGGCCGCCAGCACCGAGGTGGGCAGGGACAGCGCGGTGATCAGCGTCGAGCGCCAGCTGTTCAGGAAGGCATAGACGACGAAGATGGTCAGCGCGGCGCCGAAGACGAGGGCGTCGGTGACGTTGTGCAGGCTGTTCTCGGCATCCTTGCCGCCGTCCTGCGTGATCTCGAGCGTCGTGCCCTTGGGCAGCTCCTTCTCGACCTCCTTCAGCAGTGTGCGTGCGCCATTGGCGACGCTGACGGTGGACGCGTCACGCGAACGCGTGATGGAGATGCCGACGTTGGGCCGGCCGTTGCGCAGCGAGTAGCCGGTCATCTCGGCGAAGCCGTCCTGCACTTCGGCGACCTGGCCCAGGCGCACGACGGTACCGGCGGTGCGCTTGATGATCATCTGCTCGAACTCGGCCGGCGACTCCAGGCGGCCGAGCAGGCGGATGCTCTGGTCTTCCAGCGCGCCGCGGATCTTGCCGACCGGCGCCGTGGTGTTCTGGGCACGCACGGCGTTCAGCACCTCGGTGACGGAGACGCCGAACTCGCGCAGCTTCTCGGCATGCAGCAGGATGGACAGCTCGCGCTTGAGCGAGCCGTTGACGCCCACCGTCGACACGCCCGGGATGCCACGGAAACGCTCGGCGAGCTTGTCCTCGGCCAGGCGGCTGAGCTGGGCGTGGGTCAGCGTCGTGCTGGACAGCGACAGCTGCAGGATGGGCTGGGCGCCCGGGTCGGCCCGCGTGATGATGGGCTCGCGGATCTCGGTCGGCAGCTTGTAGCGCACCGAGGCGATGGCGTTGCGCACCTCGTCGGCGGCCTCGATCATGTTCTTCGAGAAGTCGAAGACCAGCACGAGGGTGGCACTGCCCTCGCGCGACGTGGAGTTGGAGCGGTCCACGCCCGAGATGCTCTGCAGCGCCTTCTCGATGCGGTTGACGACCTCGCGCTCCACCGTCTCGGGTGAGGCACCAGGGTATGGGATGTTGATGACGAGCACGGGCGGCTCGACCTCGGGGAACTGGTTGACCTTGAGCTTGGACAGCGCCAGCAGGCCCACCAGCATCAGCCCGATGACCATGACGACGGTCGCGACGGGCCTGCTGATGCTGAAGTTGGAGAGGAACATCGGGGAGCCTCCTGCTTACTTGCTGGCGGTGGGCGTGGGCGCAGCGCCGGGCGTGACGGCCGAGGCCGCACCGGCGCCGGCCGTGACGCGCTGCAGCGGCGCGCCGTCGACCAGGTTGCCCGTGGGCGCGCGCAGCACCTGGTCGCCCAGGGCCAGGCCGGCAGCGATGACGACCTCGCCGCGGCGGTCATCACGCTCGCCCAGGGTCACATTGACCTTCTTCAACTGGTTGCCCTCGACCTTCCAGACATAGGCCGCATCGCCCTGGCGTTGCACCGAGCCCTCGGCCAGCACCAGCGCCTTGCGCTCGGCGCTCTCGACGCGGCCTTCGGCATAGAGGCCGGAGACCTGGGGCGCCTTGGCGCGGTCGTTGAACTCGGCGATGAGCTCGACCTGGCGGGTCGTCGCATTGGCGGCCGCGTCGATGCGGGCCAGCTTGCCGCGGAACTCCGCGTCGCCAAAGCCGTTGATGCGGAAGGCCACCGGCTGACCGAGCTTGAGCTCGCCCAGGCGGTCGGCCGAGACCTGGCCTTCGAAACGCATGGACGCCGGGTCGATGACCTTGATGAGCTCGCGGCCGATCTGCACGGTGTCGCCGACGGAGATCTTGCGTTCGCTGACGACGCCGTCGAAGGGCGCGCGCACCTCGGTGCGCGAGACCTGCTGGCGGGCCGTGACGGCGCGCGCCTTGGCCGCGGCCAGCTCGCTCTGGGCCGAATTGCGGCGCACCTCGGCGTCTTCCAGGCCTTGCATGGAAATCATGCCCTGCTGGTTCAGCGTCTTCTGGCGGGCCAGCACGCGTTCCGTCTGCTCGAAGCTCTGCTGGGCGGCGCGCAGAGCCTCCTCGGCGGAGGTCAGGCCGTCGCGGATGGAGGTGGGGTCGAGGCGGATGATGAGATCACCCGCGCGCAYGCGTTCGCCGTTGTCCTTGGCGACCTGCAGCACGACGGCGGCCACTTCGGCACGCAGGTCGGCGCGGCGGGCCGGCTGGATGGCACCGGTGATGACGGGGGCACCGATCAGGCCGCTCTGGCCCACCTGGCGCAGATCCTCCGGCGCCAAAAGCAGCGGCGCGGCGGCCGGCTTGGCGGCGGCCTTGGCATCGTCAGGCTTGCCGCCCTTGCCGCAGGCGGTGAGGGCCAGGGCCAGTGTCAGGACGGTCAGGATCGGCGTTGCACGCGTCATGGAGAGAAGCTTTCTGCGGTGGAAAGGTTTTCGGGCGGCTCAAACGCCTGAGCTTAACGGTCTGGCAACAGTTCGCCAGAGGTCATGCACTGAAAAAGGATCAGGCGCGCTGCCAATCCAGCGGCCAGGCACCCTGCTGCCAGCGCTGCAGCCACAGCAGGCCGATCAGCGTCTTGGCGTCGGTCAGTTCGCCCTGGGCGGCGAGGCGGTCGAGATCCTCGACCGCGTGCGTGACGAGTTCGAGAAACTCGCCTTCATCCAGCTGCTGCACGCCCCTCGTGAGGCCGCGTGCGAAGTAGATGTGGATGCCTTCGTCCGAGTAGGCGATGGCGTTGTGCAGTACGCCGGCGTAAGCCCACTCGGTGGCGCTGTAGCCGGTCTCTTCCAACAGTTCGCGCTGTCCGCAGGCGAGTGGGTCCTCGCCGGCGTCGAGCTTGCCGGCCGGGAACTCCAGCATCACGCGGCCCATGGGGTAGCGGTACTGACGCTCCATCAGCAGCCGGCCATCGTCGAGCAACGGCACGACCATGACAGCGCCGGGGTGGCGGATGTATTCGCGGTGGGCAGCACGGCCATCGGGCAGCGCGACGCGGTCGCGGCGCACATCGAGGAAATGGCCGGCGTAGACCTGGCTGCCTTCGATCAGGCGTTCGACGAGATGCTCGTCTGAGGCATCAGAGGTGGCCACGGCGCAGATACCTCCAGACGAAGCCGGGAAAGCCCAGCGTGATGAAGAGGCAGGTCGCCGCCGCGTAGAACTCCCAGCCCTGGGCCTGGCGCTGGCCGATGCGGGCTTCCAGCAGCGAGCCAAGGCCGAAGGTCAGCACGGCCATCAGCACCAGCTCCAGCAGCCGCCACCAGGCCGCCTTGGGCGCCTGGCGCGGGCCGACGAGCAGCACGCGCTCATTGAAGTAAGGCAGGTTGGCCGCGACGACGGCCACGGCCAGGACCAGCCAGACGGCGACCGATTGATCCATCAACTTGCGGGCCGAGCGACGGGCCGCTCCCTAGCCGGCCCGCTCTGGCGATGTGCTTGCGGCTCAATGCCGCAAGCATCGCCGTCCCCTCGGGGGACCGGCCAGGACCGCCCGCGTCCAGYGGCGCGGTCGTGGACGAGGGGCTGTGCCATTCAGGTCGCCAGGGCCTGGCGGATCGCGACCTTGCACAGCTCCAGCAGGCCACCCGGCAGCAGGCCGAAGACCAGCACGGCGGCGCCGTTGAGCGTCATGACGAAGCGCACGTCGGCCGGCGCGGCCAGCGGGGCCGTGTCGGTCGGGGCGTCGAAGAACATGACCTTGACGATGCGCAGGTAGTAGAAGGCGCCGACCAGCGACACGACGACGGCGAAGCCGGCCAGCCACAGGTAGAACGGCAGCTGCGTGGCGACCAGGGCCTGCAGCACGGCGAGCTTGGCGTAGAAGCCCACGGTCGGCGGCACGCCGGCCAGCGAGAACATGAACAGCGTCATGACCAGCGCGAACCAGGGGCTGCGCTTGCCCAGGCCGGCCAGGTCTTTGATCTCTTCGGCCTCATGGCCCTGGCGCGACAGCAGGATGACCATGCCGAAGGTGCCCAGCGTCGTCAGCACATAGGTGACGACATAGAACATCGCCGAGCTGTAGGCATTGGTGCCCCAGGTCGTGCTGTCGTTGACGACGCCGGCGGTCATGCCCAGCAGCATGAAGCCCATGTTGGCGATGGTCGAGTAGGCCAGCATGCGCTTCAGATTGGTCTGGGCGATGGCCGCCAGGTTGCCGATAAGCAGCGACATGACGGACAGCACGACCAGCATCTGCTGCCAGTCCACGGCCAGGCCGCTCATGCCCTCGACCAGCAGGCGCACGGTGATGGCGAAGGCGGCCAGCTTGGGCGCGCCGCCGATCAGCAGCGTGACAGCGGTCGGTGCGCCCTGGTAGACGTCGGGCACCCACATATGGAAGGGCGCGGCGCCGAGCTTGAAGGCCAGGCCGGCCACGACGAAGACGGTGCCGAAGACCAGCACGCTCTTGTTCGGGATGCCCTGGGAGATGACATTGAAGACTTCGGGGATGGTCAGCGAGCCGGTGGCGCCGTACATCATCGACAGGCCGTACAGCAGGAAGCCGCTGGCCAGCGCGCCGAGCACGAAGTACTTCATGGCCGCCTCGGTCGACACCGCGTGGTCGCGGCGCAGCGCCACCAGCGCGTACAGCGACAGGCTCATCAGTTCCAGGCCGAGATAGACGACCAGGAAGTTGTTGGCCGACAGCATCACGTTGATGCCCAGCAGCGCGAACAGGCTGAGGATGAAGAGCTCACCCTTGAGCATCTCGCGCGAGGCCGCGTAGGGGCGCGCATAGACCAGCGTGATCAACGTGGCCACGCAGGCGAAGCCGGCCAGCAGATGGCCCATGGGGTCGGCGACCACCATGTCCTGCATGGCATAGCTGGTCAGGCCGGCGTTGAAGTAGCTGAAGTGCAGGCCACCCACGACGACCAGCGTCAGCTGGGTCAGCCAGTAGGTCGGACGGCGCTGTTCGTCGGTGACCCACAGATCCACGAGGGCGACCACGCAGCCCATCGCCAGCAGCAGGATTTCGGGATAGATCGCGAGCCAGTTCATGTCGTTCATTGTTTTGCCTCTGCTCGAGATCAGGCCGGGATCTTGCTGAGCGCCACGTGCTTGAGCAGCTCGGTGACCGAGTTGTGCATCACGTCGGTGAAGGGCTTGGGATAGAGGCCCATGTACAGCGTCGCCACGGCCAGCAGGCCGAGCATGAGGAATTCGCGGCCATTGATGTCGGTCAGCGCGCGCACGTCGTCGTTGGCGATGTCGCCGAAGTAGACGCGCTTGATCATCCACAGCGTGTAGGCCGCGCCGAAGACCAGGGCCGTCGCCGCGACGCCACCCAGCCAGAAGTTGGCCTTGACGGTGCCGAGGATGACCATCCACTCGCCGACGAAGCCGGCCGTGGCGGGCAGGCCGCAGTTGGCCATGCCGAAGAAGACGGCGAAGGCGGCGAACTTGGGCATGGTGTTGACGACACCGCCATAAGAAGCGATCTCACGCGAATGCACGCGGTCGTAGAGCACGCCGATGCACAGGAACATCGCGCCCGACACGAAGCCGTGCGAGATCATCTGCACCAGGCCGCCGGAGACGCCGAGTTCGTTGAAGATGAAGAAGCCCAGCGTCACGAAGCCCATGTGGGCGATGGACGAATAGGCCACCAGCTTCTTCATGTCCTTCTGCACCAGGGCCACCAGGCCGATGTAGACGACGGCGATCAGCGACAGCGCGATGATGAGCCAGGCCCATTGACGGGCGGCGTCCGGCGCGATCGGCAGCGAGAAGCGCAGGAAGCCGTAGCAACCCAGCTTAAGCATGATGGCGGCCAGCACGACCGAGCCACCGGTGGGCGCCTCGACGTGGGCGTCGGGCAGCCAGGTGTGCACCGGCCACATCGGCACCTTGACCGAGAAGGCGGCCAGGAAGGCGAAGAACAGCCAGGTCTGGGCGCCACCGGTCAGCGGCAGCTTGTGCCAGGTCTGGATGTCGAAGCTGCCGCCGGGAACCTGGGAGTACAGGTAGAGCAGCGCGATCAGCATCAGCAGCGAACCGGCCAGCGTGTACAGGAAGAACTTGAAGGCCGCGTAGACGCGGTTCGGTCCGCCCCAGACGCCGATGATGATGTACATCGGGATCAGCGTGGCCTCGAAGAACACGTAGAACAGCATGCCGTCCAGCGCGCTGAACACGCCCACCATCAGCCCCGACAGGATCAGGAAGGCGCCCATGTACTGGTTGACGCGGGTCTCGATGACCTCCCAGGCCGAGATGACGACGATGATGGTGATGAAGGCCGTCAGCGGCACGAACCACATCGAGATGCCGTCCACGCCCAGGTGGTAGCTGATGTTGAAGCGCTCGACCCAGGGCTGGTTCTCGACGAACTGCATCGCTGCCGTCGTCGTGTCGAAGCCGGTGATCAGCGGGATGGTGACGAGGAAGCTCGCCACGGCCGCGACCAGGGCCAGCCAGCGCACGGCGTGCGCCTGCTCGTCGCGCCCGAGCGCCAGCAGCAGTGCGCCGCAGGCAATGGGCAGAAAAATCGCAAGACTCAGCAACATTCTTGTTCTCCGCCTCTTCGCTCAGAACCCGATGAGGGCATTGAACTGGGGCTTGATATAGGGCCAGAGCTGCCAGGTCATCAGTCCCGTGACGCCAAGGATCATGACGAGGGCGTACCAGTAGAGATAACCGCTCTGCAGACGGCGCACCAGGCCCGCAATGCCGCCGACGGTCTTGACAGAGCCATTGATGATGACGCCGTCGATGAGGCCGGCATCGCCACCCTTCCACAGGCCCATGCCGATGAGGCGCGCAGCACGGGCGAGGATGTTCTCGTTGATCCAGTCCATGAAGTATTTGTTCTCCAGGACGATGATCAGCGGGCGCAGCACCTTGGCCAGCGTGGCCGGGATGCTCGGAGCGACCATGTAGAACACATAGGCCGTGACGACGCCGGACAGGGCCAGCCAGAACGGCAGTGCGGTCAGGCCGTGCAGGGCCATCGCGGCAGCGCCGTGGAACTCATGCGCCAGCTCCTCCATCGCCGGGTGGGCGTGCAGGTTGACGATGATGGCGTCCTTGAAGAAGTCGCCGAACAGCATCGGCTGGATCGTCATGAAGCCGATGACGACCGACGGGATGGCCAGCAGCACCAGCGGCGCGGTGACGACCCAGGGCGACTCGTGCGGCACGTGCGCGTGGCCGTGGTCACCATGGTCATCGTCGTGATGATCGTGCTCGCCCGGGAAGGGCTTGTGGTGGAAGTTCTCCTTGCCGTGGAAGACGAGGAAGTACATCCGGAAGGAATAGAAGGCCGTCACGAACACGCCGACGATGACGGCGAAGTAGGCGAAGTGCGCACCCGGCAGATGGCTGGCGTGCACGGCCTCGATGATGGAGTCCTTGGAATAGAAGCCCGAGAACAGCGGCGTGCCGATCAGCGCCAGCGAGCCCAGCAGCGACGTGATCCAGGTGATGGGCATGTACTTGCGCAGGCCGCCCATGTTGCGGATGTCCTGGTCGTGGTGCATGCCGATGATGACGGAGCCGGCACCGAGGAACAGCAGGGCCTTGAAGAAGGCATGCGTCATCAGGTGGAAGACGGCGACCGAATAGGCCGAGGCGCCCAGGGCCACCGTCATGTAGCCGAGCTGGGACAGCGTCGAGTACGCAACGACGCGCTTGATGTCGTTCTGGATGATGCCCAGGAAGCCCATGAACAGCGCCGTGATCGCGCCGATGACGAGCACGAAGTTCAGCGCCGTGTCGCTCAGCTCGAACAGCGGCGACATGCGCGCCACCATGAAGATGCCGGCCGTCACCATCGTTGCCGCGTGGATCAGCGCGGAGATGGGCGTCGGGCCTTCCATGGAGTCGGGCAGCCAGACGTGCAGCGGGAACTGCGCGCTCTTGCCCATCGCGCCGATGAACAGGCAGATGCAGGCGACCGTCAGCAGCGACCAATCGCTACCCCACAAAGGAAGGGGGAAGATCATCTTCGACAGGATTTCGGACTTGGCGAAGATCTCGACGTAGTTCAGCGAGCCGCCGAAGGCCACCAGCAGGCCGATGCCCAGGATGAAGCCGAAGTCACCGACCCGGTTCACCAGGAAGGCCTTCATGTTGGCGAAGATGGCCGTCGGTTTCTTGTACCAGAAGCCGATCAGCAGATAGGACACCAGGCCCACCGCTTCCCAGCCGAAGAACAGCTGCAGCATGTTGTTGCTCATGACGAGCATCAGCATGCTGAAGGTGAACAGCGAGATGTAGGAGAAGAAGCGCTGGTAGCCGTCGTCCTCTTCCATGTAGCCGATGGTGTAGATGTGCACCATCAGCGACACGAAGGTCACGACGCACATCATCATGGCCGTCAGGCCGTCGATGAGGAAGCCGACCTCCATCTTCAGCTCGCCGAGCGTCATCCACTCGTAGACGGTCGCGTTGAAGCGCGCGCCGTCGACGGCGACGCTGTACAGCGTCATGGCCGAGATGATGAAGGCGATGAGGACGCCGAGGATGGTGACCACGTGCGAGCCGCGGCGGCCCACCGTCTTGCCGAAGAAGCCGGCCACGATGGCGCCCGCGAGCGGCGCCAGCGGCACCGTCAGCAACAGGTTCTGGGAGAGTTGTGCAGACATCTTGTTGTGTCCTCAGCCCTTGAGAGCGTCGAGCTCTTCGACATTGATGCTGGCGCGGTTGCGGAACAGCACGACCAGGATGGCCAGGCCGATGGCCGATTCGGCCGCCGCGACGGTCAGGATGAAGAACACGAAGACCTGGCCGCCCATGTCGCCCAGGTAGTGCGAGAAGGCGACGAAGTTCATGTTGACCGCCAGCAGCATCAGCTCGATGGCCATCAGCAGCACGATCAGGTTCTTGCGGTTCAGGAAGATGCCGATCACCGACAGCGCGAACAGCATCGCGCCGAGCGTCAGGAAATGGCCCAGGGTCAGTCCAGCGGCGCCGATCATGCCTGGCCTCCTTTGGTGGGTGCGGCAGCAGATTCGGGGGCGACGGCGGGCGTGGCCACGGTCGGCGCCATCTTGACGATCTTCAGTCGCTGGACCTTGGTGACCTTGACCTGCTCGGACGGGTCCATGGCGCGCGAATCCTTGCGGCGGCGCAGCGTCAGCGCGATGGCCGCGACGATGGCGACCAGCAGCAACACGGCCGCGATCTGCAGCGGGTAGAGGTAGGCCGTGTAGATCTCGATGCCCAGCAGCTTGGTGTTACCCATCTGGACCTGGGCTGCGGTGGCCACCGGCGCATCGGACAGCTGGAAGCCACCCATCAGCACGATGCCCATCTCGAAGGCGATCAGCGCGCCGACGACGGCCGCCAGCGGCAGATGCTTCCAGAAGCCCTCACGAATGCTGTCCGTGTTCAGGTCCAGCATCATGACGACGAACAGGAACAGCACCATGACGGCGCCGATGTAGACGAGCACCAGCGCAATTGCCAGGAACTCGGCCTTCAGCAGCATCCAGAGGCAGGACGCCGTGAAGAAGGACAGGATCAGGAAGAGCGCGGCATGCACGGTGCTGCGCGCCGTGATGACACGGAACGAACTCACCAGCAGGATGCCGGAGAAGACGTAGAAGAGGATGGTCGTGATGTCCATACGTATCCAGGCCAGCTGAGCTGGACCGCGGTGCGCCCTGCGGCGCGCCGGCGATCAGCGGTACTTGGCGTCGGCCTCCTTCTGGGCTGCGATTTCTGCCTCGTACTTGTCACCCACAGCCAGCAGCATGTCCTTGGTGAAGTACAGGTCGCCGCGCTTTTCACCGTGATATTCGAAGATGCTGGTCTCGACGATGGAGTCCACCGGGCAGCTTTCTTCGCAGAAGCCGCAGAAGATGCACTTGGTCAGGTCGATGTCGTAGCGCGTCGTGCGGCGGCTGCCGTCGGCACGCACGTCGCTCTCGATGGTGATGGCCATCGCCGGGCAGACGGCCTCGCAGAGCTTGCAGGCGATGCAGCGCTCTTCACCGTTCTCGTAGCGGCGCAGCGCATGCAGGCCACGGAAGCGCGGGCTCAGCGGCGTCTTCTCTTCCGGGAACTGGACGGTGATGTTGCGGGAGAGGAAATGCCTCCCGGTCAGCTTCATCCCCTTGAGCAGTTCCCAGAGGAAAAACGTCTTCGCGAAATTCGTGATTGCAGTCATGGTCGCCGCCTCACTTCCAGATGTTGTACGGAGCCGGCAATTGCATCCAGGCACCGACAACGACCAGCCAGATCAGCGTGATGGGAATGAAGATCTTCCAGCCCAGACGCATGATCTGGTCGTAGCGGAAGCGCGGGAACGTGGCGCGCACCCACAGGAAGGTCGTGACGACGAAGAAGGTCTTGCCGAACAGCCAGGCCCAATTCCAGAACGCCATCGTGTGCTGGATGAAGGCCGGCGTCTCCATGCCGAAAAGGCTCCAGGAAATCGGTGCACTCCAGCCGCCCAGGAACATGAGCACGGCCAGGGCCGACACCAGGATCATGTTGGCGTACTCGGCCAGGAAGAACATCGCGAACGACATGCCCGAGTACTCGATCATGTGGCCGGCGACGATTTCCGATTCGCCTTCGACGACGTCGAAGGGGTGGCGGTTGGTTTCAGCCAGGCCGGAGATGAAGTACACGATGAAGATGGGGAACAGCGGCAGCCAGTTCCACGACAGCAGCGGCACGCCGTGGGCCGCGAACCAGCCGCGCTCCTGCACCTGCACGACCTCGGTCATGTTCAGGCTGCCGGTCACCATCAGCACGACGACGAGGGCAAAGCCCATCGCGATCTCATACGAGACCATCTGGGCCGAGGCGCGCAGTGCGCCCAGGAAGGCGTACTTCGAATTCGACGCCCAGCCGGCGATGATGACGCCGTAGACCTCGAGCGAGGTGATGGCCATCAGGTACAGCAGGCCGGCATTGACGTTGGCCACGGCGGCATCCGGGCCGAAAGGCACGACGGCCCAGGCGGCCAGCGCCGGCATGATGGTCATGACCGGTCCGAGGAAGAACAGGCCCTTGCTGGCGGCGGTGGGTTTGATGATCTCCTTGAAGATCAGCTTGACCGCATCGGCGATGGGGGTCAGCAGGCCGTAGGGGCCGACGCGGTTCGGGCCCGGGCGGATCTGCGACCAGCCGATGGCCTTGCGCTCCCACAGCGTCAGGTAGGCGACGCAGATCATCAGCGGCGCCACGACCACGATGATCTTGATCAGGCTCCACACCAGGGGCCACAGGGCCCCCAGCAGCGACGCGCCTTGTTGGTAGAGGGTGTCGATCATTCTTGTCAGCTCCCTCAGACCTTGCTGATGTTGAGCGTGCCGAAGGCAGCACCCAACGCGGCGGTTTGTGCGAGGCCGGCGGGCACGCGGGCCACGCCTTCCGGCAGGCCGGCTTCGAGGCGGGCGGGCAGTTGGGCGGCGCCACCATCCTGCACGACGCGAACCTGGTCGCCTTCAGCCAAGCCAAGCTGTTGCCACAGGCTGCTGGGCAGGCCGACCGTGGCGGCTTCGCGGCCGTCGGTGGTCAGCTGCAGCGACGTGGAGTTGCGCACCAGCGCGTCGGTCGCGTAGATGGGCAGGTTGCCGAAGCGCTCGACGCCCTCACCCTTGGCCGCGGCTTGCGGTGCGGCCGAGGTGGTGTTGGACAGGCGGGCAGCGATGTCGCCACCCAGGGCCTGTTCGCGGACCTGCTCGGAGCTGTCCTGGTCGAAACCGGCCAAGCCGAGCAGATTGCCCAGCACGCGCAGCACCTTCCAGCCCGGACGCGTCTCGGCCAGCGGGCGCACGACGCCGACAAAGCTCTGCAGACGGCCCTCGGCGTTGACGAATGAGCCCGAGGTCTCGGTGAACGGCGCGACGGGCAGCAGCACGTCGGCGTATTCGAGGCCGGTCTTGAACGGGCTCAGCACGACGACCATCTCGGCCGCGTCCAACGCCTTGGCGGCGGCGGCGGCGTTGGCAGCGTCGAGCACCGGATCGGTGTTCAGCAGCAGCGCGGCCTTCAGCGACGTGCCGCTCAGCATCTGGCCGGCGTTCAGGCCGTCGATCTGCGGCTGGGCCTTCACGAGCTGCGCGCCGACACTGTTGGCGGCGGCCGTCAGATAGCCGACGCTGGCGCCGGTCTGCTGGGCTATCCACTGCGCCAGCGCCAGCAGGCTGGCGGCCTGCGGGTGTTCGGCGGCGGCATTGCCGAGCAGGATGGCCTTCTTCTGGCCGGACGCGAGGCTGGCGGCGATGGCCTTGGCTTCGTCCGTGGCCGTGCCGGCGAGCGGCGCGCCAGCGCCAATGGCGGCGGCGACGTCGGCCAGGGCTTGCACCCAGCCCGACGGCGCGACGGAGGTCGAGCCGGCAAGCGGCATCAGCCAGTCATCGTTGCTGACGCCCACGCGATGCACGGCGGCACCGCGGCGCGCAGCGTGGCGCAGGCGGGCGGCGAACAGCGGGTGGTCCTTGCGCAGGTTGGAGCCGACGACCAGCGCACGGTCCAGCTCGGACAGGCTGGCGATGCTGGTACCCAGCCAACGTGCCTGACCAGCGGCTGCGGCGTTGCCGAAGTCGCTGTGGCGCAGGCGGTGGTCGATGTTGTCGCTGCCCAGGCCGCGCACGAGTTGTGCGAGCAGATGCAGCTCTTCCACCGTGCTGTGGGCCGAGCCCAGCGCGCCGATGGACGCTGCACCGTGGTCGGCCTTGATGGTCTTGAGGCCGTTGGCGATGTATTCCAGCGCCGTGGTCCAGTCGACCTGCTTCCAGGCGCCGCCCTGCTTGATCATGGGCGCGGTCAGGCGCTGGTCGCTGTTCAGCGCTTCATAGCTGAAGCGGTCGCGGTCGGCGATCCAGCATTCGTTGACGTCTTCGTTCTCCAGCGGCACGACGCGCAGGACCTGGTGGTTCTTGACCTGGACGATCAGGTTGGCACCGGTCGAATCGTGCGGGCTGACGCTCTTGCGGCGCGACAGCTCCCAGGTGCGGGCGCTGTAGCGGAAGGGCTTGCTGGTCAGCGCGCCGACCGGGCAGATGTCGATCATGTTGCCCGACAGCTCGGAGTCCACCGTGCGGCCGACGAAGGTCTGGATCTCGCTGTGCTCGCCGCGGTGGGCCATGCCCAGCTCCATCTGGCCGGCGATCTCCTGGCCGAAGCGCACGCAGCGGGTGCAGTGGATGCAGCGGCTCATCTCTTCCATCGAGATCAGCGGGCCGACGTTCTTGTGGAAGACGACGCGCTTCTCTTCGGTGTAGCGGCTTTTTCCTGCGCCGTAGCCGACGGCCAGGTCCTGCAGCTGGCACTCGCCGCCCTGGTCGCAGATCGGGCAATCCAGCGGGTGGTTGATCAGCAGGAATTCCATGACGCCCTGCTGGGCCTTGATCGCCTTGTCGCTCTTGGTGCGGACGATCATGCCCTGCGTGACCGGCGTCGCGCAGGCCGGCATGGGCTTGGGCGCCTTCTCCACGTCCACCAGGCACATGCGGCAGTTGGCCGCGATGCTGAGCTTCTTGTGATAGCAGAAGTGCGGGATGTAGGTGCCGGCCTTCTCGGCGGCATGCATGACCATGCTGCCTTCCAGGACCGAGACCTTCTGACCGTCGAGTTCGATTTCAACCATGGTGGTGTTTCTCTAGGCGCTCAGGTCGGAGCCACCAGGGGCTTCTTGTGTTCAATCAGGTGCACGAACTCGTGCTTGAAGTGCTTGATCATGGCGCGCACGGGCATCGCGGCAGCGTCGCCCAGCGCGCAGATCGTGCGGCCCTGGATGTTGTCGGCCACCGAGTTCAGCAGGTCGATGTCCTCTGCCCTGCCCTCGCCGTGATAGATGCGCTCCAGCACGCGGTGCATCCAGCCCGTGCCTTCGCGGCAGGGCGTGCATTGGCCGCAGGACTCGTGGGCGTAGAAGTAGGACAGGCGCAGCAGGCTCTGCACCATGCAGCGCGAGTCGTCGATGACGATGACGGCGCCCGAGCCCAGCATGGAGCCGGCCTTGGCGATGGAGTCGTAGTCCATCGTGCACTGCATCATCACGTCGGCCGGCAGCACCGGCGCGGACGAACCGCCAGGGATGACGGCCTTGAGCTTGCGGCCCTTGCGCACGCCACCGGCCAGCTCAAGCAGCTTCTCGAAGGACGTGCCCAGCGGCACCTCGAAGTTGCCGGGCTTCTCGACGTCACCCGACACCGAGAACAGCTTGGTGCCGCCGTTGTTGGGCTTGCCGATCTCCAGGTAGGCCTGGCCGCCGTTGCGGATGATCCAGGGAACCGCCGCGAAGGTCTCGGT
The DNA here is from genome assembly GCF_056406535.1 of Roseateles sp. P1_C1_2. Classification (NCBI taxonomy): domain Bacteria; kingdom Pseudomonadati; phylum Pseudomonadota; class Betaproteobacteria; order Burkholderiales; family Sphaerotilaceae; genus Roseateles; species Roseateles sp. P1_C1_2. The sequence goes on from NZ_JBFUAB010000007.1 coordinate 50,322, forward strand.
GTTGTTGATGGTGGTGGGCTTGCCGTACAGGCCGAAGCTGGCCGGGAACGGCGGCTTGAAGCGCGGCTGGCCCTTCTTGCCTTCCAGCGATTCCAGCAGCGCCGTCTCTTCGCCGCAGATGTAGGCGCCGAAACCATGGTGGCCGTGCAGCTGGAAGCTGTAGTCCGAGCCCATGATCTTGTCGCCGAGGTAACCAGCGGCGCGGGCCTCTTCCAGGGCCGCCTCGAAGCGCTCGTAGACCTCGAAGATCTCGCCGTGGATGTAGTTGTAGCCGACCTTGATGCCCATCGCGTAGGCAGCGATGGCCATGCCCTCGATGACCTGGTGCGGGTTGAACATCAGCAGGTCGCGGTCCTTGCAGGTGCCCGGCTCACCTTCGTCGGAATTGCAGACGAGGTATTTCTGGCCCGGGAACTGGCGGGGCATGAAGCTCCACTTCAGGCCCGTGGGGAAGCCTGCGCCGCCGCGGCCGCGCAGGGCCGAGGTCTTGACCTCGGCGATGACCTGGTCGGGCGTCAGGCCTTCGCCACCGTCCTTGCCGAGGATCTTGCGCAGGGCTGCATAGCCACCGCGGGCTTCATAGTCCTTGATCGACCAGTTCTTGCCGTCCAGGTCCGCGTAGATCTGCGGGCTGATGTGGCGACCGTGGAAACAGGTCTCGGCGCCGGTGGCTTGGAATTTGGAAAGGTCCAGCATCGTCGTCCTCAGGCCTTGGCTGCTTCAGACCGCAGCACGTCGACGAGTTCGTCCAGGCGCTCGGTCGTCATGAAGCTCAACATCTGGCGGTCATTCACCAGCATCACCGGCGAGTCGGCGCAGGCGCCCAGGCACTCGCTCTTCTGCACGGTAAAGAGGCCGTCGGCCGTCGTGCCGCCCTGCTCGATGCCGAGCTTGCTGCACAGATGATCCAGCGCCTTCTGGCCGTCACGCAGCTGGCAGGGCAGGTTGGCGCAGACGTTCAGCTTGAACTTGGCCGTCGGGCGCTGGTTGAACATGTTGTAGAAGGTCGTCACCTCGTAGACCGCAATGGTCGGCATGCCGAGGTGGGCGGCGATCACGTCTTCCGCGGCGCGGGACACGAAGCCCTCTTCCTGCTGCACGATGGCCAGGCAGGCCATGACGGCAGACTGGCGCATCTCGTAGGGGTACTTGGCGACCTCGCGGTCGAAGCGCGCGCGGGTGGCGTCAGAGAGTTGGTAGCTCATCGATCAATCTCGCCGAACACGATGTCCATGGTGCCGATGATGGCGACGGCGTCCGCAATCATGTGGCCGCGACCCATCTCATCCAGCGCCGCCAGATGGGCAAAGCCCGGCGGGCGAATCTTCAGGCGGTAGGGCTTGTTGGCGCCGTCGCTGATCATGTAGATGCCGAACTCGCCCTTGGGGTGCTCGACGGCCGCATAGGCCTCGCCCTCGGGCACGTGGAAGCCCTCGGTGAAGAGCTTGAAGTGGTGGATCAGCTCTTCCATGTTGGACTTCATGTCCACGCGCGAAGGCGGCGCCACCTTGTGGTTGTCGGTGATGACCGGGCCGGGATTGGCACGCAGCCAGGCCGAGCACTGCTGGATGATGCGGTTGGACTGGCGCATCTCTTCCACGCGCACGACATAGCGGTCGTAGGTGTCGCCGTTGGTGCCGATGGGGATGTCGAAGTCCAGCTTGTCGTAGACGTCGTAGGGCTGCTTCTTGCGCAAGTCCCAGGCGATGCCGGAGCCGCGCAGCATGGGGCCGGTGAAGCCCAGGTTCAGCGCGCGCTCGGGCGACACGACGCCGATGCCGACCGTGCGCTGCTTCCAGATGCGGTTGTCGGTCAGCAGCGTTTCGTAGTCGTCGACGTTCTTGGGGAAACGCGCGCAGAAGTCGTCGATGAAGTCCAGCAGCGAGCCCTGGCGGTTCTCGTTGAGGCGATCGATGTCCTTCTTGTTGCGGATCTTGCTGGCCTTGTGCTGCGGCATCGTGTCCGGCAGGTCGCGGTAGACGCCGCCCGGCCGAAAGTAGGCCGCGTGCATGCGCGCGCCCGAGACCGCCTCGTACATGTCGAACAGGTCTTCGCGCTCGCGGAAGCAGTAGATGAGCACATTCATCGCACCGCAATCCAGGCCGTGCGCGCCCAGCCACATCAGGTGGTTCAGCAGGCGCGTGATCTCCGCGAACATCACGCGGATGTACTGAGCACGGACCGGCACGTCGACGCCCAGCATCTTCTCGATGGCCAGGCAGTAGGCTTGCTCGTTGGCCATCATCGACACGTAGTCGAGGCGGTCCATATAGGGCAGCGACTGGATGTAGGTCTTGCTCTCGGCAAGCTTCTCGGTCGCACGGTGCAGCAGGCCGATATGCGGGTCGGCGCGCTGGATGACTTCGCCGTCCAGCTCCAGCACCAGGCGCAGCACGCCGTGCGCGGCCGGATGCTGCGGACCGAAGTTGAGGGTGTAGTTCTTGATTTCGGCCATGGTTCAGAGCCCGCCGTACTTGTCTTCGCGAATGATGCGAGGCGTGATTTCACGCGGCTCGATGGTCACCGGCTGGTAGATGACTCGCTTCTGCTCGGCGTCGTAGCGCATCTCGACATGACCCGACACCGGGAAGTCCTTGCGCATCGGGTGGCCGATGAAGCCGTAGTCGGTCAGGATGCGGCGCAGGTCGCTGTGGCCGTCGAAGATGACGCCATACATGTCGAAGGCCTCGCGCTCAAACCAGTTGGCGGCGCTCCACACCTCGGTGACCGAGGCCACGCAGGGGAAGTCGTCGTCGGTGGCGAACACCTTCAGGCGCAGGCGCCAGTTCTTGCTGACCGACAGCAGGTGGCTGACGACGGCATAGCGCTGGCCTTCCCAGGCGCCGTCGCCAAAGCCGCTGTAGTCGACGCCGCAGAGGTCGATCAACTGCTCAAGCTTGAGCTCGGGGTGGTCGCGCAGCGTCGTCGCGACTTCGAGGTAGTCGGCCGCGCGCACGGTCAGCGTCAGTTCGCCCAGGGCGTTCTTCAGCTCGACGACGTGCTCGCCAAGGACGGCACCAACTTGCTGGGCCAGGGTTTCGAGATTCAGGCTCATACCTTGGCGCTCAGCGTGCAATGGTGTTTTCGCGGCGGATCTTGGCCTGCAGCTGCAGGATGCCGTAGAGCAGCGCCTCGGCCGTCGGCGGGCAGCCGGGCACGTAGACGTCCACCGGCACGATGCGGTCGCAGCCGCGCACGACGGAATAGCTGTAGTGGTAATAGCCGCCGCCATTGGCGCAGGAGCCCATCGAGAGCACCCAGCGCGGCTCGGCCATCTGGYCGTAGACCTTGCGCAGGGCCGGCGCCATCTTGTTGCACAGCGTGCCGGCCACGATCATCAGATCGGACTGACGCGGGCTGGGACGGAACAGCATGCCGAAGCGGTCGATGTCGTAGCGCGCGGCACCCGCATGCATCATCTCGACTGCACAGCAGGCCAGGCCAAACGTCATCGGCCACAGCGAGCCGGTCTTGGACCAGTTGATGAGCTTGTCGACCGAGGTGGTGACAAAGCCCTCTTTCAGGACGCCTTCAATACCCATTTCGAATTCCCAGCAGCGTGTTTGGCGTAGCGCTTATTCCCAGTCCAGGGCGCCTTTTTTCCACTCGTAGGCGAAGCCGACGACCAGAATGCCGAGGAAGATCATCATCGCCCAGAAGCCCGTTGCACCGATTTCCTTGAGCGCCACGGCCCAGGGGAACAGGAAGGCGATTTCCAGGTCGAAAAGAATGAACAGGATGGCGACGAGGTAGTACCGCACATCGAATTTGATGCGCGCGTCTTCAAAGGCCTCGAAGCCGCATTCGTAGGGGGAGTTCTTGGCCTTGTCCGGCCGATTGGGCCCGAGCAACGCGCCGAGCACCTGGGGTGCGATCCCGACTACTGCGCCGACCAAGATGAAGAGGATGACGGGCAGGTATTGTTCGAGATTCATCTGGGCTTTCTCGGTCGACTAGAACGTCTCTTCGTCCACGCGGCCCCTGCGCGAGCAGGGCACAAAAGCAAACAGGCGCGCCACCAGCGAATCGAAAGAACTCGCTCGCGGATCGCGCCCGCCTTGAACCTTGCGTCGGTCAACCCAGCTCCAGGCTGGGCAACCTAGCGACAGGCCGCTTTGGCTGATTCCCGCATCAGGACCAACGGGAATGCTAGCCGATTGTCTGGTGCCGTCGGCGAGACTCGAACTCGCACAGCTTTCGCCACTACCCCCTCAAGATAGCGTGTCTACCAATTTCACCACGACGGCAGGTACTCAAAGTGCCTGGCAACCCAAGGAGGGAAGGCCTGCCAGACAGCCTCGAATTCTATACCGGGAATTAGGGGTGTCCCGGTGAGGAGACGAGGTTTTTAGTCGGTCTTCAGTTGGGCGCGGCGGACGCGGCGGACGCGGCCACCGAAGCCGCAGCAGCCGGCGCGACGACGGCGCCAGGGATGGCGGCGGCACCCGAAGCGGCGGGCGCGACGACGGCGGCGCGGTCCAGCACGCTGTCGGCGCTCGACGCGGCCGGGCGGCTGTTGGACAGGAAGGCCAGGCCCAGCGTGCAACCGAAGAACAGCGTGGCCGCGACGGCCGTGCTGCGCGACAGGAAGTTGGCACTGCCGGTGGCGCCAAACAGGCTGCCCGAAGCGCCGCTGCCAAAGGAGGCGCCCATGTCGGCACCCTTGCCGTGCTGCACCAGCACCAGACCAATGATCGCCAGAGCCGAGAGCAACTGAACGATCAACACCAGATTCGCAAAGACCTGCATTCCAAACACTCCATCAAAACTCTAGTAGCACCCCGCTTCATCGGGGCACCGTGAAAACTCAGTGGGCTGCCGCGCGGCAGATGGCGGCAAAGTCGGCCACCTTCAACGAAGCACCGCCAATCAGGCCACCGTCGATATCAGCCTGCGAGAACAGCTCGGCCGCGTTGTCGGCCTTGACGCTGCCGCCGTAGAGGATGCGCATGGCACCGGACTTGTCCGTCGCCGCATGCAGCTGGGCACGCAGCACGGCATGCACCGCTTGCGCTTCGGCAGGCGTGGCGGTCAGGCCGGTGCCGATGGCCCAGACGGGCTCGTAGGCGACGACCATTTCGCCGGTGCAGTGACCCAGCGTGTGGATGACCGCCGCCAGCTGGCGCTTGACGACGGCTTCAGTCTGGCCAGCCTCGCGCTCGGCGCGGGTTTCGCCGACGCAGACGATGGGCGTCACGCCATGGGCCAGCGCAGCCTTGGCCTTGTCGGCAACGAGCTGGTCACTCTCCGCGTGATAGGCACGGCGCTCCGAATGACCCACGATGGCGTAGCGGCAGCCGACGTCGGCCAGCATCGCGCTGGACACCTCGCCGGTGTAGGCGCCCTGCTCGTGCGAGGAGCAGTCCTGCGAGCCGTAGGCAATGGACGCGCCGGTCAGCGCGAGCGCCGTCTCGGCGATGTAGAGAAACGGCACGCAGACGGCGACGTCGGCGTTCCAGGGGCCGGCTTCCTTGAGGCCGGCGAGCAGCTGGGCATTGGCAGCGCGGCTGCCATGCATCTTCCAGTTACCCACGACGAGTTTTCTTCTCATGTCGACTCCATCACCAGTTCAGCACGATCTTGCCGACGTGCTGGTTCGATTCCATCAGCGCATGCGCCTCGGCCGCGTTGGCAGCCGGCAGCTCGCGATACACCACGGGTTTGACAAGCCCCGCCTCGATCAGCGGCCAGACCTTGTCGCGCAACGAGCGCGCGAGCTGGGCCTTGAAGGCCGCGGAACGCGGGCGCAGCGTCGAGCCGGTGATCGTGAGGCGCTTGCGAAGCACGAGGCCGGCATCGATCTCAGCCTTCACACCGCCCTGCACGGCGATCAATGCCAGGCGACCATCCTCGGCCAGCGCCTGCACGCCGCGGCCAATGTAGTCGCCAGCCACCATGTCCAGGATCACGTCGACACCGCGACCGCCGGTGGCGGCCTTGGCTTCGGCGACGAAATCATGTTCGCGGTAGTTGATCGCCACATCGGCACCCAGCGCCTTGCAGGCTTCGGCCTTGTCGGCGCTGCCCACCGTCACCAGCACACGCGCACCCAGCGCCTTGGCGATCTGGATGGCCGTCACGCCGATGCCGCTGGAGCCGCCATGGATCAGCAGCGTCTCGCCCGATTGCAGACCCGCGCGGTCGAACACGTTCGCCCAGACGGTGAAGCAGGTTTCAGGCAGCGTCGCCGCCTGCGTCAGCGTCCAACCCTTGGGCGCCGGCAGGCATTGGCCGACAGGCGCGGTGCACAGCTCGGCATAGCCGCCGCCGTTGACCAGCGCGCAGACTTTGTCACCCAGCTTGAAGCCATGCGCGGCCAGCGCCTGGACATCGCCCGCGACGATCTCGCCAGCAACCTCCAGCCCTGGCAGATCGCTCGCGCCGGGCGGCGGCGGGTAAGCGCCCTTGCGCTGCAGCACGTCCGGCCGATTGATGCCGGAAGCTGCAACGCGGATCAGGCACTCGCCCGAGCCCGCGACTGGATCTGGCCGTTCGGCCAGTTCCAGCACCTCGGGCCCGCCGGGGCGGGTGATCGCGATGGCTTTCATCGCTGCAGCGTTTACTCCGCGGCCGGGGCGTCAGCAGCCGGAGCCGCCGGAGCCGGTGCGGCCTCGCGGTCGATCAGCGCCTTCATCGACAGCTTGATGCGACCCTTCTCGTCCGTCTCCAGCACCTTGACCTTGACGATCTGGCCTTCGCTCAGGAAGTCCGTGACCTTCTCGACGCGCTGGTGGGCGATCTGGCTGATGTGCAGCAGGCCGTCCTTGCCGGGCAGCAGGTTCACGAGAGCACCGAAGTCCAGGATCTTGGTGATCGGGCCTTCGTAGACCTTGCCGACTTCGACTTCGGCCGTGATTTCCTGGATGCGCTTCTTGGCCAGTTCGGCCTTGTCAGCGTCCGTCGAGGCGATGGTGATGGTGCCGTCTTCGCCGATGTCGATGGTCGTGCCGGTCTCTTCGGTCAGCGCACGGATGGTCGAGCCGCCCTTGCCGATGACGTCACGGATCTTCTCCGGGTTGATCTTCATCGTGTACAGACGCGGCGCGAACTGCGACACCTCGGTATTGGCGCTGCCCATGGCTTCGGTCATCTTGCCGAGGATGTGCAGGCGGGCTTCCTTGGCTTGCGCCAGGGCGACCTGCATGATTTCCTTGGTGATGCCCTGGATCTTGATGTCCATCTGCAGGGCGGTGATGCCGGTCGTCGTGCCGGCCACCTTGAAGTCCATGTCGCCCAGGTGATCTTCGTCACCCAGGATGTCGGTCAGCACGGCGAAGCGGTTGGCGTCCTTGATCAGGCCCATGGCGATGCCGGCCACGTGGGCCTTCATCGGCACGCCGGCGTCCATCAGTGCCAGGCAGCCGCCGCAGACGGAAGCCATCGACGAAGAGCCGTTGGACTCGGTGATTTCGGAGACGACGCGCAGCGAGTAGGGGAAGTCTTCCTTGCTCGGCAGCGCGGCGATCAGCGCGCGCTTGGCCAGGCGGCCGTGGCCGATTTCGCGGCGCTTCGGCGAACCCACACGACCCGTCTCGCCGGTGGCGAAGGGGGGCATGTTGTAGTGCATCATGAAGCGGTCTTCGAACTCGCCGTCCAGCGCGTCGATGCGCTGGGCGTCACGGTCTGTGCCCAGGGTCGCGATGACCAGGGCCTGCGTCTCGCCGCGCGTGAACAGCGCCGAGCCGTGGGTGCGCGGCAGGATGCCGTTGCGGATTTCGATGGGACGCACGGTGCGGGTGTCGCGGCCGTCGATGCGCGGCTCGCCGGCCAGGATCTGGCTGCGGACGATGCGGGCTTCGATCTCGAACAGCAGACCTTCGACCTCGACCTTGTCGAAAGCGACGCCTTCGTCCTTCAGCGCGGCGAAGACGCTGGACGTCACGGCGCGGCAGGCTTGCGTGCGGGCCTGCTTGGAGCGGATCTGGTAGGCCTCGCGCAGCGGGCCTTCGGCGAGGCCGTTGACCTTGGCGATGAAGGCTTCGTCCTTGGCGGGCGCGGTCCAGGTCCAGGTCGGCTTGCCGGCGTCGCGCACCAGGTCGTTGATCGCGGCGATGGCGACATTGCCTTGCTCGTGACCGAAGACAACGGCGCCGAGCATGATTTCTTCCGACAGGCCCGAAGCTTCGGATTCAACCATCAGCACGGCGCTTTGCGTGCCGGCGACGACCAGGTCCATCTGGCTGTTGACCAGCTCCGACTTGGCGGGGTTCAGCAGGTACTCGCCGTTCACATAGCCCACGCGGGCGGCGCCGATCGGGCCGTTGAACGGGATGCCGGAGATGGCCAGCGCGGCGGACGTGCCGATCAGGGCGGCGATGTCGGCCTGCACTTCAGGGTTCAGGCTCACCACGTGGATGACGACCTGGACTTCATTGAAGAAGCCTTCCGGGAACAGCGGGCGGATCGGGCGGTCGATCAAGCGGCTGGTCAGCGTCTCATGCTCGCTGGGGCGGCCTTCACGCTTGAAGAAGCTGCCGGGGATCTTGCCGGCGGCGTAGGTCTTTTCGAGGTAGTCGACGGTCAGCGGGAAGAAGTCCTGGCCGGCCTTGGCTTCGGTCTTGGCGACCACGGTGGCCAGCACGACGGTGCCTTCGATGTTGACGAGGACGGCGCCGGTGGACTGGCGGGCGACTTCACCCGTTTCCAGCACGACGTTGTGGCGGCCCCATTGGAAGGACTTCGTGACCTTGTTGAAAATGGACATGCTCATCTCCTGGTTGTGGTGGGTGCGGGGGCACCCGAGGGAACCGGGAACGAGACTGGGTTTGGTCCAGATGCCATTCCAGGGCGGCTCAACAAACCGTCTTGGAATGATCCGACACCACGTCAGCTCGGTTCCGGCAGATAGATGGACAAAGAGCCTGTACTGGGCTAATGGACCAGACAGGCTCCTCGTGGATTGGCGGGAATTACTTGCGCAGGCCCAGCTTGGCGATCAGCGCGACATAACGGCTGGAGTCAACGCGCTTCAGGTAGGCCAGCAGGCTCTTGCGGGTGTTGACCATCTTCAGCAGACCGCGACGACCGTGGTGGTCCTTGGCGTGGGTCTTGAAGTGGGGGGTCAGATCGTTGATGCGGGCGGTCAGCAGGGCGACCTGGACTTCCGGCGAGCCGGTGTCATTGGCGCTGCGCGCGTTGGCCTTGACGATTTCGGCCTTCTTGTCGGCGACGGACATTTTGTTTTCCAAAAGGTTTCGGAAGTCCGGCCGGGCAAGGCACAACTGCTGGTGCTGCCGCAGACGGTTTCCGGGGTTGACTTGCGGACAAGGGGGAAACCGCCCCTAGCCGTGCTAAATGTTCTGCACCGTGAAGCGCAAAACCTGCGGATTCTAGCCCAAAGCGGCAGGAGACCCAAACCGCGGCAGGCCAAGCGGGCGGACGTGGGGCAGCCAACGAGGGTTTCAAGAGCCCAAACCGCCCTGCCCTGCAAATGCGTGACATCTCTGCGCCAACGCAAAAACAGGCCTTGAAGCGCCCTCGCATCGCCACATCTCTGGGTCATCGGGTGCTGCTCCCGACTGGTTCAGCAGCGCAACCACTGGAGTTTCTTCACCATGTTCTATCTGACCCACCCCCGCCACGTTGCCCGCGCCCTGCGCCAGTTCGACGCCGACAGCAATGCCGCCCGCAGCCCGGCGCTGGACGTTTCTGAGGACGACAAGGCCTACCGCGTCACCGTCGACATGCCCGGCGTGGCCAAGGAGGCCGTCAAGGTTCGCATCGAAGGCCGCCGCGTGAACGTCGAAACCGTCACGCCGGAGAGCGAAGCCGCCACCGACGGCTCGCGCCTGCTGTACAGCGAGCGCCGCGCCGCCCGCTACGCCCGCAGCTTCTCGCTGCCGGTCGAGATCGACCAGACGCAATCGGAAGCCCGCTTCGAGAACGGCGTGCTGACGCTGAACCTGGTCAAGCGTGTCGCCGAGAACGGCGGCCAGCTGACGGTCAACTAAGCCGACGTCAGTTCCCAGCGCGGACGGACTTCAAAGCCGCCGTCCTGCCTCGGGTTGGCCATGCCGCGCTGCACCCGCAGCGCGGCGGCCATCGCGATCATGGCGCCGTTGTCGGTGCACAGAGCCAGCTCGGGGTAGTGCACACGCACGCCCCGTTTGGCACAGGCGGCGTTCAGTTGCTCACGCAGCTTCGTGTTTGCACCGACACCGCCGGCAACGACGAGGCGCTTCAGGCCGGTCATCTTCAAGGCCAGCAGCGATTTCTTCACCAGCACCTCGACGATGGCTTCCTGCGTCGCCGCAGCGAGATCGGCCTTGGTCTGCTCGCAGGGTGAATCACCGATCTTCTTCACCTGCGTCAGCACTGCCGTCTTCAGGCCGGCAAAGCTGAAGTCCGGCTTGCCGCTGTGCAGCAGCGGGCGCGGCAGCGTGAAAGCCGCGGGGTTGCCGAACTCGGCCATGCGCGCCAGGTGCGGGCCACCCGGGTAAGGCAGGCCGAGCAGCTTGGCGCTCTTGTCAAAGGCCTCGCCGGCGGCGTCATCGATGGTTTCGCCAAGGATCTCGTAGCTGCCCACATCGTCCACGCGCATCAACTGCGTGTGACCGCCGCTGACGAGCAGCGCGACGAAAGGGAATTCCGGCGGATCGGCCGACAGGAAGGGCGACAGCAGATGCCCTTCCAGGTGATGGATGGGCAAGGCCGGCACGTCCAGCGCGGCGGCCAGCGACACGGCCACGCCAGCGCCGACAAGCAAAGCGCCTGCGAGGCCAGGGCCCTGCGTGTAGGCGATCAGGTCGATGTCATGCAGCGCCAGGCCGGCCTGCGACAGCACCTCGCGCGTCAGCGGCAGCACGCGGCGCACATGGTCGCGCGAGGCGAGCTCCGGCACGACGCCGCCATAGGCCTGGTGCATCGTGATCTGGCTGTGCAGCGCCTGCGCCACCAGCTTCGGCGGCACATTGCCATCGATCTCGACAAGCGCAACCCCGGTCTCGTCGCAGGACGACTCGAACCCGAGGATGCGCCGCACGGAGGTCACTTGCCTTCCTTGGCGTGGTTGATCGAGTACTTGGGAATCTCGACCGTCACATCCTGCTGGCGCAGCAGCGCCTGGCAGGACAGGCGCGAGTCGGGCTCAAGCCCCCAGGCGCGGTCGAGCATGTCCTCTTCGTCTTCTTCCATCTCGCTCAGCGAACGGCCGCCTTCACGCACGATGACGTGGCAGGTCGTGCAGGCGCAGACCTGGTCGCAGGCATGCTCGATGTGGATATCGTTGGCCAGCAGGGCTTCGCAGATCGACGTGCCGGGCGTCGCCGTGATGCTGGCGCCGTCGGGGCAGTACTCAGCGTGGGGAAGGATCTTGATGACGGGCATGTCAGTTCTCAAATCTGGTTGACGGCACGGCCGGTCAGCGCGCGGGCGATGGAGCGGTTCATGCGCTCGGCGGCAAAGCCTTCGGTCGCCTCGGCCAGCGCCTTGACGGCGGCGTCGAGGGCATCGGCATCGCCGTCCATCGCGGCCAGGTCCTTGAGGCGCGCTTCCAGCGCGTCGCGCTCCGCCGCCGGCAGCAGGTCGCCATCGGCAGCCAGCGCGCTGCGCGTCGCCAGGACCATGCGCTCGGCCTCGACCTTGGCTTCGCGCAGCTTGCGCGCCGCCATGTCGCCCTCGGCGCTGGCAAAACCATCCTTCAGCATGTTGGCAATCTCGTCGTCGCCAAGGCCGTAGCTCGGCTTGACGGTGATGGCTGCCTGCACGCCCGAGGTCAGCTCCTCGGCGGACACGCTGAGCAACCCGTCCGCGTCGACCTGGAAGCTGACACGGATGCGGGCCGCACCGGCCACCATGGGCGGGATGCCGCGCAACTCGAAGCGCGCCAGCGAACGGCATTCGCTGACCAGCTCGCGCTCGCCCTGCACGACATGGATGGCCAGCGCGGTCTGGCCATCCTTGAAGGTCGTGAAGTCCTGGGCCTTGGCGACGGGGATGGTCGAGTTGCGCTCGATGACACGCTCGGCCAGGCCGCCCATGGTTTCGAGGCCGAGGGACAGCGGGATCACGTCCAGCAGCAGGATTTCGCCGTCGGCGGCATTGCCTGCCAGCTGGTTGGCCTGGATGGCGGCGCCCAGCGCGACGACCTCATCCGGGTTCAGGTTGGTCAGCACCTCGCGGCCGAACAGCTCGCTCACCGCGCCGCGAACGACGGGCATGCGCGTGGAGCCGCCAACCATGACCGTGCCCACCACGTCGACTGCCTTGACCTTGGCGTCGCGCAGCACGCGCTTCACGGACGACAGCGTCTTGGCGATCAGCGGCTGGACGAGCTCTTCGAATTGAGCGCGGGTGACGGCCACACGCAGCTCGCCGGCATCCAGCGCGGCCACCAGCTCGGTCGAGTCCGCGTCAGACAGGGCCTCCTTGGCGGCACGCGCCGCGACGAGGACAGCGCGCTTGTCGTGGGCCGATTCCATGGCACGGCCCGCGAGCGCCCAGTCGGCCAACACGCGATCGAAGTCGTCGCCCCCCAGGGCCGCATCGCCGCCCGTCGCGACAACCTCGAACACGCCGCGCGTCAGGCGCAGCAGCGAGATGTCAAAGGTGCCGCCGCCCAGGTCGTAGACGGCGTAGAGGCCTTCGCTGGCGTTGTCCAGCCCATAGGCGATGGCCGCTGCCGTGGGTTCGTTGATGAGGCGCAGCACCTTGAGGCCGGCCAGTTCGGCGGCGTCCTTGGTGGCCTGGCGCTGGGCGTCGTCGAAATAGGCCGGCACCGTGATGACGGCGCCGAACAGGTCGTCGACGAAGCTGTCCTCGGCGCGAAAGCGCAGCGTGGCCAGGATCTCGGCGGACACCTCGACCGGGCTCTTCACGCCATCGCGCGTGGCGATGGCCAGCATGCCGGGACGGTCTTCGAACTGGTAGGGCAGCTGCTCACGGTTGGCCACGTCAGCCAGGCCACGGCCCATGAAGCGCTTGACCGAGACGATGGTGTTCTCGGGRTCGTCGGCCTGCGCGGCGAGCGCGTCGGCACCAATCTGGCGACGGCCTTCGGGCAGGTAGCGCACGGCGGACGGCAGGATCACCCTGCCCTGTTCGTCGGGCAGGCATTCGGCCACGCCGTGACGCACGGCGGCGACGAGGGAGTGCGTCGTGCCGAGGTCGATGCCGACGGCGATGCGGCGCTGGTGCGGGTCGGGCGACGCGCCGGGTTCGGAAATCTGGAGAAGGGCCATGGTGTTCAGGCATCCAGCGCGGCGAGGCGCTGGTCGATATCGGCACGGAAGCGCTGGATGAACATCAGCGCGCGGACCTGGGATGCGGCAGCCGGCGCGTTGCCGGCTTCATCGAGCAGGCGCTGCACGGTGGCGAGCGCAGTGGTTTCGGCTTGCGCCGCGTCGTCGTCCAGCGCCTGGAGAGCGGCTTCGCCATCGGCGTCGTCAAGCGCCTCTCGCCATTCCATCTGCTGCATCAGGAAGGCCGCGGGCATCTGCGTGTTGTTCTCGGCTTGAACCGGCGCACCACGCAGCTCGCACAGATAGGCGGCGCGCCTGAGCGGGTCGCGCAGGCGCTGGTGGGCTTCGTTGACACGCATGGCCCACTGCATGGCCACGCGCTGGGCGGCGGCGCCTTCCGATGCGAAGCGGTCGGGGTGGACCTCGGCTTGCAGCGACTTCCAGCGCGCATCGATGTCGGCGCGCACCTGGGCTTGCCGTTCAGGCAGGCCAAAGAGCTGGAAGTCGTTGTCGGTGAGGCGCATGGCGGGTGGAAAAGCAAAAGGCGCGGTTCACACCGCGCCTGTCATGGAGTCAGCGAGTTTCAGACACGGAAGGACTCGCCGCAACCGCACTTGTCCTTCTCGCGCGGATTGCGGAACTTGAAGCCTTCGTTCAGGCCTTCGCGAACGAAGTCCAGCTCGGTGCCGTCGAGGTAGGGCAGGCTCTTGGGGTCGATGAGGATCTTGACCTCATGACCTTCGAAGACCACATCCTCGGGCGCCACGTCGTCGGCGTATTCGAGCTTGTAGGCCAGGCCCGAGCAGCCGGTCGTCTTCACGCCCAGCCGCACGCCCACGCCCTTGCCGCGCTTGGCGATGTAGCGCTTGACGTGGCGGGCCGCAGCTTCGGTCAGCGTGACGGACATGTCAGTTGGCGTGCTTGGCGCGGTAGTCGTCCACCGCGGCTTTGATGGCGTCTTCGGCCAGGATGGAGCAGTGGATCTTGACCGGTGGCAGGGCCAGCTCCTCGGCGATCTGCGTGTTCTTGATCGTCAGCGCCTGATCCAGCGTCTTGCCCTTGACCCATTCGGTCACGAGGGAGCTGGAGGCGATGGCCGAGCCGCAGCCATAGGTCTTGAACTTGGCGTCCTCGATGAGGCCGGTCGCCGGGTTGACCTTGATCTGCAGTTTCATCACGTCGCCGCAGGCCGGTGCGCCGACCATGCCGGTGCCGATGTCGTCATCGCCGTTGTCGAACTTGCCGACGTTGCGGGGGTTCTCGTAGTGGTCAACGACCTTTTCGCTGTATGCCATGGTGTTCTCCTGTGTCGACGCTCAGTGGGCAGCCCACTGGATGGTCGAGATGTCGATGCCGTCCTTGTACATGTCCCAAAGCGGGGACAGTTCGCGCAGCTTGGCCACGCGGTCGGTCAGCACGCTGATCGCGTAGTCGATTTCTTCTTCGGTCGTGAAGCGGCCGATGGTCATGCGCAGCGAGCTGTGGGCCAGCTCGTCGCTGCGGCCCAGCGCGCGCAGCACATAGCTGGGCTCCAGGCTGGCCGAGGTGCAGGCCGAACCCGACGACACCGCCAGGCCCTTCACGCCCATGATCAGGGACTCACCCTCGACGTAATTGAACGAGATGTTCAGGTTGTGCGGCACACGGTGCTCGAGGTCACCGTTGATGAAGGTCTGCTCGATACCGGACAGGCCCTTGATCAGCTTGTTGTGCAGCGCGCGGATGCGTTCGTTCTCGGCACCCATCTCCTCGCGGGCGATGCGGAAGGCCTCGCCCATGCCGACGATCTGGTGCACGGGCAGCGTGCCGGAGCGCATGCCGCGCTCGTGGCCACCGCCGTGCATCTGCGCTTCCAGGCGGATGCGCGGCTTGCGGCGCACGTAGAGGGCGCCGATGCCCTTGGGACCATAGCTCTTGTGCGAGGCCAGGCTCATCAGGTCGATGGGCAGCTTGGCCATGTCGATCTCGACCTTGCCGGTGGCCTGGGCCGCATCGACGTGGAAGATGATGCCGCGCTCGCGGCACAGATTGCCCAGCGCGACGACGTCCTGGACGACACCGATCTCGTTGTTCACGAACATGACCGAAGCCAGGATGGTGTCGGCGCGCAGCGCGGCCTTGAAGGCTTCCAGGTCGACGAGGCCGTTCTCCAGCACATCGAGATAGGTCACGTCGAAGCCCTGGCGCTCCAGTTCACGCATGGTGTCGAGCACGGCCTTGTGCTCGGTCTTCACGGTGATCAGGTGCTTGCCGCGGGTCTTGTAGAACTGGGCGGCGCCCTTGAGTGCCAGGTTGTTCGACTCGGTGGCGCCGGACGTCCAGACGATCTCGCGCGGGTCGGCGCCGATCAGCTCGGCGACCTGCACACGCGCCTTCTCAACCGCCTCTTCCGCTTCCCAGCCCCAGGCGTGGCTGCGCGATGCCGGGTTGCCGAAATGCTCGCGCAACCAGGGAATCATCGCGTCCACCACGCGGGGATCGCACGGCGTCGTTGCGCCGTAGTCGAGGTAGATCGGGAAGTGCGGGGTCATGTCCATGGAACGACTTCTTTTGAGTTCTTCTGAAAGACTTACTTGCTGAACGCGCCACCCAGGGCAAAGACCGAATTCGGCGCCGTCACGCGGATGGGCTTGAGCACCGGCTGGCTGGAGATGGCCCGCTTGACCGGCGCCGCCTCGACCTCGAAGCCCTTGGCGAGTTGCTCGTCGGCGAGCTTGCGCAGCGAGACCGAATCGAGGTACTCGATCATCTTGGCGTTCAGATTGGTCCAGAGTTCATGGGTGATGCAGCGACCGCTGTCCTCACCCATGCAGTTTTCCTTGCCGCCACAGCCGGTGGCGTCCAGCGCCTCGTCCACGGCGACGATGATGTCGGCAACGGTGATGTCCTCGGCCTTGCGACCGAGCGAGTAACCGCCGCCCGGGCCGCGGGTGCTTTCCACCAGCTCATGGCGGCGCAGCTTGCCGAACAGCTGCTCCAGGTAGGAGAGGGAAATCTGCTGGCGTTGGCTGATCGCCGCCAGCGCGACCGGACCCGTGTTCTCGCGCAGCGCCAAGTCCAACATCGCGGTGACTGCAAACCGGCCTTTGGTGGTGAGACGCATACGAAACTCCTTTGCGAGGTGCCTGAACACGATTTGTCCAGGTCAAATGATTGGGGGTTAACCCGGAATAACCGGGACAATAGCCGAGCAAATCATTTCCGATCATTTTACTCGACTAATCGAGCCTCTCCCAGGGTTACTCACTAGCCCCTAGGTTTGGACGGGTTTCTTTGCTGCGCCGCAGCAGCCTCAGCGCGCCCCCACCTTGCGAGCACTGTCCAGAGGCACGATGTTGTCGTGGACGCGGGCCCCGAAGGCCTGCTCGCGAAGTTGCCCCAGTTGATCCCGAATGCGGGCCGCCTGCTCGAACTCCAGGTTGCGGGCGTGCTCCAGCATCTGCTTTTCGAGCTGGGCAATACGTTTGGCCAGATCCTTCTCCGACAAGTCCTCGATCTTGGCCGCTGCCAGCAATTTCGCGTCGTCGCGGCCGGATTCGGCGGAGTACACCCCGTCGATGAGGTCCTTGATGCGCTTGGTCACGCTGCGCGGCGTGATGCCGTTTTCCTCGTTGAAAGCCACCTGCTTGGCGCGGCGACGTTCGGTCTCGCCGATGGCCTTGCGCATCGACTCGGTGATGCGGTCGCCGTAGAGGATGGCCTTGCCGTTCAGGTTGCGGGCTGCGCGGCCAATGGTCTGGATCAGGCTGCGCTCGGCGCGCAGAAAGCCTTCCTTGTCGGCATCCAGGATGGCGACCAGCGACACCTCGGGGATGTCCAGGCCTTCGCGCAGCAGGTTGATGCCCACCAGCACGTCAAAGGCGCCCAGGCGCAAGTCGCGCAGGATCTCGACCCGCTCCACCGTGTCCACGTCGGAGTGCAGATAGCGCACCTTGACGCCGTTGTCGCTGAGGTAGTCTGTCAATTGTTCGGCCATGCGCTTGGTCAGCGTCGTGATCAGCACCCGCTCATTAACCTCGACGCGCAGGCGGATCTCCTGCAGCACATCGTCCACCTGCTGGGTGGCCGGGCGAACCTCGACGATGGGGTCGACGAGGCCGGTCGGCCGCACCACCTGCTCGACCACCTGGCCGGCGTTGTCCTGCTCGTATTGGGCCGGCGTGGCCGACACGAACACGGCCTGGCGCATCTTGCGTTCGAACTCGGCGAACTTCAGCGGCCGGTTGTCCAGCGCCGACGGCAGGCGGAAGCCGTACTCCACCAGCGTCGTCTTGCGCGCCCGGTCGCCGTTGTACATGCCGCCGAACTGGCCGATCAGCACATGGCTCTCGTCCAGGAACATGATGGCGTCCTTGGGCAGGTAGTCCACCAGCGTCGGCGGTGGGTCGCCAGGCTGGGCGCCGGACAGGTGCCGGGTGTAGTTCTCGATGCCCTTGCAGTGCCCCACCTCCTGCAGCATCTCGAGGTCGAAGCGAGTGCGCTGCTCGACGCGCTGCGCCTCGACCAGCTTGCCCTCCTTGACGAAGAAGTCGACGCGCTCGCGCAGCTCCGCCTTGATCGCGTCCGTCGCCGCCAGCACGCGGTCCCGCGGCGTCACGTAGTGGCTGCTCGGGTAGACGGTGAAACGCGGGATCTTCTGGCGGATCTGGCCCGTCAACGGGTCGAACAGCGACAGCGCCTCGATCTCGTCATCGAACAGCTCGATGCGGATGGCCAGCTCGGAGTGCTCGGCCGGAAACACGTCGATGGTGTCGCCGCGCACGCGGAAATGCCCACGCACGAACTCCATCTCGTTGCGCGTGTACTGCATGCGGATCAGGTGGGCGATGACGTCACGCTGGCCCATCTTGTCGCCCACGCGCAGCGTCATCACCATCTGGTGGTAGTCGCTGGGGTTGCCGATACCGTAGATGGCCGACACCGAGGCCACGATGATCACGTCGCGCCGCTCCAGCAGGCTCTTGGTGCAGGACAGGCGCAACTGCTCGATGTGCTCGTTGATCGCGCTGTCCTTCTCGATGAAGAGGTCGCGCTGCGGCACATAGGCCTCGGGCTGGTAATAGTCGTAATAGCTGACGAAGTATTCGACCGCGTTGTTCGGAAAGAAGTCCCGGAACTCGCTGTAGAGCTGCGCCGCCAGCGTCTTGTTGGGCGCAAAGATGATGGCCGGGCGGCCCAGGCGGGCGATGACATTGGCCATCGTGAAGGTCTTGCCCGAGCCCGTCACGCCCAGCAGCGTCTGGTAGCTGAGGCCATCGTTGATGCCCTCGATCAGCTGGGCAATGGCCGTGGGTTGATCCCCCGCCGGAGGGAAAGGCTGGAACAGTTGGAACGGCGAGCCTTCGAAGCTGACGAATTCGCCCTTGCGTTCCTCCGAGTCACTTTCGGAGCCGGGCATGGCGTTCAAGGCTTCTTGCATGGGGAATTCCCTGGGTTCACGGGCAAAATTGCTGCGCTGCGAAACCAAACAGGTTAGCGCAGACCCTGATTCTTCAAGCCTCCCCTCCTGCCAACGTCCTTTCAGGAATGCCGTCATGTCTTTGTTCGCCGATGTCGCCCTTGCCCCTCGTGATCCCATCCTCGGCCTGAACGAGCAGTTCAATGCCGACACCCGCCCGGGCAAGGTCAACCTCGGCGTCGGCGTCTATTACGACGAGAACGGCAAGCTCCCGCTGCTGAAATGCGTTCGCGAGGCCGAAGCCGCCATGGCCGCCGCCCCCAAGCCGCGCGGCTACCTGCCCATCGACGGCATCGCCGCCTATGACAAGGCCGTGCAGAAGCTGGTCTTCGGCGCTGAGCTGAAGAAGGTCGCCACCGTGCAGGCCATCGGCGGCACCGGCGCGCTGAAGATCGGTGCCGACTTCCTGAAGCAGCTCAACCCCGGCGCCAAGGTGCTGATCTCTGACCCGAGCTGGGAGAACCACCGCGCGCTGTTCACCCAGGCCGGCTTCACGGTCGAAACCTACCCCTATTACGACGCCACCAACAAGGGCGTCAACTTCGACGGCATGCTGGCCGCGCTGAACAGCGCGCCGGCCGGCACGGTCGTGGTGTTGCATGCCTGCTGCCACAACCCGACCGGCTATGACATCACCGCCGCCCAATGGGCCCAGGTCGTCACCGCCGTCAAGGCCAAGGGCCTGACGCCCTTCCTGGACATGGCCTACCAGGGCTTCGGTTTCGGCCTGAAGGAAGACGGCGAGGCCGTGCGCCAGTTCATGGCGGCCGGCGTGGGCTTCTTCGTGTCGACCAGTTTCTCCAAGAGCTTCTCGCTGTACGGCGAGCGCTGCGGTGCGCTGAGCGTCGTCTGCAGCAGCGACGAGGAAGCCGTGCGCGTGCTGTCGCAGCTGAAGATCATGATCCGCACCAACTATTCCAATCCGCCCACCCATGGTGCTCAGGTCGTCGCCCAGGTGCTGTCCGACGACAAGCTGCGCGGCCTGTGGGAGGAGGAACTGGCCGGCATGCGCGTGCGCATCAAGGCGATGCGCGGTGCACTGGTGGCGGCGCTGAAGGCTGCCGGTGTGACCCAGGACCTCTCCTTCGTCACCGAACAGCTGGGCATGTTCAGCTATTCGGGCCTCACCGCCGCCCAGATGCAGCGGCTGCGCGATGAGTTCGGTGTCTATGGCGTGGACTCGGGCCGCATCTGCGTCGCCRCACTGAACGAGGGCAATTTGCCCACTGTCGCCAGTGCGATGGCGGCCGTCATCAAGGGCTGAATGCACCTTTGAAGTGCGCAGGATTGGCGGTTTGACCGGCAATCGAATGTTGCAGCGCACAAGGCCGAAAGCGTTTTCTGGCACCATCGGGGCATCCCAGGCCCCCTAGTTCAAGGTTTGCCATGCTGTATCAGTTCTTCGAAACCCAGCGCGCGCTGATGAGTCCCTTCTCGGAATTCGCAGCCGCGTCGGCCAAGCTTTACAGCCATCCACTGTCGCCGTTTGCGCACACGCCGATGGCGCAGCGCCTGTCGGCCGGCCTGGACCTGATGCACCGTCTGGCAAAGGACTACGAGAAGCCCGAGTTCGACATCAAGTCGGTCGAGGTCGATGGTGTCGACGTGGCGGTGCAGGAGCTGGTGGCGCTGGAGAAGCCCTTCTGCCGCCTGCTGCGCTTCAAGCGCTACACGGACGATCTGAAGGTGCTGTCCAAGATGAAGGACCAGCCCACCGTCCTGGTCGTGGCGCCGCTGTCGGGCCACCACAGCACGCTGCTGCGCGAGACCGTCAAGCAGCTGCTGAAGGACCACAAGGTCTACATCACCGACTGGACCGACGCCCGCATGGTGCCGCTGGACGTCGGCCCCTTCCATCTGGACGACTACATCGCCTATGTGCGTGAGTTCATCGGCCACGTCGGCGGTGCCGACTGCCATGTGATGTCCGTCTGCCAGCCCACCGTGCCCGTGCTGGCCGCCATCTCGCTGATGGCCAGCGCCGGCGAGCCCACGCCGCGCAGCATGACCATGATGGGCGGCCCCATCGACGCCCGCAAGAGCCCGACGGCCGTCAACAACCTGGCCATGAACCGCAGCTACAGCTGGTTCGAGAACAACGTCATCTACCGCGTGCCGACCAACTTTCCCGGCGCCGGCCGCGAGGTCTACCCCGGCTTCCTGCAGCACACCGGCTTCGTTGCGATGAACCCGGACCGCCACCTGTCCTCGCACTACGACTACTTCCTGGACCTGGTGCGCGGCGACGATGACAGCGCTGAAGCCCACCGCAAGTTCTACGACGAGTACAACGCCGTGCTGGACATGCCTGCCGAGTACTACCTCGACACCATCAAGACGGTGTTCCAGGACTTCGCGCTGGTCAACGGCACCTGGGAGGTCGACGGCCACTTCGTGCGCCCGCAGGACATCACGACCACGGCACTGTTCACCGTCGAAGGCGAGCTGGACGACATTTCCGGCGCCGGCCAGACCAAGGCGGCGCACGACATCTGCTCCGGCGTGCCCAAGGCCCACCAGTTCCACTACGACGCCATCGGCGCGGGTCACTACGGCATCTTCTCGGGCCGCCGCTGGCGCGAGAAGGTCTACCCCGAGGTGCGCGACTTCATCGCCAAGTACGAGGCTGCGCCGCTGAAGAAGACCGCCAAGGTCACCGTGGCCAAGACCGCAGCCAAGCCGGCCGCCAAGCGAACACGCAAGGCGTGAAGCTCGCCGAGCTGATCGACGCCGCACTGCCGCAGACCCAATGCACGCGCTGCGGCTACCCGGACTGCCGCCGCTACGCCGATGCCATTGCCGCGGGTGAGGCCGAGATCAACCAATGCCCGCCCGGCGGAGCCGAGGGCGTGGTCAGGCTTTCCGAAATCACCGGCCGCCCTGCCCTGGCCCTGAATCCCGCCAACGGCATCGAAGCCACGCGCGGCGTCGCCGTCATCGACGAAGCCTGGTGCATAGGCTGCACGCTGTGCATCAAGGCCTGCCCGGCGGACTGCATCGTCGGCGCCCCCAAGGCCATGCATGTCGTCGTCACCGCCCAGTGCACGGGCTGTGAGCTCTGCGTGCCGGCCTGCCCGGTGGACTGCATCTCCATGCCCGAGGTGACGGCCACGACGGGATGGGCGGCCTGGAGCCCGCCCCAGGCCAGCGAGGCCCGCGAGCGCTACGCCTTCCGCCAGTTCCGCCGCCATCGCGAGGCCGAAGAGAACGAAGCACGCCTGGCCGAGAAGGCTCAAGCCAAGCTGGCTGATCTCCCGGCAGCGTCGGCAATCACCGACCCTGCCCAACTCGACCGCAAGCGCGCCGCCATCGAAGCCGCCCTGGCCCGTGCGAGAGCTAAACGGACATGACAATCGCGGCATGAACGCTGCGCAAGTCGAACGCTTCTTCGCTACCCTGAAGGCCGCCAATCCGGCTCCGCAGACCGAGCTGGAGTTCTCCAGCGTCTTCGAACTGCTGACCGCCGTGCTGCTGTCCGCCCAGGCCACCGACGTCGGCGTCAACAAGGCGACAAAACGCCTCTTCGCCGTCGCCAACACGCCGGCCCGGATCCTGGCGCTGGGCACCGCAGGCCTGGAGAGCTACATCAAGACCATCGGCCTGTACCGCAGCAAGGCCAAGCATCTGCTGCAGACCTGCCAGAGGCTGATCGATCTGCATGGCGGCGAGGTGCCGCGCTCGCGCGCCGAACTGGAAGCCCTGCCCGGCGTCGGCCGCAAGACGGCCAATGTCGTGCTCAACGTCGCCTTCGGCGAGCCGACGATGGCCGTCGACACCCACATCTTCCGCGTCAGCAACCGCACGGGCCTGGCGCCCGGCAAGACGCCGCTGGCCGTCGAGCTCGGCCTGCTGGACCGTGTGCCGACGGACTATCTCGTCGACGCCCATCACTGGCTGATCCTGCACGGCCGCTACATCTGCCAGGCGCGCAAGCCGCTGTGCAATGTTTGCGCCGTCGTCAACGAATGTGACTACGGCCGGAACCTAAAATCCGCCGCTGCCTGAACCCTCACACGCCATGGCCCAACTCAGCGATCTCCTTGAACGCGTCGAACGCCTGCTGTTGCGCCACGACGAGTTGACCCGCACCAACACCCTGCTGCTCGAGCAGGTGGCGGCCCTGACTCAGGAGCGCGACAGCCTGCGCTCGCGCCTGAACGCAGCGCGCGCCCGCGTGGACGCGCTGTTGGAGCGCCTGCCCGTCGAGACGCCCAAGGAAGACGCATGAAGCAGATGGAAGTAACCATCATGGGCCAGAGCTATCTGCTCGGCTGCCCCGAAGGCGGCGAGGCCGCCCTGACCTCGGCCGTGGCCCAGGTGGACCGCGAGATGAGCGCCATCCGCGACGCCGGCAAGGTCAAGGCGCGCGAGCGCATCGCCGTGCTGGCGGCCTTGAACCTCGCTTATCAGCTCGCCGACACCTCGCGCGAAACGCCAATGTCAACGCCCGAGCTCGATGCCCTCGTCAAGCGCCTGGATGAAGCACTCGGACACGATGGGCAACTGCTCTGAGTCGTAGAATTGCCCCCGTCCATCGCTTTCCCCGGGGCTTTATTTCCTTCATCCGATGCTCTATGAGCAAGGGCTTGGAAAATGCCGGACGGGCGTGATCGTCTCGCGTCAGATGAACCCGAAGTCCGGTTGACCTCGCCCACCTGATTACCCCTGGGTGTTCAGGATCTCGGCCCCCAGGATTGCGGTGGACACCTTCTTCTCAGCGGCTCGCCGTTAGCATCAGCGCATGAACTACTGGCTGATGAAGTCGGAGCCCGACGAGGCTTCCATCCTCGATCTGCAGCGCGCCGGCACCCTGCCCTGGACGGGTGTGCGCAACTACCAGGCGCGCAACTTCATGCGCGATGACATGCAGCTCGGCGACGGCGTGCTCTTCTATCACTCGTCATGCCCCGAGCCCGGCATCGCCGGCCTCGCCGAGGTCTGCAGCGCGGCCTATCCGGATGCGACGCAGTTCGATCCCGAAAGCCATTACTACGATCCCAAGTCCAAGCGCGAAACGCCACGCTGGGTGCATGTCGACGTGCGCTGGCGCGAGACAACGAGGCTGCTGAGCCTGAAGGAAATGCGCGAGGCGCCCGAGCTTGCATCCATGCGGGTGCTGGAACGCGGCAGCCGCTTGTCGATCACGCCGGTCACGCCGGCCGAATGGCAGGCGGTGCTGAAGCGACTGCACGTCAAATGACGCTCACCCTCGTCGCGGAGCTGCTCGCTCTCGGGCTGGCGGCCGGCTTCCTCGCGGGCCTGCTCGGCATCGGCGGCGGCATGCTGATGGTGCCCATCCTGACCTTCATCCTGAGTGGGCGCGGCGTCGAGCCGAGCCTGGCGGTGAAGATGGCCATTGCCACGTCGATGGCCACCATCATCTTCACGTCGTTGTCCAGCGTGCGCGCCCACCACCAGCGCGGCGCGGTGCGCTGGGATCTGGTCAAGGGCCTGGCGCCTGGCATCCTGATCGGTGGCCTGCTGGCGGGAGCGGGTCTGTTCGCCCTTCTCAAGGGCGCCTGGCTGGCCCTGCTCTTCGCGGCCTTCGTCAGTTTTTCGGGCTGGCAGATGCTGCGCAACAGGCGACCGGCGCCCAGCCGCCAGATGCCCGGCACGGCGGGCCAGTTCGGCGCCGGCGCGGGCATCGGCCTGCTGTCGGGCATGGTGGGCGCCGGAGGCGGCTTTGTCAGCGTGCCCTTCATGGTCTGGTGCAATGTGCCGGTGCACCTCGCCGTCGCGACCAGCGCCGCGCTGGGCTTCCCGATCGCGGTCGCCAACACGCTGGGCTATGTCATCGGTGGCTGGGGGCTGACGCCGGCCTTGCCCGGCACGGTGGGCTATCTCTATCTGCCGGCGCTGGGGTTGATTGCCGCCACCAGCGTGACGATGGCGCCGCTGGGCGCCCGCGCGGCGCATGCGATGGACGTGGCCCAGCTGAAGAAGGTCTTCGCGATGCTGCTGTTCGCGCTCGCGGCCTACATGCTCTACAAAGGACTCAGCGAGATCTAGCCGAAGGCGATGGAAGCCAGCACGACCTGGTTGCCGCCACGGCGCTGGGCTTCATGCACAGCGGCTTCGCTGGCGGCCATCAGCTCGTCCTGGCGCGAAGCCGTGTGCGGGAAGCTGGACACGCCCATCGAGATGGACAAGCCCAGGTCCTGGCCGTTCAGCACGACGATCTGGGCCGCGCACTGCCGGCGCAGTTGCTCCATGCGGGCATGGGCCGTGGCCAGACCCACGCCGGACAGCAGCACGGCAAAGCGCTGCGGCCCGATGCGGCAGGCCGAGTCCATCGCCCGCGTGTTGGCGCGCAGCATGCGGCCAATGCCTTCCAGCAGGCGCTGCTGGGCATCGTCACCCAGGCCGGTGATGACCGATGAGGCGTCCAACGCGATGATGACGAGGGCGAACTCCCGGTGCTCGCGCGACGACAGGTCGATCTCGCGCAGCAACTGGTCGTCGAACTGGGCCCGCATATAGAGGCCCGAGACGTCGTCGCGGCCCGAGCCCTGCTGCAGCTCGCGGCGGATCTGCTCGATGGAGGACTGCTGCTGCTCGATCTGGGCCAGGGCGCGCTGCAGATGCGCTTCGCGGTGGCGCTCCTCGGTGCGTTCATGCCAGACCGAAAGCAGGAAATCCTGACTCAAGGCCAGACGGGTCACGCTGAACTCGCGGCGGCGGTTGTTGATTTCCAGCTTGTGCTCGCTGACCACCGGATGGCGCTGGGCCATGACCGTCTGCTCGACGCGACGCAAGGCCGTCGTCTCGTCGGCCTTGAGCAGTTCGGCGTCCGTGTGGCCGACGACGGCTTCACGCTCGAACAGCTGCGCCAGGCCCGCCGTGGCGAACACATAGCGACCGGTGGACACCGCCTTGATGGCCGCCTGGCTGCCCAGCGGCTCGATCAGGGACACCAGGCCAACGAGCGTCTCGCCGCCCAACTCGCCGTGGTCCGCCAGCCAATGCGCCAGGCTGCCTGGTGGCGGCTGCATCGCGGTCTGGTCAGCGGTCATGTCCATGAAATCGTTTTGATGCGATCGCGCATTCGCAACAAAAAGTAGCGAATGCCAAGGGTGTCGGGGGACTGTAGTGGGGGCCAAGCAGCGCCAGCAAGACCGCGCCACCCCATGAATCGGGCCTCCCCCCTAGAAGACCCGTTTGCCGGCTGAGCTGAATCCTAACGAGTTTCGATGCGCTCACCTACGACAATGCCGCCCCATTCACGGGAGGTCTATGCAGGGATTCGATGCGGTGGTGGTGGGCGCCGGGGCGGCAGGCCTTTTCTGCGCTGCCCTCGCGGGCCAGCGCGGGCTCAAGGTGCTGCTGGTCGACCACTCGCCCAAGCTGGCAGAAAAGATTCGTATATCGGGTGGCGGGCGGTGCAATTTCACGAATCGCGAAGCCGGCCCGGCCAATTTCCTGTCCGAGAACCCGGCCTTCTGCCGCTCGGCCCTGGCTCGCTACACGCCCCAGGACTTCATCAAGCTCGTCCAGAGCCACGGCATCGCCTTCCATGAAAAGCACAAGGGCCAGTTGTTCTGCGACGACTCCGCCGAGCAGATCATCCAGATGCTGGTCAGGGAATGCGAAGCCGGCGGCGTGATCCGCTGGCAACCCTGCACGGTGGCCGACGTGCGAAGGCTTGCAGACGGCGGCTTCGAGCTGGACACCAGCCAGGGTCCCGTCAGCGCGCCGCGTGTCGTCGTCGCAACAGGTGGCCTCCCGGTCCCCAAGATCGGCGCCAGCGACTGGGGACTGCGGCTGGCCAAGCGCTTCGAACACGCCATCGTCGAGCCGCGCCCCGCGCTGGTGCCATTGACCTTCGATGCCGAGGCCTGGAGTCCCTTCGCCGCGCTGGCCGGCCTGTCGCTGCCGGTGGAGGTCAGCGTCGGCAGCGGCAAGGCCCGCATGCGCTTCCTCGAGGACCTGCTGTTCACGCATAGAGGCCTCAGCGGCCCGGCCATCCTGCAGATTTCCAGCTATCGCGCCGATGGACAGGCGCTGCAACTCAACCTGGCGCCCGATCTGCAGTTGGACAAGGCCCTCGTCGACGCCAAGAGCACCTCGCGCCGCCAGCTCGGCAATGAATTCGCCAACCGGCTGCCCCAGCGCCTTGCAGCGGCCTGGCTGGAGCGCGCCGGCCTGGACGCCGCCCGCTCCTTGCCGGATTGCCGCGACGCCGACCTGCAACGCCTGGGCCGCAGCGTGCATGACTGGCAATTGATGCCCAGCGGCGACGAGGGCTGGCGCAAGGCCGAAGTCATGCGGGGCGGCGTCTCGACCCGCGACCTGAGCTCGCAGACGCTGGAAAGCAAGCGCGTGCCGGGCCTGTACTTCATCGGCGAGGTGGTCGATGTGACCGGCTGGCTGGGGGGCTACAACTTCCAGTGGGCCTGGGCCAGCGCCGCCGCCTGCGCCGAGGCCATGGCCACCGCCTCAAGAGAGGCTTCAATCAGGGCCTGAGCAAATCTTGGCAAGTCCTTGATTTCCCGGCTACAATCCTTGGCTTTGCTGGCAAACCCGCGCGTCGATTCGCTGCACTTCTCGAAGAAGATTGAAGAGAAGCAGTAATCCGGAACCTGCTGCTGATCTCAGCCGCGAATACCGAGCGCAATCTGAAGGAAATACATGACCACCATCCGCGTCAAGGAAAACGAGCCGTTCGACGTCGCCCTGCGTCGCTTCAAGCGCACCATCGAAAAGCTGGGCCTGCTGACCGAACTCCGCGCCCGCGAGTTCTACGAGAAGCCCACCGCCGAGCGCAAGCGCAAGAAGGCTGCCGCCGTCAAGCGCCACTACAAGCGCGTGCGCAGCATGCAGCTGCCCAAGAAGCTGTACTGATCGTTTCTGACGCCATCCGGAGCCTCGGCTCTGGTTGAACTCCAAGACCCGCCACAGGACGCTGTTGCGGGTTTTTGTCTTTTTGAACCGGATCTCCCCATGAGCCTGAAAGACCGCATCACCGAAGACATGAAGGCCGCGATGCGCGCCAAGGAAGCCGACCGCCTGCTGACCATCCGTGGCCTGCTGGCTGCCGTCAAGCAGAAGGAAGTGGACGAGCGCGTCGTCGTGGACGACACCGCCCTCGTCGCCATCGTCGACAAGCTGATCAAGCAGCGCAAGGACTCGATCAGCCAGTTCGCCGCCGCCGGCCGCGACGACCTCGTCGCCAAGGAAACCGCCGAGCTGGCCATCCTGCAGGTCTATCTGCCCGAGCGCCTGTCCGCCGAGGCGGTGGCCGAGAAGGTGGCCGCCATCGTGGCCGAGCTGGGTGCCAGCGGCCCCGGCGACATGGGCAAAGTCATGGCAGCTGCCAAGGCCGCACTCGGCGGCGTGGCCGAGATGAGCACGGTCTCCAGCGCGGTCAAGGCCGCGCTGGCCAAGTAAGGAGGCACCATGAGCCTGCCCATGCAATCCATCGCCCCCGACATCTGCGCCGCCCCCCAATTGACGCCCGAAGCCATGGCTGAAGCCGCGGCCATGGGCTTCAAGAGCGTTGTCAACAACCGGCCCGACTTCGAACACGGCCCCGACCAGCCCACATCGGCCGCCATCCAGGCCGCCGCCGAGGCCGCTGGCATGGAGTACCGCCACCTGCCCGTCGCCGGCGGCTACCAGTCGCCCGCGGAGATCGAAGCCTTCGCCCAACTGCTGGAAGAACTGCCGCGCCCGCTGCTGCTGTTCTGCCGTTCGGGCGCGCGCTCGACGCGCCTCTTCCTGCAGGCCCAGCAACTGGGCTGAACCCACCCGGGGCTTACCCTGAACGACGGCTCAAAGAAGCCGACGCCCCTCCAGCGGTCGCTACATTGGCGGCCGCTTCGCTTTTCTCCTGCCCAGTCCCATGAACGCCCTGCTCTCCCTGGCGCGGCGCATCGACAGCCTCAACGACCGCTTCGGCAAGCTTGCCGCCTGGGCCGTCTTGCTGTCCTGCTTCATCAGTGCCGCCAACGCCGTCGTCCGCTACAGCCTCGACTACAGCTCCAACTCCTTCCTCGAAATCCAGTGGTATCTGTTCGCGGCCTGCGTGATGCTGGGCGCCGCGCAGGTCCTCAGGCTCAACGAGCATGTGCGCGTCGACCTGGTCTACAGCCGGCTCACGGGCCATGGCAAGGTCTACGTCGACCTGTTCGGCCTCGTCGTCTTCCTGATGCCGGTCATCTGCTATCTGGCCTGGCTGTCCTGGGGCTTCTTCTACGTCAAGCTCAGCACCGGCATGGCGCCTGGTGATTMCGTCGCCAGCCTGGGCTTCATGCGCTACGCCACCAAGCTGCTGACGTCGGGTGAGCTGTCAAGCAACGCCGGCGGCCTGATCCGGTGGCCGGCTGCAATGGTGCTGCCGCTAGGCTTCGCCCTCGTCGCGCTCCAGGGGTGCGCCGAAATCATCAAGCGCGTGGCCTGGCTCGCGCACAAGTTCGACATGGACATCCATTACGAGAGGCCCCTGCAATGATCTCGATGGAGAGCTTCCCGCCGCTGATGTTCGCGGGGCTGATCGTGATCATGCTGATCGGCTTCCCCGTCGCCTTCTCACTGGCGGCGCTGGGCCTGGCTTGCGGCTTCTTCGCGGTGAGCCAGGGCTGGTTCCCGCCGGAGTTCATGAGCGCGCTGCCGCAGAACGTCTTCGGCATCCTGTCAAACGACCTGCTGCTGGCCATCCCCTTCTTCACGCTGATGGGCTCGCTGCTGGAAAAGTGCGGCCTCGCGGAGGACATGCTCGACTCCATGGGCCAGCTCTTCGGCCCGGTGCGCGGTGGCCTGGGCTACTCGGTCATCATCGTCGGCTTCATCCTCGGCGCCATCACCGGCACCGTGGCCGGCCAGGTCATCGCGATGGCGATGATCTCGCTGCCGGTGATGATGCGCTACGGCTACAACATGCGCTACGCGACCGGCGTGCTGGCCGCGTCGGGCACGATCACGCAACTCGTGCCGCCCTCGCTCGTGCTCGTCGTGCTGGCCGACCAGCTCGGCCGCTCGGTGGGCGATATGTACAAGGGCGCCTGGGGCCCTTCCATCCTGCAGGTGCTGATCTTCGCCCTCTACACCTTCGTGCTGAGCCGCGTGAAGCCCCACCACGTGCCGGGCGTGCCCAAGGAGGCGCGCACGCTGCAGGGCTGGGCGCTGTGGAAGAAGTGCCTGCGCGGCATCGTCCCGTCGGCCGTGCTGATCTTTGCGGTGCTGGGCTCCATGGGCGGCCTGCCCGGCATCAACACCGCCATCTGCACGCCGACCGAAGCCGGTGCGATGGGCGCGGTGGGCGCCTTCATCCTGGCCGGCCTGCACAAGCGGCTGAACTGGCCGCTGATCAAGGAGACCATGCTGGGCACCATGCGCATCACGGCCATGGTGGTCTTCATCCTGATCGGCTCGCGCACCTTCTCGCTGGTGTTCCAGGGCGTGGAAGGCGGCCGCTGGATCGAGCACATGCTCAGCGACCTGCCAGGCGGCCAGATCGGCTTCCTCATCGTCGTCAACCTCTTCATCTTCTTCCTGGCCTTCTTCCTCGACTTCTTCGAGATCGCCTTCATCATCCTGCCGCTGCTGGGGCCTGTGGCGGACAAGATGGGCATCGACCTGGTCTGGTTCGGCGTCATGCTGTGCGTGAACATGCAGACAAGCTTCATGCACCCGCCCTTCGGCTTCGCGTTGTTCTATCTGCGCGGCATCTCGGACACGCTGTTCAAGAACGGCTCGATCCCGAAGAAGGTCCTCTCCAGCGACATCTACCTGGGCTCCATCCCCTGGGTGTTCATGCAGCTCATCCTCGTGGCCATCGTCATCTTCTTCCCGCAGACCGTGACGGTCTTCCTCGACAAGGAGAAGGCGGTCGACCTGAACCAGGCGTCGGAGCTGCTGCAGCAGATGGGCGGCCACGACAAGCCGGCGGACATGAGCTCCGACGATGCCAGCAAGCTGTTCGCGCCGGAGCCGGCTGCGTCGGCGGCCAGCGCACCAGCGGATGATGGCGACGCGGTGCGCCGCGCGCTGGAGGAAGCGGCGAAGAAGTAGGCGCCTGGAGCGCCAAGAAAAAAGCCCCGCGATGCGGGGCTTTGTTTTGAGGCTCGCTGGTTTACAGCTTCTGCGCCTGCATGAAGTCGTCGAAGCCGGCTTCCGAGAAGCGGAACCACAGGTTCTGGTCGCGGCGGAAGTTGGAATAGTCCTCGTAGACCTTCTTCCAGTTCGGGTTCTTGGCCGACAGCTCGGCGTAGATGGCCATGGACTCCTTGAAGGCCGCGTCCATCGTGTCCTTGGGGAAGCGGAACAGCTTGGTGCCCGAGCCCACCAGTTGCTTGAGCGCACCCGGGTTCTTGGCGTCGTACTTGGCCTGCATGTCGATGTGGGCCATCGCGGATGCAGCCTCGACGACGGCCTTGTACTCGCTGGAGAGCGCGTCATACGCCTTGGTGTTGATGAAGAAGTCCAGCTGCGGGCCGCCCTCCCACCAGCCGGGGTAGTAGTAGTTCGGCGCGACCTTGTTGAAGCCCAGCTTCAGGTCGTCGTAGGGGCCGACCCACTCGGCCGCGTCGATGGTGCCCTTCTCCAGTGCGGAGTAGATCTCGCCGCCGGCGATCTGCTGCGGCACGGCGCCCATGCGCTCCATGACCCGGCCCGCGAAGCCGCCGATGCGGATCTTCAGGCCCTTCATGTCGGCAACGCTCTTGATCTCCTTGCGATACCAGCCGCCCATCTGCGCACCGGTATTGCCACCGAGGAAGTTGACGATGTTGTAGTTGCGGTAGAACTCGCGCATCAGCTTCATGCCGTTGCCTTCCACCATCCAGGCCGTCATCTGGCGGCTGTTCAGGCCGAAGGGGATGGCGCAGCCCAGCGCGAAGGTCTCGTCCTTGCCGAAGAAGTAGTAGGGCGCCGTGTGGGCGATCTCGACGGTGCCGCCTTGCACGGCGTCAACCACCTGCAGGGCCGGCACGATCTCGCCGCCGGCGTGCACGGAGATCTGGAACTTGCCGCCGGTCATTTCGGAGACCTTCTTTGCGAACACGTCGGCCGCGCCGAAGATGGTGTCCAGCGACTTCGGGAAGCTCGACGCGAGGCGCCAGCGCACCTGCGCCTGGGCGTGCACGACGGCCGGGGCAGCGCCTGCAGCCAGCACACCTGCCAGGCCGGCGTGGCGCACAAAGGAACGACGTTCCATGGTCATTGAAGTCTCCTGTTTTCGGGTTTGCGAAGAGAAATATGCCGGGCGATTCTAGGAATCGCTCCATCGCCAGCCGGCCGGGATTTACCCAGGCGCTGACGCGTCAGATGCACGTCAGTTCCCCGCGAGCTTCATGCCGGTGACGAGCACCGAACCGATGGTCTTGGTGCCCATCGTGTACTCGTCGGCGCCGATGCCGACGATGTTGAGCAGCATGTCCTTGAGGTTGCCGGCGATGGTCACTTCATGCACCGGGTAGGCGATCTCGCCGTTCTCGACCCAGTAGCCGCTGGCGCCACGCGAATAGTCGCCGGTCACGTAGTTGACGCCCTGGCCCATCAGCTCGGTGACGAGCAGACCGGTCCCAAGGCGCCGGATCATCGTCGGCAGGTCGTCGCCGGGCGCCGTGGCGCGGCTCGTCATGCGCAGGTTGTGCGACCCACCGGCATGGCCGGTCGTCTTCATGCCCAGCTTGCGGGCCGAGTAGCTGGACAGGAAATAGCCCTGCAGCACGCCGCCTTCCACGACGGAGCGAGCGCGTGTGATCACGCCCTCGTCGTCGAAGGGCGAGCTGCCCTTGCCCTTCTTCACGTGCGGGTCCTCGGCGATGTCGATGTGCGACGCCGTGACCGGCTTGCCCAGGCTGTCGAGCAGGAAGGTGGTGCGGCGATAGAGCGCACCGCCACTGGTGGCCTGCACAAGGGCGCCCAGCAGGCCGATGGCGACCGTGCTCTCGAACAGCACCGGCACCTCAGCCGTCGCCACCTTGCGTGCCTTCAGGCGCGACAAGGCACGCTCGGACGCGTAACGGCCCACCGCCTCGGCCGAGGCCAGGTCGGCGGCGTCGCGCATGGAGCTGTACCAGGCGTCGCGCTGCATGCCCGCACCGCGGCCGGCAATCGGCGCGACCGACAGCGAGTGGCGCGAGCTGGCATAGCCGCCACGAAAGCCCCGCGTGTTGCCCATCCAGAAATGCGACTGCTGGGCCGATACGGCCGCACCCTCGCTGTTGGTGATGCGCTTGTCCACACCCAGCGCCGCGGCCTCGCAGCGCAACGCGATCTCGGCCGCAGCGGCGGCGTCGACGGCCCAGGGGTGGAAGAGGTCCAGCTCGGGCCGCTGCGCCGCGTCCAGGGCCAGGTCGTCCGCATCGGGCAGGCCGGCGAACTCGTCCTCGGCCGTGAAGCGGGCGATGTCATAGGCCGCGCGCACCGTGTCGCGGATGGCCTGGGGAGAGAAGTCCGAGGTGCTGGCATTGCCGCGGCGCTGGCCGAGATAGACCGAGATGCCGAGCGACTTGTCGCGGTTGCGCTCGACGTTCTCCAATTGGCCGAGTCGCGCGGACACCGACAGGCCGCAGCCCTCGGACACCTCGGCGCCGGCATCCGTCGCGCCGATCTTCTTCGCTTCGCCGAGCGCATCCTCGATCCATTGCTGGAACTGCTCGGGGCTGTAGGCAAAACCGTCTTTGGCTTGGGACATGAAAAGCGCTGAATTCGAGTGGGCGACAATCATAGGACTCGCCCGAACACGTCCACAGATGCAAGACAACACCCCCGAACACGACGCCGAGGACGACTTCGACGGCCCCAGCAAGTCCCAGCTCAAGCGCGACATGACCGCGCTGCAGAAGCTGGGCGACGAATTGCTGGCCCTGCCAGAGAGCCGCTGGGAGCCACTGGCCCTGCCCGAGATCCTGTACGACGCGCTGCGCGCCGCCAAGAAGATCACCAATTTCGAGGGCAAGCGCCGGCAGATGCAGTACATCGGCAAGCTGATGCGCAAGATCGACCCCGAGCCCATCCGCGAGGCGGTGGCGGCGTTCAAGCTCGGCCACGCCCAGGACAGCCTGAAGCTGCACCAGTCCGAACGCTGGCGCGAGCGCCTGCTGGCCAGTGACGACGCGCTGCAGGAATTCCTCGCGGCCCATGCCGAGGTCGACATCCAGCAGCTGCGCAGCCTCGTGCGCGCCGCGCGCAAGGACGCCGCCAACGAGCCCGAAAAGCGCAGCGGCCGCGCCTTCCGCGAGCTGTTCCAGTTCATCAAGGCTTCTGAGGTCGCGGCCGAAGATGAGTGAACCGGTTCGCATCGGTATCGTCTCGATCAGCGACCGCGCATCGACCGGCGTCTACGAGGACAAGGGCCTGCCGGCACTGCAAGGTTGGCTGACGAGCGCGCTGCACAACCCCATCGCCTTCGTGCCGCGCTTGATTCCCGACGAGCAGACCGGCATCTCCGCGGCGTTGATCGAGCTCGTCGACACCGAGCACTGCGACCTGGTGCTGACGACCGGCGGCACCGGCCCGGCGCCGCGCGACGTGACGCCCGAGGCGACGCTGGCCGTCGCCGACCGCGTGATGCCGGGCTTTGGCGAGCAGATGCGGCAGATCTCGCTGCACTTCGTGCCGACGGCCATCCTGTCGCGCCAGGTCGCCGTCATCCGCGGCAAGGCGCTGATCATCAACCTGCCCGGCCAGCCCAAGGCCATCGCCGAGACCCTGGCCGGCCACGAGAAGGCCAGCGGCATCTTCGCGGCCGTGCCCTATTGCATCGATCTGATCGGCGGGCCCTACCTCGAGACCCGTGACGAGGTCTGCAAGTCCTTCAGGCCCAAGAGCGCGCAGCGCCCCGTCTAGCCTTCGACCGTTCCCGGCTCGGCCAGCGCCGCCGCCACATCGTCCAGGTTGCGATTGCTGCTGAGGCCGAAGCCGCCGACGATGCGCTGACCCCTGGCGCCCCGCCCGACGGCGGTGTGCACGCCCACCCAGGCATTGCGCCCGGACCGCTTGGCGGCATAGAGCCCCAGGTCGGCCAGATTGACGACCTGCTGCCAGCTGCGCGCCTGCGGCCGCTCCAGCTCGAAGGGCACGCAGGCGAACCCGATCGAGCAACTGACGGCGATCTCACCGCCGTCATCGAGTGCAAAAGGCGTGGCCGTGATGACGGCGCGCATGCGTTCGGCGAGTTCCTCGGCACGCAGGCGGTCGGTGTCGCGCGCAACGGCCAGAAACTCCTCGCCGCCCCAGCGCACCAGATAGTCGGACTCGCGCAGCACCGAGCGCAGCCGCGCGCCGAACTGCACCAGCACCGCATCACCCGATGCGTGCCCATGCCGGTCGTTGATGCGCTTGAAGGCGTCGATGTCGAGCAGCAGGAAGACGTTGTCGGTGTCCAGCGGTTGGCCGCCCGCGGCCAGCGTCTCCTGGGATCGGCGCAGGCCAGCCGCCAGGTCCTGCTCGATGTGCTCGCTCAGGAAGCGGCGGTTGTGCAGGCCCGTCAACGGGTCGGTCACGCTGCTCAGCTGCAACTGCGCCGATTTCTCTTCCAGCGCATGGTGCATCGCCCGCAGTTCGACCGTGCGCTCGCGCACCCGGTGCTCCAGCTCCAGCTGGCGGTGGCGCAGCAGCCGCGTGCGCGCCGCCACGGTCAACAGCACCAGCAGGCCCAAGGTCAGCGCCAAGGCGACGCGGAACCACCAGGTCTGATGCCAGGCTGGCCTCACCGTCACCGGCAGGGCCAGCTCACGTTCGCCCCATTGCCCGTCGCGGTTGGAGGCGCGCAGGCGCAGCTTGTAGTCGCCCGGCGGCAGATTCGTGTAGGCCGCCAGCCGCCGCGCCGCATCCGCCGCCACCCAGCCGCTGTCGTAGCCCTCCAGCTTGTAGGCATAGCGGTTGCGCTCGGGGGCCGAGAAGTCGCTGGACGCGAACTCGACCGCCAGGCTGTTGCCGTCGGCGGGCACGTCCAGCAGCGCGCCGCTGCCCGACGCGAGCGGCACCGAACTGCCGGCGATCTGCACGTCCACCACCAGCACCTGGGGGCGGTAGTTCCAGGTCTGCAGCTTCTCGGGCAGCACGACCGTCATGCCGCCCGCGCCGCCGAACAGCAGTTCGCCGCGCTCGGTGCGCGCCGCCGCCCCGGTCCAGTAGGTCGGGAAGACGACGCCTTCGGCACGCCGCAGCGCATGCGCGGTCATGCGAACGGGGTCGATGCGTGCCAGCCCGTTGTCGGTGCTGGCCCAGACCTGGCCCTGCAGGTCTTGCAGCAGTGCATTGACGGTGCCATCCGGCAGGCCCCGGGCCGTGCCGACGCGCAGGATGGAGTCGCCGCGGCCCGGTGCCGGCAGCACATCGATGCCGCCGCCATAGCTGCCCACCCAGAGCCGCCCCTCGGCGTCCAGCATCAGCGCCGTGACGAAACCCGCCGACAAGCCGCGGGCCAACGTCGGCCCGGCCGGGTATTGCACGGTCGCGCCGCTGAGGGGATCGAGCCGGTTGAGGCCGTTGCGCGTCCCGACCCAGAGTTCGCCGGCCGCACCGCGCGCCAGCACCATGATGCGCTGATCGGTCAGGCCCGGCGCCGCCGGTGCCACGGGCGCGGCGCGGCCGCTGGCCAGGTCCAGCCGCCACAGGCCATCGAACTGCCCGCCTATCCACAGCGTGTCGCCGTCGGCCAGCAGGGCCCAGGTGGAGGCGGCAGGGTCGCGGCCCGCCAGGTTCACGCGGCGCAGACGGCGCCCGTCGACATCGGTCCGATAGAGGCCGCGCTTGGTGGCGATGAAGACGCCGCCATCCGCCACGCGCGCCATCCCGAGCACGATGTCCGGCGGCAGCGCGGCTTCGGGCCGGCTGGCGTCGGGCCGCAGCGCGCCGGTGCGGGCGCCGGTCGCGTCGAGGATGTCGATGCCGCTCTTGTGCGTGGCCAGCCACAGCCGGCCGCCGGGCATCGGCAGGATCCAGCTGATCTCGGCGCTGATGAAGCGCGAATCCAGCGCCTCGTCGACCCCGGCGCTGGCACCCAGGCGCGTCAGCACGCCGCCCTGGCGCGGGTCGTAGCGGCTCAGGCCGCGGTTGGAGGCCACCCAGACCAGGCCGGCCCGGTCACGGTAGAGGGTGCGCAGCGCGTTGTCCGCCAGGCTGACGGGCCAGGCCGGCACATGGCGGATGCGGCGCGTGTCACGGCTCTCGATGTCGACGGCCACGGCGCCCTGCCCCAGCGTTGCCACCCACATCTCGCCCGCTTGCACCTCCAGCAGGCTGGCGATCTGGTTGTTGAAGAGCAGATCGTCCTTGTCGGGCACGCCGGCCTCGCGCACGTCGATGGCGGGCGCGTCGCCCTCGTGCCCGAGCACGAAGACGCCTTCGTGCAGGCTGCCGACCCAGATCTGGCCGGCGCTGTCCTGGGCCAGGGCCTGGGGCTGCACCGCACGGCCGGGGGCCAGCGGCACGGCTTGCAGCGGCGCGCCCGCGGCGGGGCGGCGGAACAGGCCCGCGGCGCTGCCGATCCAGAGCTGGCCACGCCGGTCGCGCAGCACCGACCAGACCTGGGCGCCGGCGCCTTCGGCCCAACCGCCGGCGGCACTGGCATGCTCGATGCGGCCACTGTCGGGGTCCAGGTGATCCAACCCGCCGTCGGTGACGACCCACAGCCCGCTGGCGCCGTCGTCGGCGATCTGCCGCACGCTGACATGGCTCAGGCCTTCTGCGCCACCGACCGGGATGGCGACGAAACGGTCCGTCGCCGGGTCATGCCTGAGCAGGCCCGCGGCGCTCGTGCCGACCCAGAGCCGCCCCTTGGCATCGCCATGCAGGGACTGCACATAGTTGTCCGGCAAGGCACCGGGCCGCTGCGCATCGGCCTTGTAGACCTTGAAGTGATAGCCGTCCCAGCGCGCCAGGCCGCCGAGCGTGCCGACCCACAGGAAACCCTGACCATCCTCGGCCATGGCCGTCGCGATGGCATTGGGCAGGCCCTGCTCCTGGGTCAGATGCTGGAAGCTGATGTCGGCCAGGCTGGACCAGCGCTTGGCGGCCGGCGCCGCCTGCGTGGCGAGGCAGGATGCGGCCATCGCCAGGCCAAGCGCCACGCGCCAGCCGGAGGAAAGCCACAGTCGGAACTCGCTCAGAAGCACAGCAGGGCGATCACAGGAGGCGGACCGTCACGGCCCGGAATCTGTGATTCTCATCCACGCCGACCCGGCCAGACCACAAGGCGGCGGCGGGTCTGGGCCTGTTCGGTCGCCTTAATCGGCGTATTGCGTCCAGTTGACCGGGCAGGCGGCGACCTTGGTGGCCTTGTTGGATGCACTGTCGGCCACCCAGCACTCCTCGAACACCGAGCAATAGCAGACCTTGACGCTGACCTTGGCCGGCAGCGCGTTGACGCGCGCCCACAGCGCCGCATCCTCGTGCCTGTTGAGGTGCAGGAAGTGCTTTTCCTCGCCCGGCCTCAGGATCTCGCCATTGGCCGTCGACAGCCGCCAGGTCAGGCCCGCCGCGTTGCCGTCGGTGCTGCAGCAATCCTTCAGCAGATCGCGAACACTCTTCACCGGCTTGCCGTCGTAGCGGACCTCCATGCCCTGGATGCTCGCCGGGCCGATGCCCTTGTTCGTCAGCGAGAAGCGGATCAGGGAGGGCTGGCCGCGCTCATCGACATTGCTTGTCGAGTAACTGACCCGCGGCCAGGAGGTGGCCGTGACCATGCGCGTATTCGCCTCTGCCATCTGCTGCATCACGTGGCCATGATGGATGGCGAGATACAGAGAGGCGAAGGACACCACCATGGCGCAGACCGAAGCCGTGATGTCGAACCAGCGGTGGCCGCTGTGGCTGCCGTGGTGATGCGAATGGACTTCCGGCTCTTCCATGGCTGCGTCTCCCTCATTTTTCATGGGGGCGCAGTCTAAGGGTCAGAAGGACCCTACTTGACCAACCGGTTCATCTCCGCCGCATCAAAGGCCTCGTCGCGCTGGGCGTCGTCCGGCACGCAATCGCCCACCGGCTTGCCCATCTGCGTCGACAGCTTGCAGACCGCATTCCAGATCAGCGCAATCTGGTGCTCGTGGCCGGAGGCGCTGTCGATGAGGCCGCGCATGGCCAGCGCGACCGGGTCGTCGCCCTGGGTCACGCCATAGGCCGAGAAGCCCATCTTGGCGGCCGCCTCCTCGCGGGCCTGCTCGCTCTCGGCCTCGATGATGCGGGCCGGGTTGCCGACGGCCGTCGCACCGGCCGGCACCGGCTTGGTCACGACGGCGCCCGAGCCGATGCGCGCACCGGCCCCCACCGTGAAGCCGCCCAGCACGCTGGCATTGGCACCGACGATGACGCCGGGGCCCAGCGTCGGGTGGCGCTTGGCGCCCTTGACGAGTGACGTACCCCCCAGCGTCACGCCCTGGTAGATGGTGCAGCCCTCGCCGATCTCGGCCATCTCGCCGACGACGATGCCCATGCCGTGATCGATGAAGACCTTGCGACCGATGCGCGCGCCGGGGTGGATCTCGATGCCGGTGAAGAACCGGCCCCAGTGCGAGATCCAGCGGCCCAGCCACTTGAAGCCGCGCTGCCAGAACCAGTGGGCGCGGCGATGGAACATCAGCGCATGCAGGCCCGGGTAACAGGTCAGCACCTCCCACGCCGACCGGGCGGCCGGGTCGCGTTCCAGGATGAGGGCGATGTCTTCGCGCAGGCGTTGAAACATGGCGCGCAGTCTAGGAGCCCTGGCTTGGGCCTGCTGAGGCTGAGGTCTTCTGCATCTGCCGCGCGATGCCGCGCAGGATGTGGATTTCCTCGTTCGTCAGGCCCGCCCGGTTGAAGAGCTGGTTGAGCCGCGGCATCAGCTTGCGTGGCGCGGCAGGGTCGAGATAGCCGATGTCGGTCAGTGCGGCCTGCAAATGCTCGAGCAGGCCCTGCACGGCGCGGGCATCGGCCAGTTCGGGGTCGGGCGTGCGGGCCTGCACGCCAAAGCCGCCCACGGCCTGGCGCAGGTCGTAGGCCAGCAGCTGCACGGCCTGGGCGAGGTTGAGCGAACCGTAGTCCGGGTGGGTCGGGATGCTCAGCACGGCGTGGCAGCGGTAGACATCCTCGTTGCTCATGCCGTAGCGCTCGGAACCGAACACCAGGGCCAGGCGCGGTGCAGCCTCGCGGGTGGCCAGTTCGGCGAACAGCGAGCGCGGTTCGCGCGTCGGCGGGCCGAAGTCGCGCGGCGTCATCGCGGTGGCGCAGGCGAAGTCCACGCCGTCCAAGGCCTCGGCCAGCGTGTCGACGACGCGGGCCCGGGCCAGGATGTCGGCCGCGCCGCTGGCCATGGCCACAGCCTCCTCGTGGCAGAGCACGTCGGCAAAGCGTGGCGCGACCAGCACCAAGTCCTTGAAGCCCATCACCTTCATCGCCCGCGCGGTAGCGCCCACGTTGCCGGCGTGGCTGGTATGGATGAGAACGAAGCGTGTGGATTCCACGGGTTTGTACGGAGCAGGCGGCTAGAATCGCGCGATTATCCGGGCCACCCTCGTGGCGGCCCGTCGCTCTTTCCTCCCGTCAGCCCCTTCTTCCCAGCGAGTGCCACGCATGCTGCAAACGTCTCACCATCCCATGCTCAATGTCGCCATCAAGGCGGCGCGTGCGGCTGGCGCCATCATCAACCGCGCCTCGCTGGACCTCGAAGCTCTGCGCATCAACACCAAGAGCCCGAACGACTTCGTGACCGAGGTCGACCACGCCGCAGAAGGGGTGATCATCGAGACGCTGCTGGGCGCCTACCCGGACCACGGCATCCTCGCCGAAGAGTCGGGCCGCACCCACGGCGCCAAGCATTCCGAGTTCGTCTGGATCATCGATCCGCTGGACGGCACCACCAACTTCATCCACGGCCTGCCGATGTACTGCGTGTCCATCGCGCTGGCGCATCGCGGCGTCGTGCAGCAGGCCGTCGTCTACGACCCGACCCGCAACGACCTTTTCTACGCCAGCAAGGGCCGTGGCGCCTTCCTGAACGACCGCCGCCTGCGCGTGTCCAAGCGCACCCGCATGAGCGACGCGCTGATCGGCACCGGCTTTCCCTTCCGCCGCGGTGACAACTTCAAGCGCTACGTGAAGATGTTCGAGGAAGTCATGCAGCACTGCGCCGGCCTGCGCCGCCCGGGCGCCGCGGCCCTGGACCTCTGCTACGTCGCCGCAGGCTACTACGACGCCTTCTTCGAGACCGGCCTGCAGCCCTGGGACCTGGCGGCCGGTTCGCTGATCATCACCGAGGCCGGTGGCCTGGTGGGCAACTTCACGGGTGAAGCCGACTTCCTGCACCAGCGCGAAGTGGTGGCCGGCAACCCCAAGATCTACGCCCAGCTCGTGACCATGCTGGCGCCCTACACCCGCGTCATCAAGGAAGAAGACGCCGCGGCACCGGCCGCACCGGTCGTCGAAATGGTGCCGGCGGCGGCCGCGCCGAAAAAGCGTGCCGCGGTGCGCATCAAGAAGGACGAGAACGGCGACGCGCCGGTCTGAGCGACGCGCCGATCCCCGAAACAAGCCCTCTCGCGAGGGCTTTTTCATTGGATCGGCGTGAAGGAGTTGGCGTCAGCCGCCTCCACGGGCTAACCCGGTCATCGGTGCGTGACTTCTGCACGGCCATACCCCTTACCTGTGGGGGCCCGACTGGCCAGAATGCGTGCTGCAACGCGGTCACAAGCCGCTTCGTTTCGCCCCCAATCAACCAGACCGAAAGACGCTACTGATGTTTGCCCGTTCCGCTGTCGCCCTCGCCCTCGTCGCCGCTGCTTCCCTGGCCCATGCCGATGCCAAGGTCCTGAAGAAGGTTGCCCCCGAGTACCCCAGCGAGGCCGTGAAGAAGAACATCAGCGCCGGCAGCGTGCGCGCCAAGATGACCATTGCTGGTGACGGCAAGGTTTCGGATGTCGCGATCGTCGAAGCCGAACCCAAGCGCGTCTTCGACCGCGCTGCCACGGAAGCCTTGAGCCAGTGGAAGTTCGAAGGCACGGGCGCCGCCCAGACGCACGAAGTCAAGCTGGTGTTCAAGTCGGAAGACTAATTAGACGCTTCGATAGTTCGAAGCTTCGCTGAATCAACAAGGCCCGCATTGCGGGCCTTGTTCTTTTATGGCTTTGCCCGTGATGGCACGCGGGTGTCGAGCGGCTTGGGCACATAGCCCGGCTCGAACCGGCAGGTCGACCCCAGCACCGCCCTCGCCTTCTCGCAGCCCGCCGCAATGCCGTCCGGCGTGGGCTTCTTCCCCTGCGTTGCCCACGTCGACAGCGCCTCCATCAAAGCCGCATAGGTTGGATCGCTGAGATAGCTGTGATCGCGGTCGCCGGTGTAGGTCTGCACCAGCGCCGCATCACGACCGGCCGTCGCCATGGCGCGGCCAAAGCTCTCCTGCAGCTCGACCATGGCCGTGGGGTCGTGGATGGCATGCACCGTCAGCACCGGCACGGGGATGCGCCCGCTCAGGTCCGCGTCCGTCGCCAACGTGGCCACCGCCTGGGGATCGGCCGCGTAGCGCAGCACGCCCGCGTTCAGTGCGACGTCATCCGCCGAGCCCGTGTAGGCAACGCCGACATTGCCGAAGGGGCTGGCGCCGCCGGTGCGCTTGAGCACAACGTCCTGGAAATGCCAGGTCGCCCAGTTCAGATGGGACTGGATGCTGCGCTCCGGAATGCGGATCACGTCGACAAGCGTCTTGACCTTGGCTGCCTGCTCCGGCGTGCGTTCGGCCGGCTTGCCCAGGCAGTCGTCGACCCGCCGCGCCAGCTCAGCCTGCGTCAGCTTCGCATCGGCAGGCAGACCCGTGTTCAGCGGGTATTGAGGCTCGCTGGGCAGCGGATGGTTGTGGCAGAGGTATTGGTAGACGACGCGCAGATCAAGCCGGAAGTCGTAGCTGCGCGTGCCGCCGCCGAGCACACCGGCCG
Organism: Roseateles sp. P1_C1_2; assembly: GCF_056406535.1. Taxonomy (NCBI): domain Bacteria; kingdom Pseudomonadati; phylum Pseudomonadota; class Betaproteobacteria; order Burkholderiales; family Sphaerotilaceae; genus Roseateles; species Roseateles sp. P1_C1_2. The sequence continues at coordinate 92,807 of NZ_JBFUAB010000007.1, forward strand.
TCAGCAGCACGGCGGCGTACGGCTTGCCTTCGGTGAACAGCTCCGCTCCCTTGGCCGCGACGCTCGCGCCCCAGGACTGGCCGTGCAGCCAGACATGCCTGGGCTTGGCCACCTTGGCGATGAAGAGTTGCCGCAGCCTCTCGGTGTCTTCCGCCGCGGCGGTCACCGCGACGCCGCCCTGGCGGTAGCTCGACGCCGCCCAGGCATAACCCAGGCGGGGCATGACGGACCAGCGCTCCAGGTCCTCGACAACGCGCTTGGCCGTCGGCGCGCCGAGAAATGGCCCGCCGTGAGCATGCAGCACCAGATCGCCGTTCCAGGCCTTGGGCATGGCGATCAGATAGAAGGCGCCGGCACCGTCCCGCCCGGCCAGGCAGGTGGTGCCCTCACCGACGTTGTGCGGGCAGGCCGTCGCCACGGGCGGGGTCTCGGCCGCGGTGTCGAAAGCCGCGGCGGGAGAGAGGCCCGCCGCCAGCGCCATCCATGCGCCCAGCCGCTTCATCGTCATCGTCCTCATCTCGCTGTCTTCCTGCTCAGAAGCTGTGGCGAACGCCGAGCTCGACGCCGCTGCTGTTGCCACCGGGCACCGTCGTCGCCACGCCCACATTGAAGCGCACGCCGGTRCCCTTGTTGTCGATGCGGGCGACGTTGCCATAGAGCGCCGTGCGCTTGGACAGATCATGCACATAGCCGAGGGCGATATGCGTCGCGTCGCTGGCCACGCCCTTGGCAGTCAAGGTCGTGTAGGCAAGGCGGAGCTCGCCCTGCGGGCTCACCTGCCACTGCGTGCCGACCATGCGCGCCGTCGTCTTCGTGGTGCCAACCTTGTTCTCGCCCCACAGGCCCATCAGCTTGACCGGCCCGATCTGCCAGGCCATGCCGACATTGCTCTGCGTGTAGTCACCCGTCGCATAGCGCGTCTTCGAGGTCGCCACCGAGGCGTTGAAGGCCTCGTTGCGCCAGCCGATGCGGATGCCCTGCAACCGGCCGTCCTTGTGCGTCGGGCCGTCACCCTGCTCGCCCAGGGCCAGCATCACATGGGCATAGACACCGCCCAGACCCGCGGGCAGGAAATAGCCGATGGAATTGGATGCCCGCACATTGGTGCGTGCCGTCGTGCCGTTGGCGGGCGCCGGATAGAACATCAGCCCCGAACTGCCGACGCCATTGGTACCGAAGGGATGCATGGACGTCGTCAGGTTGCCGAAGGACGGCACATAGTCGCGGCCCAGCCGCAACTCGCCCCAGTCGCCCGAGACCTGCACGGTCGCGCGGCGGCCCCAGGTCAGGCCGCCGCTGACGGAGTCCTTGTTGTTGCTGCTGGTCGCGCCGCTGGTGCCGTCGTCGACGGCCACGGCCGACTCCAGCCAGAAGCCGACCTTGAGACCGCCCCCCAGGTCCTCGGTGCCGCGCACGCCGAAGCGGCTGGACGTGTTGCCATCGCTGTTGACCAGCCAGCGCTTGCCCACGCCGTCGGCCTTGAGCTGCTGCACGCCGATGTCCATCAGGCCGAACAGCTGCACGCTGCTGTTGCTCTGCGCCTGCGCGCCCATGGCCGCGGCGGCCAGGGCCAGCAAGCCCACCCTCGAAAGTCTTGTCGTCATCCTCGTCTCCATGTGGTTGTTGTGTGGAATCCGGGGCGGACCTTAGTGACGGCACTCCATAGCGTCAAATACAGTAAACACACGAACTGAAGACATTAAAAGTATGGAGACAAGATGGAGCTGCGGCATCTGCGCTATTTCGTGACCGTGGCCGAGACCGGCCACATGACACGCGCCGCGGGGCTGCTCGGCATGCAGCAGCCGCCGCTGAGTCAACAAATCAAGGCGCTGGAGCAGGAGCTCGGCCTGGTGCTGCTGCACCGGCATCCCAAGGGCGTCAGCCTCACCGACGGCGGCCGCCAGTTCCTCGAGGAAGCCAAGCGCCTGCTGCGCGACTTCGGCGACATGCGCGACCGCATGGACCGCCTCGCCGGCGGCCAGTACGGCCTGCTGACGGTGGGCTTCACCAGCTCGGCCGCGGCCCACGCCTTCACGCCGGCGGTGTTGCGCGCCTGCCGCAGCGAACAGCCTGGCATCGCGCTGACCATGACCGAGGACAACGCCGCCGGCCTCATCGACGCCATCGCCAAGAGCCGGCTGCATTGCGGCTTCCTGCGCGTGCCCGTGGCCCAGCCCGAGGGCGTCAGTTTCGAGACCCTGCTGACCGAGCCGGCGCTGCTGGCCCTGCCCTTGGACCATCGGCTCGCAGCCGTGCCGCGGGCGTCGACGACGCCGGTGCCACTGGCCGAGCTGGAGAACGAGGACCTCATCCTGGTGCGCCGCCCCGGCGCGCCCGGCCTCTACGCCAACCTGCTGGACCTGTGCGAACGCCATGGCGTGAGGCCGCGCAGCTTCATCGAGGTCGACCGCATGATGATGAACATGAACCTCGTCGCGGCCGGCGCCGGCATCTCCGTCGTGCCCGCTTCGATGCGCGGCATGCATGCCCATTCCATCGTCTGCCGGCCGCTGGAGAAGCATGCCCAGCTTGAAGCGCCGCTGACGCTGGCCTACCGCGCGCACGACCAGGCCGGCCCGACGGGCACCTTCATCGCTCTGGCCCGCCGCATCGCCCAGGCCCACCGCGATGCGTAGGCGGTCGTTGTGGGCGCTCGCCGGGGCGGCCCTGTGCTGCGTCGCCCATGCCGCGCCAGAGCCCTGGCCCACGCGGCCCATCCACCTCGTCGTGGCCTACCCGCCCGGCGGCGTCAGCGACGACACCGCACGCGGGCTGGCGCACTTCATGAGCGCGCGGCTCAAGGTACCCGTCCTCGTCGAGAGCCGCGCCGGCGCCGGTGGCCTGGTGGCCCTGGAGTCGCTGACGCACGCCGCGCCCGACGGCTACACGCTGGCCTATTGCGCCATCTCGCCGCTGGTCTTCGCACCGGCCGCGTCGGCCTCTGTGCCATCGGGGCGAGGCAGCGACGCCCTGCTGCATGACGTCGCGCCCGTGGTCAGCCTCATGGACACGCCGGTGCTGGTGCTGGCGCACCCGTCGTTCAAGCCAGCGACCTTTGCCGCCATGCTCGCGGCCGCGCGCGCAGCGCCGGGCCGGCTGCGCTGGGCGACCTCAGGCCAGGCCACGGTCGGGCACATGGTGCTGGCGCAGATACGCACCGCGGCAGGCGTCGACATCATCCACATCCCCTACAAGGGCGGCGGCCAGCAACTGACCGACGCCCTGGCCGGGCAATTCGAGCTGCTGTCGTCCAACGTGGCCGCACAGCAGCTGCAATACGTGCGGCAGGGGCTGCTGAAGCCGCTCGCCATCGGATCACCCACCCGACTGCCGGTGCTGCCCGATGTGCCAACGCTGGTGGAGCTGGGCTTTCCGGAGGCCAACCTGGTCTCGACCTTCGGCCTGTTCGCGCCGCGTGGCGTGCCCGAGGACAGGCTGAGGCTGATCAACGCCGTCGTCAACGAGGCCCTGCGCCAGCCCGAGATCCGCTCGAAGATCCTGGACGTCAGCAATCTGCCGACGGGTGGCAGTGCGGCAGACTTTGCGGCGCGTATCGCCAAGGAGCGCGAGCGGGCGCTCAGGGTGCCGGCAGACTAAGGGCGCGCATCGGTCGCCACCGCCCCCAGCAGACTGACGGGCCGGGTGCGGAACTGGTACGACGCCACGCCATCGCCCGGCCGCCCTGGCGGCATGAACATCGCCACCAGCACGGCGTCGCCCTCCCGCCAACCCACACCAGCGCGACCCACGACGGCCAGCCACCAGCGGCCATCAATGAACACCGGCAGGCGGCGCGGGTCGGCGTTGGAGAAGGTTGTCAGCATCGGGTCCAGCCGCTTGTCATCGGCTCCAAACAGCGGAAATGGCGGGTTCATGTCGCCGATCGCACCGGGCGTGGCCAACGGTGGGTTCAGCGCGGCGACGACGACCGCGTCGGGGGAGTGGCCGCCGGCAAACGCCTGGGCATCGAACGGCACCTTGGAGGCACGGTCCGCTTCATAGGCCTGCGCCAGCTTCTCCGCCACGGCCTGGCCCGCGGCGCAGACCTGAGCGCCAGGTGCACAGAAGCGTTTTTCTGGCGCCATCGCAGTGCCGCGCCTCAGCTTCAGACCGCAGGCATGACCCCAGCCCTGCCCCGTCCATGCCGCGACGCGGTAGTGCAGATCCGGGCTGACCATGGACGGCGCGCCGCCCGCGATGAACGCCGGCTGGCCAAGCACCTGGGCGAGGCCGGCGGACTGGGTCATGCACAGGTCCATGTGCTCCAGATCGAAAGGCGGAGGCAGCCGCCGCGCCGGCCGGCCGGGCCGCGCCTCGACCAGCACCAACGACTGGCAGTTCGCCGTGCCGGCGAAGGCTTCGACCAGATACACCGGCGCACCTTCCAGCTGCTGCACACCCACGGATTGCCCCTCAGTCACGGCGAGCAGCTCACGCCAATGCGCGTCATTCGCCAGCGAGGTCACGGTGGGGGACTGTCTTGCGCTCCCAGTGGGCTTCACCCAGGCTGCCAAAGGATCGGGTGTTGCCCAGACTTCAGACGGCGCCCGCCGAGCTTCATCGGCCAGCCGCGCGCAGAGCGAAGGTTCGGCCGCTACGGCAGTGAGGCTGGTCAGCGCCAAGCCGGCCAGCAAAGCCTTGTTCATCGTGATCTCCCTGGGGTCGGCACCGGCCGCCGCGTAAACTGCCGCCCATTCTGAAGCCCTCCGCCGGGGGGCTTTGCTATTTGCCAGACGCCGATGACCCAGACCGCTGACTTCAGCGCCCATACACCCATGATGAGCCAGTATCTAGGGCTCAAGGCGGACTTCCCGGACACGCTGCTGCTGTACCGGATGGGCGATTTCTACGAAGTCTTCTACGACGATGCGCGCAAGTGCAATGCGCTGCTGGACATCACGCTGACGCAGCGCGGCCAGAGCGCCGGCCAGCCCGTCGTCATGGCCGGCGTGCCGGTGCATGCACTGGAGAGCTATCTCGCCAAGCTGATCAAGCTGGGCGAGGCGGTCGCGATCGCCGAGCAGGTGGGCGAAGTCGGCGCCAGCAAGGGGCCGGTGGAGCGCAAGGTCGTGCGCGTCGTCACGCCCGGCACCATCACCGACACCGAGCTGCTGGCCGACAAGCAGGACGCCGTGCTGCTGGCCGTCTCCGGCCACGGCCGCCGCCATGGCCTGGCCTGGCTGTCGCTGACCCAGGGCGAGATCGGCCTGGCCGAATGCAGCGACGTCGAGCTGCCGGCCTGGCTGGCGCGGCTGGCGCCGGCCGAGGTGCTGGTCAACCGTGAGCAGCAGCCGGCCGGCGTCATGAAGGCGCGCTTCCCGGTCACGAACCGGCCGAGCTGGCAGTTCGACGCGACGCTGGGCCAACGCAAACTGTGCGAGCAGCTGGCCGTTGCCAGCCTGCAGGGCTTCAATGCCCACGAGCTGCCCATCGCCCATGCTGCCGCCAGCGCCCTGCTGGCGTTTGCCGAGCACACGCAAGGTCGCGCCCTCGCCCATGTGCGCAGCCTGCGCGTGCAGCGCAGCGGCGACTTGCTGGACCTGCCGCCCGCCACCCAGCGCAATCTGGAGCTGACGCAGACGCTGCGCGGCGAAGCCAGCCCCACCCTCTTCTCGCTGCTGGACAGCTGCAAGAGCGGCATGGGCAGCCGCACGCTGCGCCAGTGGCTGCTGCATCCCAAGCGCGACCGGGCGGAAGCCATGTCGCGGCACGACGCCATCGCGGCGCTGCATGCCGAAGGCTTCGAACCGCTGCGGGAGGCGCTGAAGTCGGTCAGCGACGTCGAGCGGATCTCCGCCCGCATCGCCTTGCGCCAGGTGCGCCCGCGCGAGCTGACCGGCCTGCGCGCGACGCTGCAGGCCTTGCCCCAGCTGCGCGCCACCACGCCCGCTTCATTGCGCGACGCGAGCCTGAACCCGCCCGCCGACATCCAGGAACTGCTGGAACGCGCCATCGCGCTCGAGCCCGCCATCCTGACGCGCGACGGTGGCGTCATCGCCGACGGTTTCGACGCCGACCTGGACGAGCTGCGCGGCATCCAGCAGAACTGCGACGGCTTCCTGCTCGACCTGGAAACGCGCGAGCGTGCCCGCACCGGCATCGCCAACCTGCGTGTGCAGTTCAACCGCGTGCACGGCTTCTACATCGAGGTCACACAGGGCCAGGTCGACAAGGTGCCGATGGACTACCAGCGCCGCCAGACGCTGAAGAACGCCGAGCGCTACATCACGCCGGAGCTGAAGGCGTTTGAAGACAAGGCCCTGTCCGCCAACGAGCGGGCATTGGCGCGCGAAAAGCTGCTGTACGAGCAGGTCATCGACGCCCTCATCAGCCGTCTGGAGCCGCTGACGGCGCTGGGCCGCACGCTGGCGGGGCTGGATGCGCTCGCGGCCCTGGCCGAACGCGCCATCACGCTGAACTGGTGCCGCCCCGAGTTCGTGTCGCAGCCCTGCCTGGAGATCGAGGCCGGCCGCCATCCCGTCGTGCAGGCGCGCCTGCACGAGACCGGCGGTACGGAGTTCATGCCCAACGACTGCAAGCTCGACGCGCGCACCCGGCTGCTGGTCATCACCGGCCCGAACATGGGCGGCAAGAGCACCTTCATGCGCCAGGTGGCGCTGATCGCGCTGCTGGCCGCCATCGGCTCCTATGTGCCGGCGACGAGCTGCCGCCTCGGGCCGATGGATGCCATCCACACCCGCATCGGCGCGGCCGACGACCTCGCCAATGCCCAGTCCACCTTCATGCTCGAAATGACCGAGGGCGCGGCCATCCTGCATTCGGCGACCGACCAGTCGCTGGTGCTGATGGACGAGATCGGGCGGGGCACGTCGACCTTCGACGGCCTGGCGCTGGCATCGGCCATTGCCAGCCATCTGCACGACAAGACGCGCGCCTTCACGCTGTTCGCGACGCACTACTTCGAGCTGACGGAGTTCCCCGCCAAGCACACGCTGGCGCAGAACTGGCACGTCTCGGCCGTGGAGAGCGGCGAGGACATCGTCTTCCTGCACGAGCTGCAGCCCGGCCCGGCCAGCCGCAGCTATGGCGTGCAGGTCGCCAAGCTGGCCGGCATGCCCGCCAGCCTGGTGCGCCAGGCGCGCGCCACGCTGGAGGCGCTGGAAGCGCGCCAGAACGCGGCGGACGACCAGTTCGACCTTTTCGCCGCCCCGCCCGCGCCACCGCCGCTGCCCGAGCCCAGCGAACTGCTGCAGGCCTTGGCCAAGGTCGACCCGGACGCGCTGTCGCCACGCGAGGCGCTGGAAGCGCTGTACCAGCTCAAGCGTCTGGCAAACGGCTGAACTTCATGACCCGGCGCCGCGCCGCCCTGGCCCTGCTGTCCACGCTCGGCCTGCCCGCCGCCCGGGCCGCGGAGCCCTTGCGTGTCACCATTCCGCAGCTGGCGCCCAGCGCGCAGGAGCACGCCAGCTATTTCCCGCAACTGCTGCGGCTGGCGCTGGAGAAGACGCGCGCCAGCGACGGCCCCTTCGAGATCCGGCACTACGACGAGGCCATGAGCGGCCCGCGCCAGTTCGCCGAGCTGAAGAACAACGGGGCCCTCAACCTGGTCTGGGACGGGACCGATCCCAGGCGCGAAGCCGAGCTGCTGCCGGTGCGCATCTCGCTGGTGCGCGAGCTCAACGACTACCGCGTCTTCCTGATCCGCAAGGACGACCAGGCGCGCTTCCGCGCCGTGCGCAGCCTGGCGGACCTGAGCCGCATGACGGCCGGCGCCGGCGAGACCTGGCCGTCAACCGCCGTGCTGCGCGCCAACGGCCTGCCGGTAGTGACGTCGATCGGCTACGAACAGCTCTTCGCGATGCTGGACGCCCGGCGCTTCGACTACATGCCGCGCGGCGTCTACGAAGCCTGGTACGAACAGCACCAGCACGCCGGCCTGGCCATCGAGCAGAGCCTGTTCCTGCACTACAGCGTGCCCTTCTACTTCTTCACCAGCCGCAAGAACCCGGCCCTGGCCGACCGCATCGAGCGCGGCCTGCGGGCGGCCCTGGCGGACGGCAGCTTCGACCGCCTGTTCCACAGCATTCCCGGCTTCAGGCGCAGCCTCGACGAAATCCGTGCCGGCAAGCGCCGTGTGCTGGAACTTCAGTTGCCGCCCGGCTGACCGTTCTGGACTCTGCACTCCAAAACGACCGCCAGCCACGCAGGCAAACTGCCGGTCCATGACAACAACGCCCACGCTGGTCTTCTCCCACGCCAACAGCTATCCGGCTGGCTGCTACCGCGTGCTGTTCGAGCGCTGGCGCGCTGCCGGCTGGCGCGTCGAGGCGCTGGACCGCTTCGGCCACGATCCGCGTTTCCCCGTCACCGGCGACTGGCGCCGCTTGCGCGACCAGTTGATCCATTTCATCGAGCACGACGTCAAGCCCAAGGGCCAGGTTGCCCTGGTCGGCCATTCCCTGGGCGGCATGCTGAGCCTGATGGCCACCTGCCGCCGGCCCGACCTCATCGACCGCCTGGTCATGCTGGACTCACCCGTCGTCTCCGGCATGAAGGCCGCCGCCGTGGCGATGGCCAAGACGACGGGATTGATCCACCGCTACGGCCCGTCCAAGATCGCCCGCGAGCGCCGCCATGTCTGGCCGGATCGCGAAGCCGTTCACAAGCATTTCTCGGCCAAGAAGCTCTTCGCCCGCTGGGACCCGCGCGTGCTGGCCGACTACATCGCCGCCGGCTTCGAGGAGGCCGAAGGTCAGATGCAGCTGCGGTTTCGGCGCGAGGTCGAGGCTCACGTCTACCGCACCCTTCCCCACCACCTGCCTTTGCTGCTGCGCCTGCGCCCGCCGCAATGCCCGGTCGCCTTCGTCGGCGGCACGCGCTCGGCCGAGCTGCGCCAGGCGGGTGCCGCGGCGTCCATGAAGCTGGCCGGCGAGAACTGGCGCTGGATGGAGGGCTCGCACCTCTTCCCGTTCGAGAAGCCCGAGGAAACCGCGGATCTCGTGCTGGAGTTGCTGGCTTAAGCGCGGGCCGAGCGCCGAGCCGCTCCCAAGCCGGCCCGCGGGCGATGTGCTTTTGGCTCAAAGCCAAAAGCATCGCCGTCCCCTCGGGGGACCGACTGGAATCGCCCGCGTTCAGCGCGGCGAGGCCAGGCGAGGGGCACACCATTTACAATCGCAATTTCCACCTCAGCAGGCTGTTCTGGCCTGCTGCACGACATGACCAAATACGTCTTCGTCACCGGCGGTGTGGTGTCCTCCTTGGGCAAGGGCATCGCGTCGGCCTCCCTGGCTGCCATCCTCGAATCGCGCGGCCTCAAAGTCACCCTGATCAAGCTGGACCCCTACATCAACGTCGACCCCGGCACGATGTCGCCCTTCCAGCACGGTGAAGTCTTCGTCACCGACGACGGCGCCGAAACCGACCTCGATCTGGGCCACTACGAGCGCTTCATCACGACAAGGATGAAGAAGGCCAACAACTTCACGACCGGCCAGATCTACAAGACCGTGCTCGAGAAGGAACGCCGCGGCGACTATCTCGGCAAGACGGTGCAGGTGATTCCGCACATCACCAACGAGATCCAGGAATACATCAAGCGCGGCGCCGAGGGCGTCGACGTGGCGATCGTAGAAATCGGCGGCACGGTGGGCGACATCGAGTCCCTGCCCTTCCTCGAGGCCGTGCGCCAGATGAGCCTGCGCGCCGGCCCGACCAACACCGCCTATGTGCACCTGACCTATGTGCCCTGGATCGCCGCGGCCGGTGAACTCAAGACCAAGCCGACCCAGCACACGGTGCAGAAGCTGCGCGAGATCGGCATCCAGCCCGACGCGCTGCTGTGCCGCGCTGACCGCCGCATCCCCGACGACGAGCGCGAGAAGATCTCGCTGTTCACCAACGTCGCCGAGTACGGCGTGATTTCGATGTGGGACGTGAACACCATCTACAAGGTGCCGCGCATGCTGCACGAGCAGGGCCTGGACCAGCTCATCTGCACCAAGCTCCAGCTCAACACCAAGAGCACCGACCTGAAGCGCTGGGACACCCTGGTCTACGAGGTCGAGAACCCCAAGACCGAGATCAAGATCGCGATGTGCGGCAAGTACACCGACCTGTCGGACTCGTACAAGTCGCTCAACGAAGCGCTGCGCCACGCCGGCATCCACAACCACGCCGGCGTGAAGATCGAATACGTCGACAGCGAGACGCTGACGCCCGAGACGGTCGACACCCTGGCCAAGTTCGACGCCATCCTCGTGCCCGGCGGCTTCGGCAAGCGCGGCGTGGAAGGCAAGATCCTGGCTGCGCAATACGCCCGCGAGCACAAGCTGCCCTATCTGGGCATCTGCCTTGGCATGCAGGTCGCGACCATCGAGTACGCCCGCCACATGGCTGGCCTCGAGAACGCCAACTCCACCGAGTTCGACCCCGCGACGCCCCATCCCGTCATCGCGCTGATCGACGAGTGGCAGGACGCCGACGGCAGCATCCAGAAGCGTGACGAGAAGAGCGACCTCGGCGGCACGATGCGCCTGGGCGCGCAGAGTTCCGACGTCAAGCCGGGCACGCTGGCCGCGAACATCTACGGCCCCGTCGTCACCGAGCGCCACCGCCACCGCTACGAGGCCAACGAGCACTATCTCGACCGCCTGCAGAAGGCCGGCCTCGTCATCTCGGCCATCACCCAGCGCGAGAAGCTGACCGAGATGGTCGAACTGCCGCAAGAGGTGCACCCCTGGTTCGTCGGCGTGCAATTCCACCCCGAGTTCAAGTCCACGCCCTGGGGCGGCCATCCGCTGTTCACGGCCTTCATCAAGGCCGCGCTGGAACACCATCAAAAGGCCTGAGGGGACAAGTCATGAAGCTCTGCGGATTCGATGTCGGCATCGACAAGCCCTTCTTCCTGATCGCCGGGACCTGCTCCATCGAGGGCCTGCAGATGTCGCTCGACGTCGCAGGCCTGCTGAAGGAAGCCTGCACCACCCTCGGCATTCCGCTGATCTACAAGGGCTCCTTCGACAAGGCCAACCGCTCGTCCGGCACCACCAAGCGCGGTGTCGGCATGGAAGCCGGCCTGAAGATCCTCGACGAGGTGCGCCGCCAGACCGGCCTGCCGGTGCTGACCGACGTGCACGACGCTGGCCAAGTGGCCGAGGTCGCCAGCGTCGTGGACGTGCTGCAGACCCCGGCCTTCCTGTGCCGCCAGACGGACTTCATCCGTGCCGTCGCGCAAAGCGGCAAGCCGGTCAACATCAAGAAGGGCCAGTTCCTCGCCCCCTGGGATATGAAGAACGTCATCGACAAGGCCCGCGCCGCCGCGCGCGAGGTGGGCCTGTCCGAAGACCTCTTCCTGGCCTGCGAGCGCGGCGTCAGCTTTGGCTACAACAACCTGGTCGCCGACATGACCAGCCTGGCCGAGATGCGCAACACTGGCGCACCCGTGGTCTTCGACGTCACCCACTCGGTGCAGAAGCCCGGCGGCCTCGGTGGCTCCAGCGGAGGCGCCCGCGAGATGGTGCCCGTGCTGGCCCGCGCCGGCGTGGGTGTCGGCGTAGCCGGTCTCTTCATGGAGACCCACCCCAACCCGGCCGAGGCCTTCAGCGACGGCCCCAACGCCGTGCCGCTCAAGCACATGAAGACGCTGCTGGAGCAACTGGTGGCGCTGGATCGCGTCGTCAAGCAACAGCCTCTCTTGGAGAATGATTTCTCCTGCTAAGGGGAAATCGTTCCGACGAACTGGCATGCATTGACTTGCACCTCCGTCAAAACGACTTTTCCTGCTGAGAAACATGGCCGCCTACATCCTCGCCAACGTCAAGGTCACCAACCCCACGCAATACGAGGATTACCGGCGGCTCTCGACGCTGGCGATGAAGGAACACGGCGCCGAAGTGCTGGTGCGCGGCGGCAAGACGACCGTGCTCGAAGGCGACTGGACGCCCGAGCGCGTCGTGCTGCTGAAGTTCCCGACGCCGGAAGCCGCGCAGGCCTTCTACGACTCGCCCGAGTACGGCGCGGCGCGCGAGGCCCGTGAGGGCATCGCCGTCATGCGCATGGTCTTGATCGAAGGCGTCTGAGCGGCGTGGCCATCGTCGTCGCACTGCTGCTGGGCGCGCTGGTTGGCGGCCTGGCCCTGGAAAGCGCGGGGGGCGCGCTTCTCGGTGCCGCCATCGCCTGGCTGGGCTGGCGTCAGATTCAGCAAGGGCGGCGCATCGCCAGCCTGGAGCAGCAGCTGACAGCACGCACCCCCGCGAACCTGCCGACGACCGCAGCCGCGCCGGCGGTGGTGCTTCCCCAGCCCGTCCCGATACCCTCGCCCAGCGCCGAGGCCGCGCCACCGCGGGATGAAGCGGCAGCCGCCGTGCCGGAAGCGCCGGTCATCACGACACCCGTCGTCGCCGCACCGCCGCCTCCTCGTCCCCAAGCCGAGCCCGCCCCACCTGCCCCGGCGCAGGCACCGCGCCGACCCATCCCCATGCCCGCCTGGGCCCAGCGCATCGCGGCCGCCAACACCATCGTCAAGGTCGGGCTGGCGATGCTCTTCCTCGGTCTCGTCTTCCTGGCCCGCTTCGCGGCGGAGAACGTCACCGTGCCGCTGGAAGTGCGCCTGGCCGGCATCGGCGCGACGGGCGTCGCGCTGCTGGTGGTCGGCTGGCGGCTGCGCCTGCGCTCGCGCGGCTACGGCTTGCTGCTGCAGGGCGGCGGCGTGGCGGTCGTCTACCTGACGCTGTTTGCCGCCGTGAAGCTGGCTGGCCTGCAGCCGCTGGCCCTGGTGTTCGCGCTGATGCTGGCCGTCTCGCTGCTGGCGGCACTGCTGGCCGTGAAGCAGGACGCGCAAGCACTGGCCGTTGTCGCCGCCCTGGGCGGCTATGCGACGCCGCTGCTACTGTCCACCGGCGGCGGCGCCATCGCCATGCTGCTGGGCTATGACTTCGTGCTTGGCCTGGGCGTGGCGCTGGTCGCCTGGTTCAAGCACTGGCCGCGCCTGAACCTGATCGCCTTTGGCTTCACGGCCCTCATTGCCAGCGCCTGGGGACTGACGGCCTATACGCCCGCCGACTACGCCGTCGCCCAGGGCTTTTTGATCGCCTTCTGGCTGCTGTTCACCGCCGTGCTGTTGATGCCGGGCCGCCGCGCGAAAAACCCGATTCAGCCCGAGGTCTGGCTGCAGGCCACGCTGCTGTTCGGTGTGCCCGTCTTCGGCTCAGGGATGCAGTACGCGCTGCTCAAGCCCGATTCCATGGCCATCGCCCTGGCTGCGCTGCTGGTCGGCGGCGCCTATGTGGGCCTGGCGGCCTGGGCGCGGCGCCGCCCGGCCCACGCCCTCGTGTTCGAGGCCTTCATCGCGCTGGGCGCCGTCTTCGGCACGCTGGTCATTCCATTCGCCCTCAGCGCCGAGGCCACGGCGGGCGCCTGGGCGCTGGAAGGCCTGGGCGCCGTGTGGCTGGGCCTGCGCCAGGCCCGGCTGCGCGTGCTGGCCACCGGCCTGGCGCTGATGGTGCTGGGCGGCTTCACGCTGATGATGGCCCTGTCCCGCGGCGACCCCGCCGGCCTGCATGCCCCGTCACAGCTGCTGAACGCTGTGCTGATCGCGGCGGCCGGCCTGGGTGCGGCGCGTTTCCTGGGCCGCGACGACAGCCGGCCCCTGCATGCGCCGGGGGCCTTCGCGCTGGTGGGCTGGGGCACGGTGTGGCTCGCGGTCGCTGCAGGCGTCGTGCTCGATCGATGGGTGCCTGAGCCTCACGTCTGGGCCGTCAGCCTTGCGCTGATCGCCGCTGCCAGCTTGCTGCTGCTGGGCTTGCAGGCGCTGTGGCGCTGGCCCACGGTGGCCTGGCCGACGGCACTGCTGCTGCCCGCCTGGGCCGTGCTCGGCGCCCTCGGCGCCTTCCTGCATGACGCACCGCTGTCGGCCGGCGGCGTGTGGGCGCTGCCGCTGGCCTGGGTCGCGCAGGCGCTGGTGCTGCAGCGCACGGCGCCGCATTGGCCCAAGCCGCTGCGCGAAGCCACGCACGCCGGCAGCCTGCTGGCCTTCGCGCTGCTCGGTGCGCTGCAGGGCAGCTACTGGACGGCCGACCTCGGCGACCCTGGCAGTGCCTGGGGCTGGCTGGGCTGGCTGCTGGTGCCAGCGCTGCTGCTGGCCGTCGTGCTGCGCCAGCAGCGCAAGGCCCCCGACCAGCAAGCCTGGCCGCTGCGCCTGGCGCCCACGGCCTATGCCCAGGTGGGTGCCGCCGTGCTGAGCCTGGCGCTGTGCGCCTGGGTGCTGATCGCCAACTGGGCCAGCCCCGGCAATGCCCAGCCGCTGCCCTACATCCCGGTGCTGAACCCGCTGGACCTCGGTATTGCCGCCGCGCTGCTGGCCGTCGTCGCCTGGCTGCGCAGCCCGGCCGCGGCCGCCGTCGGGCTGCCACCCGCCTCGCTGGCCGTACCGGCGGGCCTGGCCTTTCTGTGGCTCAACGGCATGCTGATCCGCAGCTTCCACCACTGGGGCGGCGTGCCCTACCACGTCGACGGCTGGCTCGAGTCGCGCGGCGTGCAGACCGGCCTGGCCCTGCTGTGGAGCACGCTGGCCCTGGTGTTGATGCTGCTGGGCACGCGCCGCCATCAACGCATGCCCTGGCTGGCCGGCGCGGTGCTGCTGGGCGGCGTCGTGCTGAAGCTGATGCTGTTCGACCTGCAGGGCAGCGGCACCGTGCTGCGCATCGTCTCCTTCATCGGCGTGGGCGTGTTGATGCTGGTCATCGGCTACGTCGCGCCCCTGCCCGGGTCTTCTTCACACGATGAGAAAAAGCCTGTTGCTTGAGCTGCTGGTGCTGCTGGCGGCCACTTCGGCCGCCGCCGCCCCGTACCGCGCGCCGGTGCAGATCACCCAGCCCGCGCCCTTCCTGACGCTGGAGGCCACGGCCGAGGCCTGGCAGCACAGCCTGGGCAGCGACCTGCGCGACTGGCAGTTGCTCGACGCCCAGGGCCGCCGCGTGCCGTTCGCGCTGCTGCCTGACAACCTGCTCGCCACACCCGAGCGCGAGTTGAAGCTGTTCGCGTTGCCCCCCGCTCCCACCACGGTCGCCTCCGCACCCCCCAGCCGCGCGCCCGCCGGCTGGCTGCTGGACCTGGGCGAGCCCGCAGCCTGGCCCGCCGAACCCCGCCAGCTGCGGCTGCGCTGGCCCGAGGCCTCCGCGCCCTTCCAGGCCGGCTACCGGCTGGAAACCAGCGCCGACCTGCAGTCCTGGCAATGGCTGGGCACCGGCCAGCTGCTGGGCCTGCGCACGACCGAGGGCGCGCCGCTGGCCCAGCCCCTGGTGGCCCTGCCGGGCCGCCCGCTGCGCTATCTGCGGCTGGTGTGGGACGACGCCGCACGCGCCGTGCAGCCTGAAGCCGCCACGCTGCTGGCCCAGCCCGCGGGCGTCGGCCCCCAGCAGACGACCCGCACTGCCGCCCTGCCCGCGCCCGACGCCGACGGCGGCTGGGTCATCCCCCTCGGCGGCCCGCAGCCGCTCATGAGCCTGACACTGGCCGGCAATCAGGGCACCTGGGTGTTGCCCGTGCAGATCCAGACACGCGCCAGCGCCAAGTCGCCCTGGCAGACGGTGGCCCGCAGCGTCTTCTACCGCGTCGACCGCGGCCCCGCGCCGGCCGACACGGCGCCCGCCCTGGCCTTGGGGCTGGGCGCCAGCGAGCTGCGCCTGCTGCCGCCGCGGGGCACCGCGCTGCCGCCGGCCGACAGCCTGCGCCTGGACTGGAGCGTGCGTGTGACCCGCGTCGTCTGGGCCGCCCAGGGCGAGCCGCCGTTCAGCCTGCAGGTGGGTGCCGCAGCGCCCGAGACCGGCCCGCGCCCGCTGGCCGACGTTGTGCCCGACTGGTCGCGCGAGCAGTCGCGCCTGGGCCAGTCTCAGCTGGGGGCGTTCACGCCGCAGGCGACGACAGCCAGCGCTGAACCCGCCCTGCCCCCACGCCGCCTGCTGCTGTGGGCGGTGCTGGGCGTAGGCGTCGTGCTGCTCGCGGCCGTCACCTGGCGACTGTGGCGCCAGGGCCCGACGCAGACCAGCACTTAAACTCCGGCCCCAACGCCCCGGCCGCTTGTTGTGACACGGTAACGCCCGCTTGGCACACTTCTGCCCGCCCGATTTTTCACTTCCTGGAGACACTGAATGAGCGCCATCGTTGACATCGTCGGTCGAGAAATCCTCGACAGCCGCGGCAACCCCACCGTCGAATGCGACGTGCTGCTGGAGTCCGGCGTCATGGGCCGTGCGGCCGTGCCCTCGGGTGCATCCACGGGTTCGCGTGAAGCCATCGAGCTGCGCGACGGCGACAAGAGCCGCTACCTGGGCAAGGGCGTGCTGAAGGCCGTCGAGCACATCAACACCGAGATCTCCGAGGCCGTGCTGGGCCTGGACGCCTCCGAGCAGGCCTTCCTGGACAAGACGCTGATCGACCTGGACGGCACCGAGAACAAGAGCCGCCTGGGCGCCAACGCCATGCTGGCCGTGTCGATGGCCGTGGCCCGCGCCGCAGCCGAAGAGTCCGGCCTGCCGCTGTACCGCTACTTCGGCGGCATGAATGGCTGCCAGCTGCCGGTGCCGATGATGAACGTCATCAACGGCGGTGCCCACGCGAACAACTCGCTGGACCTGCAGGAGCTGATGATCGTCCCCGTGGGCGCGCCGAGCTTCCGCGAGGCCCTGCGCTGGGGCGCCGAGGTCTTCCACGCGCTGAAGAAGATCCTGCACGACAAGCACATCTCCACCGCCGTCGGCGACGAAGGCGGTTTCGCGCCCAGCGTCGAAAGCCATGAGGCGGCCATCCAGCTGATCCTGCAGGCCATCGACAAGGCCGGCTACCGCGCCGGCGACCAGATCGCCATCGCCCTGGACTGCGCCGCCAGCGAGTTCTACAAGGACGGCAAATACGTGCTCGAAGGCGAAGGCGGCATCCAGCTGAGCTCGCAGGAGTGGACCGACATGCTGGCCACCTGGGTCGACAAATACCCCATCATCTCCATCGAAGACGGCATGGCCGAAGGCGACTGGGACGGCTGGAAGATCCTGACCGACCGCCTGGGCAAGAACGTGCAGATCGTCGGCGACGACCTGTTCGTCACCAACACCAAGATCCTGCAGGAAGGCATTGCCAAGGGCATCGCCAACTCCATCCTGATCAAGATCAACCAGATCGGCACGCTGACCGAGACCTTCGCCGCCATCGAGATGGCCAAGCGCGCCGGCTACACGGCCGTCATCTCGCACCGCTCGGGCGAGACCGAGGACAGCACCATCTCCGACATCGCCGTCGGCCTCAACGCCGGCCAGATCAAGACGGGCTCGCTGTCGCGCTCGGACCGCATGGCCAAGTACAACCAGCTGCTGCGCATCGAAGAAGACCTGGGCGACGTCGCCGTCTACCCCGGCCGTGCTGCCTTCTACAACCTCAAGTAAATCTTGAAGGTTCTTGCCGCGGTCCTGGCCATCTTCCTGATCGCCATCCAAGCCCAGCTCTGGGTGGGCCGGGGCAGCATTCCGCACGTCGCTCAGCTCCGCACGGAGCTGAGCAAGGCCCAGGCCGACAACGACAAGGCCCGGGCCCGCAATGCCCAGCTGCAGGCCGAACTGCGTGATCTGCGCGAGGGCCTGGAGATGGTCGAGGAGAAGGCCCGCTTCGAGCTGGGCATGATCAAGTCCGACGAAGTCTTCGTGCCTATCGCGGCAGGTACAGCACCGACCGCCGCCTCGTCAGTCAAGCGCTGATGCTTGCCACCCTCTGGGCGGCGCTGCTCGCGCCGGCCTTTTCAGCCTTCGGCAGCCCCATCTCCTGGCTGGAGCTGGTGGCCTTCGTGCTGGCCGTCTGGATGGTGGTCTGCAATATGCGCGTCCACCTGCTGGCCTGGCCGCTGGCCCTGATCAGCTCGCTGATGTATTTCGCGCTGTTCTGGGACGGCAAGCTCTATGGCGAGGCCGCACTGCAACTGGTGTTCGCCGCACTGGCGCTGTGGGGCTGGTGGCAATGGCGTTTTGGCCGCACCCGCGAGGGCGAGGTCCTGAAGGTGCGGCGCCTCGGCTTGGCAGGCCTGCTCAGGCCCGCGCTGCTGACGCTGGCGGCCTGGCCGCTGCTCGGCCTCTTCCTGGCCAAGGTGACCGACAGCCCCCTGCCCTATTGGGACGCCTTCCCGACCGTGGCCAGCCTGCTCGGCCAGTGGTTGCTGGCGCGCAAATACGAAGAGAACTGGCCGACCTGGATCGTCGTCAACGTGGTCAGCGTCGTGCTGTTCGGCCTCAAGGGCTATTGGCTGACGGTCATCCTCTATGCCGGCTTCATCCCGATGAGTGTCATCGGCTGGCGTGCGTGGAGAAAATGAGCTCACCCCCTACGCGCTACGCGCGCCCCCTTCGAGGGGGCACTGCCAGTGGCCCGGCAAAGCCGGTTCCACGGCAGTCGCTTGGCCAGTCACCGCACGGCAAGCTTGGTCACGCGCAACTTGCGGAGTCGGCATGGCAAGAGTGATTGCCTTGTTGGGCGCGGAATGCACCGGAAAATCCACGCTGGCCCCGGCGCTGGCGCGGCATTTCGGCGCCGGTCTCGTCACCGAATACCTGCGCGAATGGTGCGACAGCCATGGCCGCACGCCGCTGCAGCACGAGCAGGCCCACATCGCCGCCGAGCAGGCCGCGCGCATAGCGGCCGCATCGCGCGAGCATGAGCTGGTGATCTGCGACACGACGCCGCTGATCACCGCGCTGTGCAGCCAGCATTACTTCAATGATGACGCGCTGCTGGCCGACGCCCTCGCCTTCCAGCGCCGCTGCGATCTGACCTTGCTGTGCGCACCTGATCTGCCGTGGGAGGCCGATGGCTTCCTGCGCGACGGGCCGGAGGTACGGGCGCGCTTCGACGCCCGCCTGCGTGCAGCCCTGGCGGGCCAGGGCCTGCCATGGATCGATATCCACGGCAGCACGCAGGCCGAGCGACTGGCGCTGGCCGTGCATGCCGTGAAGGGATCCCCCGGCTGAAGCGACCGGAAGGCCTCACTGCGCCCGCAACTGCCCCAGCGCGTCGACGGAGCGATTGACGGCGCGGTCCAGCGTCGCGGCCAGTGGGGTGCCGGCATGGTCGGCCGAGATCGCCGACAGCTTGGCTGCAAAACCCAGATGCAGTTCCGCATACCAGTTGGGGTGAGGATCGGGCTCGGGCACCGGCGGCCAGTGGATGGGCCACTTGATCTTGCGCGGCTGCGTCGGGCACCAGTCGTCCAGGTCCTGGTTCATCGTCTTCCAGGCCAGGCCAAGGCGGTCGCTCACCCAGGCCATGTGGGCGAATTCCTGCGCCAGCGCGGCGCCGATGAGCTCGGGCGGCCCGGGCGGTAGCGGCTGGGGATTCAGCGCCACGGCGCTGAAGCGATCGTGCAGCGACAAGCCCTGGGGCCCGCGCGGGATGAC
Organism: Roseateles sp. P1_C1_2; assembly: GCF_056406535.1. NCBI lineage: Bacteria > Pseudomonadati > Pseudomonadota > Betaproteobacteria > Burkholderiales > Sphaerotilaceae > Roseateles > Roseateles sp. P1_C1_2. The sequence goes on from NZ_JBFUAB010000007.1 coordinate 112,198, forward strand.
GTCGAAGATGGCCGGGATGCGGCGACCGATGAGGGCTAGCAGTCTTTGATCGGAGGTCATGTCCACTCCAGTGACCGGCATGGAACGGCGATACCGGGGCGCCCGACGGGGGCCTCATGGGCCTGTTACCGCCATGGCAACGGGTCGCGTTGTTCCCAGAAAGGCCGCGAGCAAGGCGCAGACCGCAGCCGGGTTGGACACCCGGCGAGGATTTGCAACGCTGCGCGCGACCTTTCTGTGAACAACCCTTCGGGAAGGCTCGCCGCCAAGGGCACTCCGCGTTGCGCCACTTGCCCGCACACCAGTGCGGGCGGCGCGCCGCGCCTTGATTGCCCCTGGCGGCGGGCCTTCGCGACTCATTGCCATGGCGTTAACAGGCCCTTAGGGCGGCCGCTCCTAACAAGCTAGTCGCTGGGGCTGCAAACAACCATCGTATGGGCGGAGGACGGCGAGCCGCTGCGGCCAACGACCTAGGGCTTGTATTTGCCGTCAGGCGCTTCAGTCCACCAGCTTGCGAACGACCTGTTCCAGCGTCGTGCACCCCTTGCGCGACGTAGCCACGCTGAAATCTATCCAGCCTTCGTTGAAGCCGTCCAGCATGCGCATGCGGGGCTCCGGGTTGCGCATGCCGTCGCGGCGAAAGCGCGCCTCCCAGCGCTCGCGGGGCACCACTTCGGCGTGCACCGGCCGGCCCAGTGCGCTGGCCAGCGCATCCGCCAGATCCGCAGGCGCCAGACGGCGTGGCCCTTCCAGATCGACGATGCGCCGGCCCGCCCAGTTCTCCTGCAGCAGCTCAGCCGCCGCTTCGGCGACATCGGCCGTCGCCACCATGGCGACCGGCCGGTCCAGCGGCTGCAGACAGGAGGCCAGCAGGCCTGTGTCGCGCGCCGGAGCCACGTCCCAGACCAGGTTCTCGATGAACCAGGCGGCCCGAAGGAAGGTGACCGGCAGGCCCAGGCCACCCAGCATGTCCTCCATCAAGCCCAGTTGGCTCAGCAGATTGGGCTCGTCAGCCTGCGCACCGATGGTGGACAGTGCGACGACGCGACCCGGCCGGGCCACTGACAAGGCCTCGGCCAGCGCGCCGACATGCCGGCGGGTTTCGTCGAAATCCGGCGCTGGATCGAACACCGGCGGCAGCAGCACGAAGACGGCCGTCGCACCGCGAAAGGCCTCGGTCAACGCCGTGGCGTCATGCATCGCCGCCAAGGCCACTTGGCAGCCCCGCGCCCGCCAGGCCTCGGCCTTGTCTGCATCGCGCACAACCGCCCTGACCGGCAGGCCTGCCGCCAGCAAATGCGCCGCCAGCTGGCCGCCTACCTGCCCCGTGATTCCCGTGACTACAAACATCGCTCTCTCCTTGCCGCCCACCACGGGCCGCGTTGGAGCGGATTCTTCGGAATCCGGCGCCTCGAAGCGATAGCATGAATGTCATTTGATTCATGCTTGGCAAGCATCCATGAATTCACTGACACCGCAACTGCTGGACGGCTTTCGCGTCATGGTGGCCATCGTCGACGCGCGCAACTTCGGGCGCGCCGGCGAGGCGCTGGACATGTCGCAGTCGGGGGTCAGCCGCGCCGTGGCGCGCCTGGAGCAGCGCCTGGCCATCCGCCTGTTCGACCGCACGACGCGCTCCGTGCGCCTCACCGACGAAGGCCGGCGCTTCTACGAACGTGTGCTGCCGCTGCTGGGCGAGCTGGCCGAGGCCGCGGAGACGGCCAGCGGCTCGGCCGCCGCCGTGCGCGGCAAGCTGCGCGTCAATATCGACCCCTTCTTCTCCCGCCTCATCCTCGGCCCGCACCTGGGCGCCTTTCTCGACACCCATCCCGAATTGGAGCTGGAGCTGCGCACGCGCGACGACCTCGGCGACCTGGTGGCCGAAGGGTTCGACCTCGCCATCCGCTTCGGCCATCCGCAGACCTCTTCGCTGGTGGCGCGCAAGCTGCTGGAGGCGCGTGTGCTGACGGTGGCGTCACCGGCCTATCTGCGCCGCTTCGGCCGGCCCGAGCACCCGCGCGACCTGCAGGCCGGCCATCGCTGTATCCTGTTTCGCGATCCGGCGACCGGCCGCCCCTTCGACTGGGAGTTCCATCAGGGTCGACGCAAGCTCGTCGTGCCCGTCGAGGGCGTGCTGACGCTCAACGATGCCGGCACCTTGCAAAGCACCTGCCTGGCCGGCCATGGCATTGCGCAGATGTTCGAGCTGGCCGAGGACGAGCTGCTGGCCGGCGGCCAGCTCGTCAACCTCTTCCCGGACTGGTCGGATGAGCGCTTTCCGCTCTATGCCTACCACCCGTCGCGCCGGCACATGCCGGCCAAGACGCGGGCCATGCTGGACTTCATCGTCGGCCTGGCGGCTTCTTCGGCCGTCAGCGGCCGAGCAGCAGGTAGTCGAACAGCTGCGTCCCGCCCGCGCCGCCCAGCGGCACCAGGATGGCCTTGAGCAGGGGCTGGTCGAAGAAGGACGCGAAGGCGCCGTGCTGCTCGTTCTCGACCTGCGCGATCAGCCGCTTGAAGGGCTCCACCAGGCCGGTCAGCGGCGCGCCGCTGCCGGCCATCCAGCGCAGGTCGGCCTGCATGGATTCGAGGGCGCGGCGGCGCGTGTTCTCGGCCGCCTGCTTGAGCAAAAAGGTCAGCCCGACCAAGACTGCGATGTAGAAGCTCACGCCCACGGCGATGGCCGGCGTCAGCGCCCAGTTGTCGAACAGCCGGCTGCGCGCCACCACCAGCAGCGCCAGCACGACGAAGGGGCCGATCACCAGCCGCGAGATGGGTGCGCTGCGCCGGGCCACCACCTGCACGTCGACCCAGTCGTCCAGCAGCGTGTGCATGGTGAAGCCGCTGCCGTCCTTGTTGCGGTCTTCCGGCTTGGCGCAGAAGCGCTGCGCCCACAAGGCCTTGTGCTCGTCGCCCAGCGCATTGGCGAACTGCGCGATGGTGTCGGGTGGGTAGTAGGTGCGGCCGGCGTTCAGATGGCGCACGAAGCGCGTCAGCAGCACCGTCGAGTCGGCCACCGCCACGATGAGCAGGGGCAGCAGCAGCATGGCCGCGTACAGCGTCACGCGCACCAGGCTGCGATGCTCCTTGCCGCGCGCCGGCACCTCGGGGATCTGGCCGTCGTTGATGCCGAAGAACAGCAGCAGCATGATGGCCAGCGTCAGCACATACCAGAACAGCGTGCGGATGAGGCGCGGCGTGGCCTCGCCGCGTTCGCCGTACTCGACCCACAGCTGCTTGAAGTCGCAGCTGAAGCCCACACCCGGCTTCCAGAACATCACGCTGGCATGGGCGAACCAGCCGCCCAGCAGCACCTTCAGGCCATGTGGCTCGGGCGGGGACAGCTTCAGCCAGTAGGAGTCGCGCTTGAGCTGCTCCTGCGTGGCGGCCCAGGTCCAGTCCAGCGTCCACAGCAGCGTGAACAGCGCCAGCAGATGAAGGAGGTGGGACGGCCAGGCACTGACGCCCTCCAGCCAGGCCGTGGGCTCGCAAGTCAGGCAAGGGGCCTTGCCCGGCAACCAGCCGCCGTGCGGCCAGGCCAGCCACATCCACGCACCGGCAATGCCCAGCAGCAGCGCGGCCAGCACGCCCACCAGCTGCCGCCGCTCGCCGGCTTTCCAGGCCGTGAGGCCCAGCATCAAGGCGCCACCCGCCGCCAAGGCGGCCAGCAGCCGCGCGTGGCTGAAGTTCATGCGGCCGGGCAGCACGAATTCGATGAGGCTGGCCATGGCATAGGACAGCAGCACCGCATGCAGGGTGACCAGGGCGATGGCGGTGAGGTCCATGGTGCGCGGCGGGCCGCCGCTGGCACCCAGCAACACCCGGCGGGCCTGGCGCATGGAAGGCGTCGAGGGCCAGGCGAACAGCATGCAGCCGATCAGCGCCGCCATCAGCAGCGCGACGAAGATGCGCCCCGGCGCCGCCTGGTGCGGTCTGTCCAGCAAGGCATACCCCGCCAGCGGCACCATCTCCGAACGGCCCATCTCATAGACCGAGGTGTTCTTCAGCACGCGGTCCAGGGCCCTGGCTTCGCCGGCCTTGCAGGCGTCGCTGCGGCAGCCGGCACGGCGCGCGGCGGCGTAGGTGCTGGTCTGGTAGATGTCGCGCAGCGGCGGCGTGCCGGCCTGCAGGTCGACCTCGCCCTGGGACGGCGGGTAGAAGGCCAGCGGCAGGCTGCTGGCCACCACCAGATTGCGCGTGAAGGACTGCGTGCGCGGGTGCAGATAGCGCGCGTCCATGTCCGTGGTGAAGAACATGCGATCCGAGAAGGTCTCGTGCAGGGCCTGCAGCACCAGCAGCTTGTCGTGCACGTCGTTGGCGAAGATGCCGATGGCGCCGATGGGCAGGCTGTCGTCCACGGCTTCACTGCGCTTGAGCTCGCCGCTCAGCCGGCGCAGATAGTCCAGCTGGTCGCGGCTTTCGGGCCACTCCAGCGGTGGCGCCTTGGCCGCCGCCGTGGCGAGCGCGGCAGCGGCGCTGGCTTCCTTGGTGGTGACGCCGTCGATGCCGCGAAAGAAATAGATGACCTTGAGGCTGTCCTGCAGCGCTGGCGGCAGGCAGTCGCGCAGCTGCTCCACCAGCGCCTGGGCATAGATGGAGTCGCGCTCGGCCACCACGACGATGCGGCGGTGCTTCTGCGGCAGGCGCAGCCGCACCTCCTTCACCAGGTTCTCGATCAGGTCCGCGTCGCTGCCCACGGTGCGCACCATGTGCACGGGCTGCGGCTTGCCCTTGCTGCCGACCAGGCGGCTGAAGTGCTGCGTCAGGAAGGCGTCCAGCCCGTCGTCCACCCCGGTCACGTCGCGGGCGTACTGCTGCAGCTCCGGCAGCATGCGCTCGGGCGCCGTGGACGAGGGGTTGTAGAACTCGGCCCGGGCCAGCAGGCGGTAGCCGTCCAGCACGTCGTCGGGAAGCACCTGCCTGGCGTCGATGTCCTCGCCGCGCCGCGCGCAGCGGGCGGCGTCGCTGCGCGCCACGCCGCCACCGGCGATGCCCGCGGCGTTGTTCAGGTCGGCGGCGCAGCGCAGGTCGCGCAGCGCGGTGCGCAAGGCGTCGGTGGACGATGGGCCGATGATGGCCAGGCGCGGCAGCGCGTCCTGGTGATCGTCGGCAAAGCGCACCTTGGCGCGGGTGCGGGCGGCCTTGCCCATCAGCTGCTCGGTCAGCCGGGCCACCGCGTCCAGCTTGCGCAACGGCAAGGCGGTTTCATCGACCCACAGCAAGGCCACCTGGGCGTAGCGCGACGGCGGCTCGGTGCCGTTCTCGCGGCGCAGCGACAGCAGCTCGTAGGGCACCAGATAGCCGGCGCCGACCGCCGCCTTGTCGACAGGGGCAGCCTTGCCCTCGGTATTGCCAACATTGCCGTCCAGCAGCTTGAACTCCAGCAGGCTCAGACGCTCGGCGTTGTCGGGCACGTAGTCCTGCGCCAGCAGGCCCGCCAGCGTCGCGTAGCGGATGCGACGCCGCGCCTCTTCGGCGCCGACGAAATCGGCCCCCGGCATCAGCGCCAGCACGATCAGCGTGTCGTCGATGCGCTTGTTCTGGTCGCCATCCAGCCTGGACAGCAGATTGCGCGGGTCGCGCAGCTTGGGCATCAGGTTGCCGCAGTCGCCGTCCACCTGTTGCGCGGCCTTGCGCTGGCGCTCGCAGCGTTCGGAACGCTCCACCTCATAGCGGCGCAGCGCGGCGAAGGGGTCTTCCCAGAGCCGGGCATTGATCTCCAGGTCGGGGTCCAGCGGCGCCTGCGCGCGCGCCTTCTCGGCCGGGCGCAGCGCGTCGAAGGCATGCGGCACCAGCTGCGTGCTGGCGACGAAGGCCATCAGCACGGCCACGCTGGCCCACGGGAAACTCCCGAACACGCCGCCCTTGGAATCCGCCATCAGTGCCTCCCGGCTCCCGCAAAACGGCGCCAGGAGGCGAAAGTCTCAGCTCGCCGGGGTGGCGTCAATCACTAGGACGGCGAACATCCTCAGAAGTCGGGATGCCCGTTGCCCCGTGGCGACCGCGGGCCTACTGCATCGTGGGGAAACCGCCGGTTGGATGGGTCCGTTCGTCGAACAGCGCGCCCAYGTCCACCGCGTCGAAGCGGTAGTGGCGACCACAGAAATCGCAGCCGATCTCGACGTCACCGCGCTCGGCCAGCACGCTGTCGACCTCATCCCGGCCCAGGCCGCGCAGCATCTGCCCGACGCGCTCGCGCGAGCAGGTGCAGGCAAAGCGCGGCTGCTGGGGCTCGAAGCGCGTCACCGTCTCCTCCCAGAACAGGCGGCGCAGCACCGTGTCGGCGTCCAGCGTCAGCAGTTCCTCGGCGGTCAGCGTGGCGGCCAGGATGGAGATGCGGTTGAAGGCGTCGGACAGGCCGATGTCGTCTTCGTTGCTGGAACGCTGCCCCCACGCCGGCAGAGCCGGCTGCCCCCCCGGGGGGCTCGCCTCGGCTTGGGACGGCCCGGCGCCGCGTCGGCCCTCCAGATTGCCCTCCCCTTGGATGGGCAGGCGCTGGATCAGCAGGCCGGCGGCGATGTCGCCGTTGGCCGCCAGCACGAGCTTGGTGTCGAGCTGCTCGGATTGCAGCATGTAGTGCTCCAGCACCTCGCTGACCTTCTGCAGCGGCTCGCGCTGGTCGCCGTGCAACGGCACGACGCCCTGGTAGGGCTGCTGGCCGGGGAATTTGTCCTTGGGGTCCAGCGTGATCGCGCAGCGGCCCTGGCCGTTCACATTGACCATGGCCTCCAGCGTCGCACCCGGCTCGACCGTGCCGACGCACTTGGCTGTGGCACGGAAGGCCAGGTCGGGCTGAACCTCGGCCACGGCCAGCTTGACGGGGCCGTCGCCGAACACCTGCAGCACCAGCGCACCGTTGAACTTGATGTTGGCCTGCATCAGCACGGCGGCCGCGCTCATCTCGCCGAGCAGATTGCGCAGCTCGGGCGGGTATTCGGCGCCGGGCTCGCGGCGCGACAGCACCTCTTGCCAGCCTTCGGTCAGGCGCACCAGCATGCCGCGCACCGGCAGGCCGTCAAACAGGAATTTGTGAAGCTCGCTCATCGGATTCTTTTCAGGCCGGCCGCATAGCGGCGGCCGTTGTTGACATAGTGGGCCGCGCTGGCCTTCAGCCCGGCGATCTGGGCCTCGGTCAGTTCCCTCACCACCTTGGCCGGGGCGCCGACGATCAGCGAGCCGTCGGGGAATTCCTTGCCCTCGGTCACCAACGCACCGGCGCCGACGACACAGTTGCGGCCGATGCGTGCGCCATTCAAGACCACGGCACCGATGCCGATGAGGCTTTCGTTACCGACCGTGCAGCCATGCAGCATGACCTGATGGCCGACCGTCACGTTCTGGCCGATGACCAGAGGAAAGCCGTGGTCGGCATGCAGCACCGAGCCGTCCTGGATGTTGCTGCCGGCGCCGATGGTGAGCGTGTCGCTGTCGCCGCGCAGCACGGCGTTGAACCAGATGCTGACGCCCTCACCCAGCGTCACGCGGCCGATGACCTCGGCGCTGTCGGCGACCCAGGCCGATTCGGCCACGTCGGGGAGGTGCTCGTCGAGCTGGTAGATCGCCATCGCGGCCTCGTGCAAAAGAGGCGGATTTTAGAATCCCGCCCAATGTCCGACCTTCGCTTGGCCACGCTCGGCCCCCTCTTGATCGCCGACGCGCCCGCCAAGGCGCGCGCGACGCTGGCGCTCGACGCCTCGCTGCCCGTTGATGCGACCGCCGTCATCGCCGAGCCGGCCGGCATTCCCGGTCGCCCGGAGCGCCCCTGCCTTGTCGAGCATGTCAGGCTCAAGCCACCGTCGATGCGCACCCCGGCCGGCATTGCGGCCCTGGTGCACGCCATCGCCCACATCGAGCTCAATGCCATCGACCTGGCCCTGGACATCTGCTGGCGCTTTCCCGGCATGCCCGAGGCCTTCTACCGCGACTGGCTGCGCATCGCCCAGGAAGAGGCCAAGCACTTCACGCTGCTGCGCGAGCACCTGCTGACCCTGGGCTTCGACTACGGCGATTTCGACGCCCACAACGCGCTGTGGGACATGGCCGAGCGCACCCGGCACGATCTGCTGGCCCGCATCGCGCTGGTGCCGCGCACGCTGGAGGCTCGCGGCCTGGACGCGTCGCCGGCCGTCAAGCGCAAGCTCGTCGGTGCCGGCGACCACCGCGCCGGCGAGATCCTGGACATCATCCTGCGCGACGAGATCGGCCATGTCGCGGCGGGCAACCGCTGGTATCGCTTCCTCTGCGAGCAGCGCGGGCTGGACCCGATTGCCACCTATGCCGAGCTCGCCGACCGCCACCAGGCACCCAAGCTGCGCGCGCCCTTCAACCTCGAAGCCCGCCGCGCCGCCGGCTTCGACGAGGCGGAACTGACCGCCCTCCAGCAAACCTCCTCCTGATGTCCCGCGTCCAAGCCAATCTGCTGCTCACCCTCGTCGCGCTGATCTGGGGCTCGGCCTTCGTCGCCCAGAGCCGGGRCATGGCCGACGTCGGCCCCCTGCTCTTCACCGGCGTGCGCTTCCTGATCGGTGCGGCCGTCGTGCTGCCGCTGGCGGTGCTGGAGTGGCGCCGCCTCGGTCGCGAGGGCCGGCCGTTGTCGGGGCTCGACGGCTGGCATATCGCCGGCCTGGGCGGCCTGATGACGCTGGGCGCCGTCATGCAGCAGGTCGGCATCCAGACCACCAGCGTGACCAACGCCGGCTTCCTGACCGCCGTCTACGTGCCGCTGGTGCCGGTGCTGGCCTGGCTGCTGCTGCGCCAGATCGCGCACTGGTCGGTCTGGCCGGCCGCGGCGGGCTGCCTGGTGGGGGCCTTCCTGCTGTCCGGCGCGCACGAGCTGAGCATCGGCCTGGGCGACCTCTGGGTGGCCGGCTCGGCCATTCCCTGGGCCCTGCATGTGCTGATGGTGGGCCGCTGGGCCGACCGCATGGGCGCGCCCTTCCTCGTCGCCAGCGGCCAGTTCGCGATTTGCGGCGGGCTGTCGCTGATCGCCGCCTTCGTCATGGAGCCGGTGCGCTGGGCCGGCATCGCAGCGGCGGCCTGGCCGATCGCCTACACCGGCGTCTTGTCGGTCGGCATCGCCTTCACGGCCCAGGTCGTGGCCCAGCGCTACGCGCAGGCCGCAGACGCCGCCATCATCCTGTCGTCCGAGACGCTGTTCGCCGCCGCCTGCGGCTATCTGCTGCTGGGCGAGCGCCTGAACACCGCCGGCCTGATCGGCTGCGGCCTGATGCTCGCCTGCATCCTGCTGGTGCAACTGTTGCCTCTGGTGGGAACCCTGAGACGTCGGCAAATTCTTACAAGGCCGTCAAATTAGCTTTTAGACTTCGCTGTGCTGCACAGGAGCCCCGCATGAGCGCTGACGTTTCCAAGCTTGACGCCTACTGGATGCCGTTCACGGCCAACCGCCAGTTCAAGCAGTCCCCCCGCCTGCTGACCCAGGCCGACGGCATGTTCTTCCGCGACGACAAGGGTCGCGAGATCCTCGACGGCATCGCGGGCCTGTGGTGCGTGAACGCGGGGCACAACCGCAGCAAGATCGTCAAGGCCATCCAGGACCAGGCCGCCGAGCTCGACTTCGCGCCGCCCTTCCAGATGGGCCATCCCAAGGCCTTCGAGCTCGCCGAGCGCCTTGCCGCAATCGCACCCACGGGCATGAACCGCGTCTTCTTCACCAACTCGGGCTCCGAGTCGGTGGACACCGCGCTGAAGATGGCCATCGCCTACCACCGCGTACGCGGCGAAGGCGCCCGCACCCGCCTGATCGGCCGCGAGCGCGGCTACCACGGCGTCAACTTCGGCGGCATCTCGGTGGGCGGCATGGTCGCCAACCGCAAGATGTTCGGCAGCCTGCTGGCCGGCGTCGACCACATCCGCCACACCCACGACCCGGCGCGCAACGCCTTCTCGGTCGGCATCCCCCAGCATGGCGCCGACTTCGCGGACGACCTGGAGCGCCTGGTCGCCTTGCATGACGCCAGCACCATCGCCGCCGTCATCGTCGAGCCGGTGGCCGGCTCCACCGGCGTGCTGATTCCGCCCCAGGGCTATCTGCAGCGCCTGCGCGACATCTGCGACAAGCACGGCATCCTGCTGATCTTCGACGAGGTCATCACCGGGTTCGGCCGCACCGGCAAGCCCTTCGGCGCCCAGACCTTCGGCGTGACGCCCGACCTGATGACGGTGGCCAAGGGCATCACCAATGGCTGCGTGCCCATGGGTGCCGTGTTCGCCCAGCAGAAGATCCACGACGCCTTCATGACCGGGCCCGAGCACCTCATCGAGTTCTTCCACGGCTACACCTACTCGGCCCACCCGCTGGCCTGCGCGGCCGGCATCGCCACGCTGGACACCTATGCCGACGACGACCTGCTGACGCGCGCGGCGCGCATGGAAGGCGAGTTCGCCAAGGCCCTGCACTCGCTGCGCGACGAGCCCAATGTCATCGACGTGCGCAACATCGGCCTGGTCGGCGGCGTCGAGCTGAAGCCCCTGGACGGCCAGCCGGCCAAGCGCGCCTTCAACGTCTTCCTGGACTGCTGGGACAAGGGCCTGCTGGTGCGCACCACCGGCGACACCGTCGCGCTGTCACCGCCGCTGATCATCGAGAGCGGCCACATCGAACGCATCATCGACACGCTGCGCGGCGCCCTGCGGCGGGCTGCCTGAGCGGTCCGACTAGACTGCGCGCCGCCGCCGCGGCCCATGCCGCCCTCGAGGATCGAGTTGATGAAGTTGTTCGCCCGCTGTGCCGCCGTCGCGGCCTCCCTGCTGCTGTCCCTGCCCGCCGTCGCCCAGACGCTGAACTATCTCGGCCAGCAGATCGTGCAGGGCAGCCCGAGCTTCAAAGGCGCGCCGGTCGGCGGCCTGTCCAGCATCGACTACGTGCCGGCCACGGGCCGCTACCTCGCCATCTGCGATGACCGCAGCGACCGTGCCCCGGCGCGCTACTACGAGCTGAGCCTGGACCTGGCCAAGTTCCGCCGCAGCGCCAGCCCGGGTGACGCCGGCGTGGCCTGGGTCAACATGACGACCATCCTCGACCTCGACGGCCAGCCCTTCGGCCGCAACCAGGTCGACCCCGAGAGCCTGCGCCTGGACGCCAAGCGCAACCTCATCTACTGGGCCAACGAGGGCCAACGCGTGTCGGGCGCCCTGCAGAACCCGACCATCCGGCGCATGAGCCCCGAGGGCAGGCCGGCCGGCGAATTCCCCGTGCCGAGCTATTACCACCCTGCGGGCAGCGCCAGCGGCATCGCGGCCGGTGACGTCGGCGTCTACAACAACCTGGCCTTCGAGAGCATCGCCATCACGCCCGACGGCAAGACGCTGTGGACGATGAGCGAGAACGGCCTGGCCCAGGACAGCCTGCCCACCGCCGTGGGCCGCGGCAGCCGCGCGYGCATGCTGTCCTTCGACCTCGACAGCGGCAAGGCGGGTGCCGAATACATCTACGACGTCGGCCCCGTGCCCTTCCCGCCGGCGCGCCAGGGCGACTTCGCCACCAACGGCGTGCCCGACATGCTGGCCCTGTCGGCCCACGAGTTCATCGTCATCGAGCGCGCCTTCGCCGTCGGTGCCGTGACACCGGGCGTCGCCGCGCTGACCAAGCAGCCCACCAGCAACACCATCAAGCTCTACCTGATCGACACCCGCGGCGCGACCGATGTGTCGGGCTGGCCCAGCATCAAGGGCCGCGAGGTCGTGCCCGTCAAGCGCGCCATGCTGCTGGACCTGTCCTCGCTGAAGAACGACGACGGCAGCGTGCTGGCCCTGGACAACATCGAAGGCATCACCTTTGGCCCGATGCACGAGGGCAAGCGCACGCTGATCCTCGTCTCCGACAACAACTTCAACCCGGCCCAGTTCACGCAGTTCATCGCCTTCACGCTCGATGGCGCTCTGAACTGAGCATGCACCCCATCCCCTGGCGCGCCTACGCGCTGCTCGCGGCCAGCACCAGCCTGGTCGGCAGCTATGTCGGCCTGTCCAAGCTGCTGGTGGCGGCCTTTCCCGTCTTCCTGCTGGCCGGCCTGCGCTTCGGCTTCGCGGCGCTGCTGATGCTGCCCTGGCTGAAGAAGCCTGCCCAGGAGGCGCCGCTGGATGCGCGCTCGCGCTGGCTGCTCTTCCTCGAGTCCTTCCTCGGCAACTTCCTGTTCTCCATCTGCATGCTGTTCGGCCTGCGGCAGAGCTCGGCCGTGGTCGCCGGCGTCATCCTGGCCGGCATCCCGGCGGCGGTGGCGCTGCTGAGCTGGGCCTTGCTGCGCGAGCGCCTGAGCGGCCGCGTGCTGGCCGGCATCGCCTGCGCGGTCGGCGGCATCGCGCTGGTGGCCGGCGGCAAGCAGGGCGGCGCGCAAACGACGCCGCTGGGCGCCCTGCTGCTGCTGGCGGCCGTGTTCTGCGAGGGCTGCTATGTCGTCATCGGCAAGAAGCTGACCGCCGGCCTGGGCCCCAAGCGCATCAGCGCGCTGATCAACCTCTGGGGCCTGGTGCTGGTCGCGCCGCTGGCGATCTGGCAGGCGCTGAGCTTCGACTTCGGCGCACCGCGCGTGCTGGATTGGGCGCTGCTGGCCTATTACGCCGCCACGGCCAGCGTCATCACCGTCTGGCTGTGGATGGCCGGCCTGAAGGGCCTGCCGGCGGCCAAGGCGGGTGTCTTCATGGTCTTCCTGCCCATCAGCACGGCCCTGATCGGCCTGGCGCTCGGCGAATCGATTTCCGCCGTGCAGGCCCTCGCCTATGGCCTGGCCTTATTGGGTGTGCTGCTGGCGACATGGCCCGGGAATTCCAGTGTTCGTTAGCATGCCGGCATGTCCCTGGAAGCCGACCTCGCCCGCTGGCGCGAGCACCTGAACCGTTTCGCCGCCCTGCTGGGCGACCCGCCCGACGGCCATGCCGCGCCCGCGCCCGAGGCCCGGCCGGGCAACTGCCTGATTTTTGCGCCCCACCCGGACGATGAATGCATCGTCGGCGCGCTGCCGCTGCGCCTGCAGCAGGAGGCGGGCTGGCGCGTCAGCAATGTCGCCGTCACGCTGGGCAGCAATCCCGAGCGCCGCGAGTCGCGCTGGGCCGAGCTGGTGGATGCCTGCGGCGTGCTGGGCTTCGACTGCATCCGCATCGGCGCAGACGGCCTGTCGGACGTGCGCGCCGACACGGCCGAGCGTGAGCCCGCCCTGTGGGCCGAACATGTGGCCACCATCGCCACCCTGCTCACCCAGCATCGCCCTGCCCTGGTGCTGGCGCCGCATGCGCTGGACGACAACCCCAGCCATCGCGGCGTCTACCGCCTCGTCGCCGAGGCGATCACGGCGGCGCAGCTGGACACCGTGCTGGCCCACACCGAGTTCTGGTCCACCCAGGCCGAGCCCAACGCCTTGGTGCAGACCAGCATCGCCGACACGGCCCGCCTCATCGCCGCGCTGGAGCGCCATACCGGCGAGATCGAGCGCAATCCCTATCACCTGCGCCTGCCCGCCTTCCTGGCCGACGCCGTGCGCCGTGGCGGCGAGCTGGTGCTGGGCGCCGGCGAGGAAGTGCCCAACTTCGCCTTCGCCACCCTCTACCGCCTCGTCGCCTATCGCGCCGGCCAAGTCGTGGCCGACCTGCCGCGCCGCGTCCTCTCCGCCGACCAGGCCCTGTCTTCCGCTCTTCTCAAGTCATGACTCATCCGACCCATATCCGCGTTCACCAGTTCGCCGGCCTGCAGACAGGCCCGCGCCTGCTCGTCACCGGCGCCGTGCACGGCAACGAAGTCCACGGCACCCAAGCGATGGCCGAGATCATTCGCCAGCTGGACGCGGGCGAGCTGACGCTGAAGCGCGGCACGCTGACGCTGGTGCCCATCGTCAACCCGCTGGCCCATCAGCTGAACCGCCGCGAGGGCGACCGCAACCTGAACCGCAACCTGCGCCCGCCCGTCATCGCGCATGACTTCGAGGACCGCATTGCGCGCGTGCTCTGCCCGTTGATCGCGCAGCATGACGGCATCCTCGACCTGCACAGCTTCCAGGGCCAGGGCCCGGCCTTCGCGATGATCGGCCCGCGCAACAACAGCGACGAGCTGGAGCCCTTCTCGCAGGAAGCGACCGAATCGGCGCTCGCCGCGCGCCTGGGCGTGGGCCGCATCGTCGAGGGCTGGCTGTCCACCTATGCGCTGGGCCTGCAGCGCCGCCAGCAGCGCGAGCACGACGGCTCGCGCCGTTCCTCGTTGATCTCCGACCCGCACTACGGCGTCGGCACCACCGAATACATGCGCTCTACCGGCGGCTGGGCCATCACGCTGGAATGCGGCCAGCATCTGGACCCGAACGGCCCGACGGTGGCCCGCCTGGCCATCCTGCGCACGCTGGTCTTCCTCGGCATGCTGGACGAGAGCGCCGTCGAACCGCACCGCCCCACGCAGGCGCCCGAGCTGCTGCAGCTCTACGACGTCATCGACCGCGAGGACATGGGCGACAGCTTCGAACGCGAATGGGCCAGCTTCGACACCCTCGCGCAGGGCCAGCGCATCGGCACCCGCGCCAGCGGCGAGGCGGTGCTGGCGCCCAGCGAGGGGCGCATCGTGTTCCCGAACGTGAAGTCGCAGCCCGGCACGGAATGGTTCTACCTGGCCAGGCCGAGCAACCGCCAGCTCTGAGCGGGCCGCCCGCATCAGGCTCCGGCATGCGCCTGCTGTGGGCACTGTCATGGGCGCTGGCCTGCCTGCCCGCGCTGGGCGCGGACGTCGGCATGCCCCTGGTCGTCACCATTCCCTACATGGAGCGCGAGGCGTCCCATCGCGCCTACGCCGACAAACTGCTCGCCCTTGCGCTGGAGCTGTCACGCGACAAGTACGGGGCTTACCGCGTCGTCCAGCAACGCGAGGAGACCGTCATCCGCCGCCAGCTGCTGGAGCTGGAGAAAGGCAGCAGCCTGTCCGTCGCCGTGGCCATGCCGACGCAGGAATGGCTGGACGGTGCGCTGCCGGTGCGCGTGCCCATCATGCGCGGCCTGGCCAGCTTCAGGTTCTTCCTGGGGCGGCAAAGCGAGCTGCCGCTCTACGAATCGGTCAGCACGGTCAATGACCTGCGCGCGCTGAGCATCGGCCAGGGCCCGGGCTGGTCCACCGCACGCATCCTCGAGGACAACGGCTTCAAGGTCGTCTACGGCGGCGCCCACCCCACGCTGATCCCGATGCTGCATTCGGGGCGCTTTCAGTTGCTGATGCGCGGCATCTACGAGGTCGAACCCGAGCTGCAGGCCCAGCAACAGGCCCACCCCGGCCTGCTCGTCGTCAACCAGTTCGCCGTCTACACCTATATGCCGATGTATTTCTTCGTCGCCAGGAACCAGCCCGAGCTGGCCCAGCGGCTGGAGTACGGCCTGAAGAAGGCCTATGCCAACGGGCAGGCCGACCGGCTCTTCAAGAGCAGCTTCGGCGACAGCCTCAAGCTGTTGCGCAACAAGCGCCTGAAGATCTTCCGCCTGCCCAACACCAACATCGACAAGAGCTTCTTCGAGAACGACAGGCCCTGGCTGCTGGATGCCGTCGTGGCGCTGGAAACGGCGGGGCGGCCTTAGGCCCATCTACACAGCTGCCCACCGAGATGCATAGAAGCCGACCCCTGTATGCGCTGCTGGTATTGGCCGTCATTGCCGCGGGGCTGGCGTCGCGCCGATACCCCTGGCTGCTACCGGCGCAGTTCGGCAAATACCCGGGCGATGCGCTGTGGGCGCTGATGGTGATGCTGCTCTACGGGCTGGCCCGGCCCGGCTGGTCGATCGCACGCGCGGCGGCGGCCGCGCTGGCGACTTCATTCGCGGTCGAGTGCAGCCAGCTTTATCAGGCGGACTGGATCAACGCGGTGCGGCACACGACGCTCGGGCACCTGGTGCTGGGCTCAGGCTTTCATGCCCTGGATCTGCTGGCCTACAGCGTGGGTGTGGTCATAGGCGCGGCGGCTGAGTTGCTGCTGCTGCACCGGCCTAGTACTGCCCGATGAACTGGAAGTGAAGCTCGGGCGATTGCTGGAATTCCGCGGCTCTCAGCTTGGCCTGAACGTCGGCGGCGAGGGCCGAAAGCTGCTCGACGGATTGCGTCACGTATTGATCATGCTCGATGCCCAGCGAGGCCAGCCTTGTGCCGATGTACAGGAAGTAGTCCTCGCCGTCTGTCATGCGCCCGGTATAGGTTTCCAGGCCGACATGCCGCGCCTTCAGGCAGCGGGCATCGGCGCCCGTATCGCAGGCGTCGAGCCCGTCCTCATCGTCGGGATCGAGCTCGAACTTGATGCCGTAGAAGGCGATGAATGCGTCTGCGCCCATGGTGTCGTCTTTCAGTGATGCGACCTGTCGAAGTTCAACGGGCGCAACAACCGATCAGTTGGTGTGCGCGCTCTCGTGAGACGCGATAATTTTCCCGGGGTTGTTCAAACATCTTGCATGAACTCACGCACGCTTTGCATTTTTCTCATTCTGGCTGGCACTCACGCTGTCGCCGACGCGCAGGTGTTCAAGTGCAAGGCCGCGGACGGTCGCCAGGTCTTCCAGGGTTTCCCTTGCGGCCCTGGCACGACAGACGCGGACCCGCGACCCGCTGCGAAACCCCTAGTGCTCCGGGAGAGAGACAGCGGGCCAGGCGCGAATTGGAACGTCGGGCCACGACCAGCCAGTCCGAGCTATCCATCCCAAACCGTGGCGCCGACGCGGTCCGCGCCGCTTCAGCGCCCGCCCCAGGTTGCGACCGAGTCGCGGCCGAGGCCGCAGAGCGCAGCCGAGAGGCTGCTAGCCGAGCAAAGGAGGGCCGAAGACGACAAAGTGGATGCATTCAATCGAATGCAGCGATGCAACTACGCCCGGCAGCAGTTGGGGGTGGTCAAGACGGAGGGGGCGAAGATTTACGCCCATGACAACAAAGGCGAACGTCAGTACGTCAAGGACGAGAACCGCCAAGCCACCATCGCGGCCGCTGAAAGGCGGGTAGCCGCAGAATGCAATTAGCGCTGCTCTTGCCCTCGTCTCCTCGCGAGGTCGATCGGCCGCGCGAGCGCCAGCGCCTCACGCACTACAGCCTGCGCACCGAAGCGCTCTATGGGCCGCCTAACCCATCGTCCCGCGCGCCTGCATCGCTTCGCGCCAGCGACGCAAGTACGGGTGTTCCTCGCCCGGCTTGACCTTCACGACCCGTGCGAAGTCCACCGCGACGACGGCCGTGATGTCGGCGATGCTGAACTGCCCCGCGGCAATGAAGTCACGCTCGGCCAGGTGCTCGTTCAGCACCGCAAAGAAGGCCTGCACCCGCGCCAAGCCCCGCTCGGCCAATGCCGGGATCTGCACATAGTCGACCGGCCCGGACAAGGCGCGCCCGACCATCGCCGGGCTGCTGTTGCGAAAGGCCTCGGCAATCGCCAGCAGGCCCTCGAACTCGACACGCCATTGCCAGCCCGCAATCTGCGCCTTCTCCAGCGGGCTGCGGCCCAGCAGCGGTGGCTCGGGGTAGCGTGCCTCGACATAGGCCGCGATGGCCGCGTTGTCGGTCAGCACGGCGCCCTCCTCGGTCACGAGCGCCGGCACCGTGCACCGCGGGTTGATGCGCCGGAAGGCCTCGCCCATCTGCTCGCCGCTGCGCAGGTCCACCTGCACGGTCTCGTGGGGCGCGCCCTTCTCCGCCAGCAGGATGCGGGCACGGCGCGGGCTCGGCGCGGTGGCGCAGTCGTAGAGCGTCATCATGGCGCGAGCCTGTCCTGCGTCTTCAGATCGAAGTCGCTGGCCTCGTGGCGCTCATGCAGCTGGCTGGCCGGCTCACCCCAGGTGCGGTTGACCTTGCGGCCGCGCTTGACGGCGGGCCGCTGGGCGATCTCGTCGGCCCAGCGGATGACGTGGGTGTATTCGTGCACCGACAGGAACTCGCCCGCGCCGTAGAGCTGGCCCTTGGCCAAGGCGCCATACCAGGGCCAGGTGGCCATGTCGGCAATGGAGTACTGCTCACCCGCCAGATACGGGCGCTCGGCCAGATGGCGGTTCAGCACGTCGAGCTGGCGCTTGACCTCCATCGCGTAGCGGTCGATGGGGTATTCCTGCTTGGTCGGTGCATAGGCATAGAAGTGGCCGAAGCCACCGCCGAGGAAGGGCGCACTGCCCATCTGCCAGAACAGCCAGCTCAGGGCCTCGGCACGCGCCGCCCCGCCTTCGGGCAGGAAGGCGCCGCCGAACTTCTCGGACAGGTAGAGGAGGATGGCCGCGGACTCGAACACCCGCACGGGCTGCGCACCGCTGTGATCCATCAGCGCGGGGATCTTGGAGTTGGGGTTGGCCTCGACGAAGCCGCTGCCGAACTGCTCGCCCTCGTTGATGCGGATGAGCCAGGCGTCGTATTCCGCACCGGCGTGACCCAGGGCCAGCAGTTCCTCCAGCATCACGGTGACCTTGACGCCGTTGGGCGTGGCCAATGAATAGAGCTGCAGCGGATGGCGGCCCACCGGCAGGGCCTTGTCGTGTGTCGGCCCGGCGATGGGTCGGTTGATGCTGGCGAACTGGCCGCCGTTGGCTTTGTCCCAGGTCCAGACCTGGGGTGGGGTGTAGTCGGTCATGAGAATTCCAGTTTTTTGGGCAGGCGTATTTCGGGCCGAGCGCCGGGCCGCTCCCTAGCCGGCCCGCGATGGCGATGTGCGTGCGGCTCAAAGCCGCATGCATCGCCGTCCCCTCGGGGGGACCGACCAGCCTGGCCCGCGTTCAGCGCGGCCAGTCTGGGCGAGGGGTTGCTCAACCCGTCAACGCTAGCGCAAAAGCCAATTTCCCGTTCCGCTTGACGTGATAGAGCGCCTCGTCCGCCGCACGCACCAGACCTTGCGGGTCGGTGCCGTGCGTCGGCAGGCAGGCCACGCCGATGCTGACGCCGACCCTGACCTCCTCGCCCGTGGACAGCCGAATAGGCAGGGACAACCCGTCGAGCAGGCCGCGCATGACCTGGATCAGCACCGCATCCGCGGGACCGACGTCGCGCAGCGCGATGAGAAATTCGTCGCCGCCCAGGCGCGCAACCAGGTCGGAGGAGCGTCGCACCGCGGTGCGCATGCGGTCGGCACAGGCAACGAGGACTTCATCGCCGCTGGCATGGCCATGGGTGTCGTTGATCTGCTTGAAGCCGTCCAGGTCGACGCAGGCCACGCAGACGGACGTGCCGCGCGCCTGCGCATCGGCCAGGAAGCGTTCCAGCGTCGCCTGGCCCGCCGCGCGGTTCTTCAGCTGCGTCAGCGCATCGTGCTCGGCACGGTGGCGCACCTCGTTCTCGTCGCTCTTGCGCTCGGTGATGTCGTAGATGACGCCCTCGACCGTGCGCCCGTCGACATGCTGCACGGAGATCAGGCAGTGCACCCAGCGCCTCTCGTCGCCCTGCTGCACCAGTTCCAGGTCCGCCGACACCGTCTCGCCGCGCTTCACCGCGTCGTCGACCATCTGCCGGACCTGCTCGGGCCGGCTGAAGACGCGGGTGATGAAGTCGTCCTCGCTGAGATTGCGCAGATCGGCCATGCTGAGGCCGACCACGCGCGATACCGTCGGATTGCCGTTGATGAGGCGGCCTCTCTCGTCGAGCACGAAGATGCCGGCGCTGCTGGAGTCGAAGATCTGGCGGTACTGGGCCTCCATGGACTCGACCTCGGCGCGCAGCTTGCGTTCGACCTGCAGCTGGCGCTCGTTGCTGTCCAGCAGTTCGTTGGCGCCCGCGATCAGCACGCCGATCTCGTCGCGGGCATGGCCGGGAGGCGCCTCCAGCCGCTGGGCCGAGCCCGGCGTCATGCGCCGCAGCGCGCTGGCCAGGCGCACGATGGGGCTGGACACCATGCGTGCCGCCACCAGGTAAAGGACGAAAGCCAGCAGCGCCGCCTGCCCCGCCATGGCAGCCGCCAGCGTGTAGGCCTCACGGTCCGCATCGGACCTGACCTTGGCGTCGTTCAGGTGGATGCGCAACTGGCCCAGGCCTTCCTTGGCGTCGAAGGGCGACATCAGCGGGCGCGTCAGCAAGGTGGCGGCCTGACGTTCGACGGCGCCTGGGCGTACCACCTTGGCCAGCGCGCTGCCGTCGGCGGCCACGACGGCCACCACGTCCACCAGCTCGTTGCGCACCAGGCCCCCGGCCACCTCCTGCAACAACACGGCGTCGCGGGCATAGGCACCGATGGCCAGGGTTTTCTCGACGRCCGTGGCCAGCGCCTCCACGCTGCTGCGGCCACTGGCCAGCGCACGCGCCTGGCTGAGCTGGTAGGCGACGGTGGCCACGACGAGGGCCAGCAGCGTGGCGCTGGCAAACACCACCAGCATGAAACGCAGCTGCAGGCTGTTCGCGCCGCGGACCCGGGGCGCTGCGGTCTGCGTCATGGGCTCGTGGCTTCCTTGATGACCAGCACGGAGCGCAGGCCCGGCTCGGTCGGCTCGCGACTCAGCCAGCCCAGCGCGCCGGGGTTGCGGCGCAGCATGGCCGCCATGGCGGTTTCGTCCGGCAGCGATCGCGGCGGTGCGCTCTGGCCGGAGAACATCAGCCGCGACCAGTAGCTGTTGACCTGGGCCACGCTCATGCCGGTCAGTGCCAGGTAGAAGGCGCCGCGGCGTGGGTTGTCGCGCGGCAGGTCGAAGATCAGCGCGAAGTCACCGTTGGCGAAGGCGCGGCTGCGCCCCATGAAGAGGTCGACGGCTTCCTTCTGCGTCAGGCTGTGCTGCGGGTTGCTGGCGTGCACGACGATGTAGAAGTCGGCGTGCGCCGGCAAGGCCAGGCCCCCGACGGCAACAGCCGCGGCGAGGGTGAGGACATTGCGGATGCCCATGGCCTTCAGAAGATGAAGTCCACGACGGCGGTCGCGACGTTGGCGCGGCCGGCCGTGTTGTCGGTGCCCGTCCACAGGCCGGTGCCATTGGCGTCGACGCGGATGCGGTCCCATTGCAGCTTGAGCGCGGCCTGGGGGTGGAAGTCCCAGCGCGCGCCGATCGACGCCGTCGATTGCTGCACGCGCGAGCCGTTCACCGAGGCCGTGACCGCGCTGCCCAGGATCTGGGCGCCGGCCGCGGCCGGCAGGCCGATGACCGGCGTCAGCACCGCCTGCCAGGCGGGCATGGCCAGCGCGGGCATGGCATCGCGCGTGCGGCCGTAGGCGACGTAGGGCGTCCAGTCGCCGAAGCGCCGCCCCACGGTCACATAGGCCGAGGTCTGATCGATCAGCGGCTTGGCCTGGATGCGCACGATCTCGGCGCTCCACTGCCAGTCCGCCATCTCGTGGCGCAGGCCGAGCTCCCAGAAGGTGGCCCAGAGGGCCGAGGCGCCCAGGCGGTCGCGCAGCACGCGGGCCTGATCAGCCACCGCGGGGATGGGCAGGCTGCTGAGCTGGACCAGGCCGGCCACCGCCTCCTGGGCGCTGGACAGGTCGATGTCGATGCGGGTGCGGGCGACGCTGGCACGCAGCAGCAGGCCGCCCTCCTCGCGTGACAGCATGCCGCCCATCACGCGGCGCACGCGGCTGGGCTTGGCGGTGTGCAGGTCGCCGATTTGCGCCGTGCCGGTCATCAGCTTGGCGCGCCACTGCGCGTCGCCCTGGATCCAGCTGCGCGCCACGTCGGCACCGTCCAGCGTCGTGGGCAGGATGGCGTAGAGCTCACCCGGCGGGCGGGCCGTCATGAAGCCGTAGCCGACGTTGCGGTAGTCGGCCATCAGAAAGGCGTCGAGATTGACGCGGCCGACACGCAGCGCCCATTCGGCGTTGGGACGCCAGGCCGCATAGGCCCACTCCAGCACGTCGCTGTCGGCCGCGTAATAACCACGCTTCTTGGCAATGGCCTGGGCCACGAGTTCGAACTTCGTGCCCAGGCTGTAGTTCAGCTGCGCACCCAGGCGGGTGTCGATGTCGGGGCGCCAGCCATCGCCATTGGCTGACTGGCCCAGCTCGCGCCGAAAGCCCCAGCCGTCGGGCGCCTCCACATGGCTCAGCCCGAGGCTGCCGAAACCGCTGAACCGCAGAGCCGAACCACCGGCCGGTCTGTCGGCCTCCTGGGCCTGGGCGGCCCCGATCGTCACAAAGGCGCCCAGGCCTGAGAGCAGGCCATGTTTCCAGCGGCAGAATCTTTTGCAGGTCTGGGCGGGCATGACGGGGTGGGTGCGGCAAAGCCATTATTAGCCTCGCACCGCGCAGCGCAACAACTGCCACCGCAATCAATTGCAACCCCATCACGCTTGTCTCAAGCCTGCAAACCCCAGGGTCATCCAGGGCCCGCGAAAATGCCGCCCATGCGTATCGACTTCATCTCCGACATCGTCTGCCCCTGGTGTGCCATCGGCCTGTATTCGCTCGAAGCGGCCGCGGCCCGCATCCCCGGGCTGGAACTGGACCTGCACTTCCACCCTTTCGAGCTGAACCCGGGCATGGGCCCCGAAGGCCAGGACATCGGCGAGCACCTGGCCGAGAAGTACGGCGCCAGCCCGGCCCAGCTGGCCGGCACGCGCCAGGCCATCAGCGAGCGCGGCGCAGCCCTGGGTTTTGACTTCAGGCCCGGCGCGCGCAGCCGCATCTACAACACGCGCGACGCCCACCGCCTGCTGCATTGGGCCGACGAGGCCTTCGGTGGCGCCACGCAGCGCAGCTTGAAGGTCGCCATGCTGAAGGCCTATTTCACCGAAGGCCGCGACGTGTCCAACCACGCGGTGCTGCTGGAGCTGGCCACCGCCGCCGGCCTGCCCGAGGCCGAGGCGCGCGAACTGCTGGCGAGCCAGCGCTATGCCGAAGAGGTCGCTGCTGCCGAGGCCGAGGTGCATGCCCAGGGCATCCACGCCGTGCCGGCCATCGTCGTCAACCAGCGCCATCTGATCCAGGGCGGCCAGTCGGTCGAGGTCTTCGAACAGTTGCTGCGCCAGGTCATGGACGAACCCCGGCTCGCCTGAGCGATAGCCATGCCCCCTCCGGAGGGGGTATCCCGGTGCAGGACGCCCGGCTAGGCTGCCCTGGTCTCAGGGAGCCCCCAAATGAAAGCCTTTGCCTGCACCAGCCTCGGCCTGCTCACGGCCGCCTGCGCCCTGGCCGCGCCGCCCACGGCCGAGACCACTTTCCACATTCGCCAGGCCAACAGCGCCAACAGCGGCAATTTCGCGACGGGCGACATCGCCGTCATGGGCATCCTCAACGTGCAGCCGCCCGTGGGCACCCCGGGCGCCTATGTCTACGGCTTCGTGGCCAACTGCCCGACCGGCCTGAGCTGCGACTCCCTCGCCACCGACCCGGACTGGCGCAAGCTGGGCCTGTACGAGCGCGACTGGACGTACTACCCGCACCAGTACTTCGCCTCCACGCCCTACAACCCGGCGCTGACCGGCAGCTGGCGGCTGCTGCTGTCCACCGCCGCCAACTACACCGCGGGCAACACGCTGATCGTGCAGACGCCCGAGCTGGGCAACGTGGGCATGATGCCCTTCGTGCAGTCCATGACGATCAGCGGCGCGGGCCTGACGCCCAAGGTCAGTTGGACATTGCCGGCCAGCACACCGGACGGCATCGACCAGATGCGCATCCGCGTGCAGGACAACACCCACCCGGTCACCGTCGAGTCCCGCGGCAGCGTGCAGCGCAGCTTCCAGCAGTCCGACATGATCTGGCAGAGCCCCGTGATCGCCAGCCCCGACTTCACGCTGCCCACCGGCTTGCTGAACTACGGCACCAGCTACTCCATCAGCATCGACCTGATCCACACCCGCGCCGACGGCTCGCCGCTCTCGCGCTCCAGCTCCTACTTCGACTTCACGCCCATCAACCCGGCCACCCTGCCCGCCGGCGTCAGCAACATCGCCCTGCCCACGCTGACCCCGGTGCCAACCACCAGCGGCCTGCTCGCCGGCCCCCTCTACGGCTTCAACATCGGCAACGTCGGGCCCAACCAGATCACCTTCATCGACCCCGTCGTCGCCACCGGCTTCAGCTACACGACGGGCGCGGGCGACCCCAACTTCAAGGCCGTGCAGGTGGCCAGCAATGTCGGCGATGGCCTCTACGAAGTCTGGACCTGGAGCGGCGGCGCCTGGCAGCAGAGCGCCGGCGCCGTGGCGGCCGGCGCGAGCTTCGACTTCACGGCCCATGGCTTTGCGGCGGGCGTGGATCGCTTCCAGATCCGCGGCATCGAATCGTCTGCCAACGTCAACGCCTTCGACGTGACCGGCTTCGTCACCGGCCTCACCTTTGTGGCCGACGGCAGCTTCACGGGCACCATGCAGGCCATCACGACCGCCGTGCCGGAACCTGCGACTTGCTGGCTCTGGATGGCGGGAGCCGGCGCCTTGCTGACATGGCGCCGCCGCCGGACCTGAGACAATAGGCACTCAGTTTCCGAAGCCCGCCGCTGGCGGGCTTCTCGTTTCTCCAGCGCCCATGTTCAAGAACCTGATCACCTACCGCATCGGCGAAGGCTGGACGGCCGACGCCAAGCTGCTCGCCGAACAGCTCGCCAAGGAACCCTTCCTCGCCTGCGCCCCCACCCAGCCCCTGGCCGTCGGCTGGGCACCGCCCCGCGGTATCGAGCACGCGCCCCTCGTCGAAGTCGTCGACGGCCACTGGCTCGTCAAGCTCAAGCGCGAGCAGCGCCTGCTGCCCTCCTCCGTCGTGCAGGAGCGCATCGACGAGCTGGCCGAGCACATCGAGGCCACGACCGGCCGCAAGCCCGGCAAGAAGGCCAAGAAGGATCTGAAGGAGCAGGCCACGCACGAGCTGCTGCCGCGCGCCTTCACCAAGACCTCGGCCACGCAGGTCTGGATTGCGCCCAAGGAAGGCCTGCTCTTCGTCGACGCCGGCTCCAGCAGCCGGGCCGATGAAGTCGTCACGCTGCTGATCCAGGCCAGCCCGGGTCTGAGCCTGCAGCTCGTGCAGACCGCCGAGAGCCCCGCCGCCTGCATGGCGGCCTGGCTGCTGGACGGCGTGACGCCCGAGGGCTTCCAGATCGAACGCGAATGCGAGCTCAAGGGCAGCGACGACGAGAAGCCCGTCGTGCGCTACGCCCGCCACCCGCTGGACATCGACGAGGTGCGCGCCCATCTGACCAGCGGCAAGATGCCGACCCGCCTGGCCCTGAGCTGGAACGAGCGCGTCGCCTTCACGCTGACCGAGGGTTTCACGATCAAGAAGATCAGCTTCCTGGACCTGGCCTTCGAAGGCAAGCCCGAAGCCAGCGGCGACGAGGCCTTTGATGCCGACCTGGCCCTGGCCACCGGCGAGCTGAGCCGGCTGATCCCGGCGCTGATCGAAGGCCTGGGCGGCGAGCATGACTTCGCCGCCGGCCCTGCACCGGCCCCGGTGCCGGCCGCCCTGCCCGCCAACGTGCCCGAGGAAGCCCTCAGCGAGTCACCGCCCTGGTGAGTGGCCGGGCCGCGCGGGGAAATTCAGATACCCCGTCTGCGCGGGGAAGCGCAGCTCGAAACGGATCGTCCCCGCCGGCGTGCATGACACCCGCGCCTGGCCACCGTGCAGGGCCATGATGGCCTTGACGATGGCCAGGCCCAGCCCGCTGGACTCTGCCGGCCGGCCGCGCGCCGCATCGGCGCGGTAGAAGCGGTCGAACAGCCGCTCCAGCTGCTCGGCCGGAATGGGCAGGCCGTCGTTCTCCACCGCCAGCGTGGAGCCGGCCTCGTCCTGGGTGCCGATCAGGCGGATCGTCGTGCCCGGTGTGCTGTAGCGCAGCGCGTTGACCACCAGGTTGTGGACGGCGCGCCGGCACAGCGGCAGGTTGACGAGGGCGGCCCCGCTGGCCTGCACGTCGAAACGCAAGCCGGYCTCGTCCGCCGGCCCCTCGAAATACTCGGCGATCTTCTGCAACTCATCGGCCATCACCAGCGGTGAGCGCTCGAGCTCCAGCGTCGCGTGATCGGCCTGGGCAAGGAAGAGGATGTTGTCGATGGTCAGGCGCAGCCGGTTCAGCTCTTCCAGGTTGGACTCCAGCAGCTGCTGGTAGTCCGCGGCGCTGCGCGGGCGGTTCAGCGCCACCTGCGTCTGCCCGATCAGCACCCCGACGGGGGTGCGGATCTCGTGCGCCAGGTCCGCGGAGAACTGCGACAACCGCTCGTAGCCGCTGGACACACGGTCCAGCATCGCGTTGAACACGGCCACCATGTCCTGCAACTCCTGCGGGGCGTCCTTGTCGGGCAGGCGCAGGGCCAGGTTGATCGGGTTGATCAGCGCCGCCTGCTCGGCCACGCGGCGCAGCGGCCGCAGCCCGTGGCGCAGCACCAGCCAGACCAGCAGCGTGCAGGCGCCCATCGCCATGAAGGTGCCGATGAGCGCCTGGTTGCGGGCGTTGACGATCATCTGCATCTCGCTGACGAGAGGATGGCCCGCGACGACCTCGATCAGCGCCCCATCCTGGCCGGAGCGCGCCTGGGCCGAGACCCAATGCATGCGCGGCTGGCCCCGCACCTGGTCGTCACGCACGTGCTGAGGGTCGAGGGCGCGGTCAGCCGCCACGGGCGCGAAGGCCGCGGGCACCGGCGCATGGTCGGGGTTGACCTCGACCAGCGGCGCCTCGCCGGCGCGGCGCAGGATCAGCACGTCGCTGGCCGTGCCCAGCAGCGCCTCGAACAGCAGGGAACGGTCACGCAGATCGGCAATGGTCTGCGCATCCGCGACGAGGCGACGGAAATGTTCGGCGCGTGCGATCAGCTGTTCATCGGCATGCGCGGTGATGCCGGTGCGTGCGGCGAAGAAGAAATACATGCCCAGCATGCCGGTCGTCCAGACGGCGATCAGAGCGCACAGCAGCGTGACGCGGACCGCCAGTGAGCGCGGCAACCAGCGGGTCATCATTCGATGACCCCATCGCCAAACGCATAGCCGATGCTGCGCACAGTGTGAATCAACGGCGTTGCGAAAGGCTTGTCCACCTTGGCGCGCAGGCGCTTGATGGCGACGTCGACGACGTTGGTGTCGCTGTCGAAGTTCATATTCCACACTTCGGAAGCGATCAGCGTGCGCGACAGCGCCTCGCCCTGGCGCTTTACCAGCAGGTGCAGCAGCAGGAACTCCTTGTTCGTCAGCGCGATCTCGGTGCCCTCGCGCGTCACCCGGCGGCGCAGCACGTCGAGCTTGAGGTCGGCCACTTCGTAGACATCCACCTCGCGCGCCGGACCGCGCCGCAGCAGCGTGCGGATGCGCAGCACCAGCTCGGTGAAGGAGAAGGGCTTGACGAGGTAGTCGTCGGCCCCGAGCTCCAGGCCACGGATGCGGTCGCCGAGCTGGTCGCGCGCGGTCAGGAAGAGCACGCGCATGTCGCCCCTCTCGCCCCCTTTGCTGCGCAGGGTCGGCATGATCTGCCAGCCATCGATGCCGGGCAGCGTGACGTCCAGCACCACCAGGTCGTAGGCGTTGGCCAGCGCCATCTGCAGGCCGTCGGTGCCGGTGCGGGCCAGGTCGACCGCATAGCCGCTCTCGCGCAGCCCCTTCTTCAGGTAGTCGCCGGTCTTGGGATCGTCTTCGATGACGAGGATCTTCATGCGGGCGGATTTTGCGCACTTGCGGCGCCCGGCAGATGACGTTTTTGTCATCCACATGTCACCCCCAAGCGGCGCCTGGATTTCTAGAGTTCAGCCCTCCGAACTTTCGCAGCGCCTCCCATGCCTCACCCCCTGTCCACGCTGGGCATCGCCCACACCGCCATCAGCCTGCTGCCCCTCGTCGCCGGCCTCTACGCCTTCGCCCGCCATCGCCGCATCGCCCCCGGCACGCGCTCCGGCCGTGTCTATGTGGCCGGGCTGGTGCTGTCGGTGCTGACGGCCTTTGGCCTGTCGAGCACGGGCGGCTTCAACCCCGGCCATGCGCTGGGCATCCTGGCGCTGCTGGCGGTGACCGGCTCGCTGCTGGCGCCCCGCCTGGCCTTCCTGGGCCGCGCGCGCCCCTATCTGGCCGACTTCGGGCTGTCCTTCAGCTTCTTCCTGCTGCTGGTGCCGGGCATCAACGAGACGCTGACCCGCCTGCCCGCCGGCCAACCGCTGGCCAGCGGGCCGGAGTCGCCGCTGGTGAAGTCGGCGCTGCTGGCCTGGCTGCTGCTCTTCCTGGCCGGCTCGGTGCTGCAGGCGCTCGCACGGCGACAGCGCACGCTCAGAACCCCAGCTTGAAGGTCACGCGCACCGTGCGCGGCTCGGCGGGGTGGACATGTCTGTCGGCCACCGGTGCGGCCTCGCCCGGCAGCTGCGACTCGTAGAAATACTCGATGTCGTTGACCTTGCGGTTGCCGAGATTGAAGACGTCGAAGGTCACTTCGCTGCCCTTCCACAGCTTGCGGCTGACGCGCAGATTGGTCGTCAGCGAAGAGCGGGAGCGCACGCTGTTGTCCTCGACCAACGAGCCCGAACCCAGATAGCGCCACTGCACACTGGCCGACCAGGGGCCGAGGTCACGCACGGTGACGGCGATGGAGCCGACCTTGTCGACGGCATTGGGGATGCGGTTGCCAACCGGATCCGCGTTGGCGAAGCGCGCATGCGTCCAGGCCAGGTCGGCGTCGATGAGCAGCCAGGGCAGCGGGATGTAGCGGTTGTTCCACTCGACGCCGCTGCGCTTGCTGGGCCGGTTGGCCTCGGTGGCGCCGGCGTCGCCGACGTAGACGAGCTCCGAGTCGAAGTCGAGCTTCCAGAGCGCGACCGACGACTGCAAGCCCGGCACCCATTCGGTCCGCGCACCCAGTTCCATGCCACGCGCGGCCACCAGGCCCGGCACCTTGTCGACCGCGTCGCCCGTCTTGGGATCGACAGTGGCCGTCGTGCCGCGTGCGTCGTTGCTGTGGAAACCCCGGCCGGCGTTGAAGAAGAACTCCGTCTTCGCCCACGGACCGGCGATCAGCGAGAACTTGGGCGACAGCAGATGGGCCGAGGCGCTGCCGGAGTTGGCGGCATTGCTGTAGCTGTGTACCTTGAAGCGCGCCTCGTCCGCGCGCAGGCCGACGACGGCGCGCAGCCAGGGCGCCAGCTCGACCGACGTCTGGCCATAGAGGCCGGCCAGCGTCTCGCGCACATCGTCGTCGCGCGTGGTGGCGGTGATGCGGCGCTCGACGGCATCGAACAGGCCGACGCGGGCACGGTCATGGCGCAGCTGCAGGCCGATCTCGCTGCGGGCGGGCAACCCGCCCAGCGCGTGATCGACCGCATGGCTGGCGTTGAAGCCGTGGACGCTGCGCCTGTCCTGCTGCGAGAACTGGTCGCCGTCATCGGGCCGCTCCAGCGCGTAGGTGAAGTTGGAGAACAGCTTGAGGCGGTAGTTCATCGCGTACGCGGCGACGCGCGTGCTGCCGCCGTCGCCGTTGCGATGCCACTCGCCGGACAGGCTGCTGCGCTGGGTCTCGCCGCCGTCGCTGGTGTCGACCGCGTCGAAGCGGCCGAAGGATTTGCCGTTGAAGGTGCCGGTGGCCATGAGTCGCTCGGGCACCTGGTCGGTCGAGTTCCACCTGGCGTCATAGGCCATCAGGCTGGCGCTCCAGCCTTCGGCCTGCGTGCCGCCGGACAGCGTCAGCACGCCATTGCGCTTGCGCAGGCGTTCGGGCAGCTTCCAGGGCCCGTCGTTGTGCTGCACCTCGATGGCGCCCAGCAGATGCATGTCGCCCAGATGCGTGGAGCCCGCGCCGACAAAGCGCTGGAACTGGCGCTGGCCCAGCGTCAGCGCGGCGAAGCTCTCGTCCAGCGTGCTGCGGTAGGCGATGTCGGCCGAGCCGGCCGCGGCGAAGTCGCCGTTCCTCGCAAAGTAAGGTCCCTTGCGGTACTCGATGCGGTCGACCAGTTCGGGGATGAGGAAGTTCAGGTCCGAATAGCCCTGGCCATGGCCGTGCGAGGGCATGTTGACGGGCAGGCCATTCACGCTGGTCGCGAAGTCGGTGCCGTGGTCGAGGTTGAAGCCACGCAGGAAGTACTGGTTGGCCTTGCCGTCGCCGGAGTGCTGGGTGACGATGAGGCCGGGCACGAACTCCAGCACCTCGCCAGGGCGCAGCGCGGGGCGGCTCTTCAGCAGTTCGGCGCGGATGCTGCCTTGCGAGGCAGCGTCACTGCTGCCGATGGCGTTGTCGTAGTGGCGGCCCGTGATCTCGACCTTTTCCAGCACGGCGGCAGCGACGATGACCGGCGCCTCGGCCTGGGCCTGGGCATGGGCGATGGAAGCGACGAGCAGGCTGGCGGTGGCCAGCAGCGTCAAACGATGCTTGGGCATGGAGATCTCGGAAAGCGCGGGAGCACGCCGCCTGTCGACTCGGGACGGGCGGAAGGCGGGAGAGCGTCGGGGCGGCGCAAGTGCGCCGGCATGCTCAGCCGCGGGGCGGCGTCAGCGGCGGCGCGATGGCGTGGTCACGCCAGTCGAGATCGACCGCAACGGGGTGGTCGTCACCCCGAGCGGCGGGCAAGGTCAGGCTCACGGGGAGCCAGGCCAGGAAGGCCGTCACACCGCCTTGCGCGGTGTCGTCGCTTGCGTCCCCGACGTCCAGCACGTCGGCGGTGTCAGCCGCGTGCTTGTGAAAGACGCCACCATGTTCATGCATGCCGGCAGCCGGCCCCTTGTTCGCCAGCCAGGTGGCCCTGGACCCGGTCAAGCGCTGGTCCTGGGCGGCGTGCAGCTGATCCAGCAGGGCTCGCAGCGGCTGGGCCAGGCCGGACAGCAGGGAATCATGGGCAGCGCCCGTGTGCACATGCCGATGCCCCTGGAGGCCGGCCACGAGTTGCACCACGCCCTGCAGCGGCAACACGACGAGCAGCAGCGCCAGGACGGCGGCGCGCGTTCGTTGCAGCAGCGATGACAGGGCGATTGGCACGGGCGTGATGACGGAGGAGCGTGACCGACAGGAGAAAGCAAACGGCGCATCTTCGGCTGCAAGGATTGCCAGCGTATGACACCCGCTCCTGTCCTCTTACGCAGGCAAGCCCCAACTGGATCACGCCGACCCGTCTTCAATCGTGGGGGACGGTCTGCCTAGGCCGGTTCGATGACGTTCATCGCCCGCCAGCCATGCTCACCCGCGCTCTGCCACAGGCCGTCGCCGGTGATGCCGATGACGAAAGGCTGGCCGTCGCTGACGCAGATCTCGCGCGCCCGCCCGCCGCCCGGATGCTCATCCCAGCCCGATGCACCCTGGTAGGACCAGATGCCGTCGTTCGTCCCGACGGCCCAGAACTTGCCGGTATCGGCATCCACCGTGAGGCGCTTGCCACTGCCTCCACCGGCGAACGGCGCCCAGCCGTTGGCGCCATCGCTCTTCATCATGGCGCCATTGGCGTGGCAGATGAATGGCCGGCCCTGGTAGACGCACAAGTCCTGCGCGACAGCGTTGCCGGGGTGGGCGCTCCAGGTGTGGGTGCTGGACGAGTAGCTCTTGACCGCGCCGCCTGTCGTCAGGCACCAGAGCTGGCCGCTTTCGGCGTCGACGGCCAGGCGCTTGGCCGAGGGGCTGCCGGGCAGCCGCTCCCAATGATCCACCCGCCCCTCCCAGACGGCGTCGTCGCTGCCGATGACCCAGACCTGGCTGCCGCGCACGGCAATGGCCTTGGCGTTGCCGCCGGGGTTCTGGTCCAGCCAGACGCCCACGAAGCCGCGCGCCGGCAGTGCCTGGCTGCTCAGGCGCACAGCCCCGTCGGGCTTGCGCACCACCCAGACCTGCCGGGTCGAGCTGATCGCGAACTGGCTCACCGCAGCCGCACGCGTCGTGACCACCGGGTTGTCCGATGGCCAGATCGCGCTTTCACCCGTCGGCACGCCGCGGCCGGCCAGCGGCACCCAGGGCGGATGGGCCTGGCTCAGCTGATTCCGGGCGACGGCGCGGGCATGCACCCAGGTCAGGGGCCTGGGTGCATCGACCCAGAACAAGGGCCCCGTATTGCGGCGGTTGCTGTGGATGTGCATGTGCGGGTTGGTGGAGCTCCCCGAATTGCCCGCCAGGCCGAGAAAGTCGCCAGCCTTCACGTGGCGGCCGGCGGCCGCCAGGTCGGGGTTCAGCGAGCCCTTCTGCATATGGGCGTACAGCACCGACTCGTCGCCACCGTCGGTCGCGATCATGAAGAAGTTGCCATTGCCGTCGCCGATGGATTCGATCCGGTCCAGCACCGTCTGGCTGAGCGGATTCTTGGCGTCGGCGTTGTTCGGGAAGTTGCTCCGGCAAGCCTGCACCACACCATCGGCGACCGCGTAGATGGGCTTGCCGAAGATGCGGTAGTCCTCGTTGCGGTGCTGGTCGCCGCCCGGCAACAGCGGCGACAACGGGTTGCCGCCGGTGACGCCCACGTCATAGGCATGCACCTGGGCAGGGTTGTCGTGGCTGTGGCCCAGTCCGCTGACGGCCCAGAACTCGCCGGGCCGCATATCGCGCACGTCCGACCAGAAACGGTAGGCCCCGCCGGGGCTGGCGGCGCGTTCCAGCGACAGCACCAGCTCCAGCGGCTGGCTGGCCGTGCTCGACGTGATGGCCACGCGCACGCTCAGCGTGCCGGTGGGGATGCTGAAGACATGGCTCTGTGGCAAGGGACACCAGCCTCTGTCGGTCGCCGCTCCGTTGGCATTGACGCTGCCCTCGGGCTGGAAGGTCCAGGACACCACCATGTCCTGCTGCGCCGTGCTGCTGCTCAGCACCTTGACGGAAACACCCACGATGTGGATGGCCTTGGAAGAGGTGTTGGTGATGTACAGCGCCAGGTTCATCAGGCCCTCGTCGGCACCGCCGGCATTCGGCGCGCTGCGCAGGTAGCGCACCGAGCCGCCCACCCTGGGCTGCACTTCGACCGAAATCTGAGGCTTGAGTGCGACGACAAGCATGGCGAGGCTCCCGGACGAAAAGGCCGATGCTGCGCCGCCGGGTTGGGCGCCACAAGCCGCTCGGCGGCCTCAGACGTGGGGGGCCTGCGTCACCAACTCGTGAAGGGCCGCACCGCGAGGTTGGCGTTGACGTAGCGCGCGTCACCCGTGACCTCGACGCCCAGCCATGCCGGCTTGCCGAAGACCTGCCCCTCGGATTCGAGCTCGATCTCCGCGACGACGAGGCCGGCATTGGCACCGAGGAACTCATCGACCTCCCAGGTCATGCCCTCGTACGGGCAGAGGTGGCGGATCTTCTCGACGACCGGGCCATCGCACATCGCCAGCAGCGCTTGCGCGTCGGCCAGCGGCACCTCGTACTCGAACTCGGCCCGCGTCGCGCCGGTCGTGGCGCCCTTGATGGTCAGGAAGGCGTTCTCACCGGCGATGCGCACGCGCACCGTGCGCGCCGGGTCGCGGCTGAGGTAGCCCTGGCTGAAGTGGGTCTGCGCCGAAGCCGGCTGGCGCCAGCCGTCGCCGGTGACGAGAAACTTGCGTTCGATCTCAATGCCCATCGCTCATTCCCCGCGAGCGGCGGCCTCGCGCAGCTTGTCCTTCTTGCTCTTGCGCGTCGTGCTCTTGATGCCGCCCGTGGCCTGGGCCTCGGTCGCCACGGCCTCGGGCTCGAAGCCGGCCAAGCGCTCTCGCTCCACACGCTGGCCCTGGCGCTTCTCGATGAGACGGAAATGGCTCTCGGCGTTCTCGGGGCTGTCTGCGCAGATGAAGCTGATGGCCACGCCTTGCGCGCCCGCGCGGCCGGTGCGGCCGATGCGGTGGGTGTAGTCGGCGGCCGAGCGCGGCAGCTCGTAGTTGATGACGGCGTCCAGCGCATCGACATGCAGGCCGCGCGCGGCGACGTCGGTGGCCACCAGCACCTTGACGCTGCCATCCTTCAAGGCCGCCAGCACATCGCTGCGCGCGCCCTGGCTGAGCTCGCCATGCAGGGCCCCGGCCTTGAAGCCGTGGGCGAAGAGCTTGTCCGACACCAGCTCGGCCGTGTAGCGGCTGGCCACGAAGACCAGCGCCCGCGGCCAATCCTGCTCGGCCAGCAGCTGGCGCAGCGCAGGCAGGCGCTGGGCGCGGTCGAGCTGGATGGCGCGCTGGGTGATCTGCGGCGGCGCTTCCTCGATGGTGATGCGCACGGGGTCGTGCAGCAGCGCGTCGGCCAGGGCCTGCACCGCCGGCGGGAAGGTGGCGGAGAACAGCAGCGACTGGCGCTGCGCGGGCAACTGCGCCAGCACGCGCTGCAGCTCTTCGGCAAAGCCCTGGCTGAGCAGGCGGTCGGCCTCGTCCAGCACCAGGCACTGCACACCGGCGAGGGTCAGGCCGTTGTGGTCCAGCAGGTCCAGCAGCCGGCCCGGCGTGGCCACCATGACGTCGCAGCCACCGCGCAAGGCCATCAGCTGCGGGTTGATGGACACACCGCCAAAGGCCAGGGCGATCTTGGGGCGGTGCATCAGCAGGGCCGCGACATTGCGCAGCAACTCGGCCGTCTGCGCCGCCAGCTCACGGGTCGGTGCCAGCACCAGCGCGCGTGGGCCCGGGCGTGGCGGCGAGGCGACCAGGCGCTGCAGCAGCGGCAGTGCGAAGGCCGCGGTCTTGCCGGAGCCGGTCTGCGCCAGCGCCAGCACATCACGGCCGGCCAGGATGGGCGGCAGCGCGGCCGACTGGACGGCGGTGGGGGCGTGATAGCCCTGTTCGCGCACGGCGCGCAGCAGGGCGGGCGAGAGGCCCAGGGAAGCGAAGGACATAGTGGGTGATTTTGCGGGACAGACCTTGGAGCGAAGCGAAAAGCTCTGTCCCCAACTGATTAAAAAAGCGGCTGCTGATCACCCGCCAGCTGGCCGACCGCACGCGCCTCGATCAGCAGCATGCGCCGCTTGGTCTCGACGCCGCCCGGCGCCGAGAAGCCCGTCGGCTCGCCGCCGGCGCCCATCACGCGATGGCAGGGCACGATGGGCGGAAACGGGTTGTCGCCCTCCGCCCGCCCCACGGCGCGCGCGGCACCGGGCTGGCCGAGGGCGTTGGCGATCTCGCCATAGGTGCGCGTCTGGCCGGGCGGGATGGCGCGGGTCAGCGCATGGACCTGGCGGCGGAACTCGGGGATGCCGCGCTCGTCGAGGACGATGTCGCTGAGGTCGCGCACCTCGCCGGCCAGCAGCGCACGGATACCCTCGACGGCGTGGGCGATGGGGGTCGGCAGTTCGTCGGTCGACTGCGCGCTCGGGTGGCGGCGCTTCAGGCGTGCCGGGCTGGCATCGGGCAGCAACGACGCGACGATGCCGCGCTCGCTCCATACGACGCCGCAGCAGCCCAGCGCCGTGTCGAAGCTGTGGCTCCACAACGGCTCGTCGGGCGGCAGGACGGGCCCGATATCCGGGCTGTCTACAAATTCGCTCACGGCGAGTTCTCGCGAATGCCCTGGTCGCCGTAGAGATGCATCGTCACCGCGCCGGCCTCGCCGCGCTGGAAGCCGACACGCACACCGGTGGGGTGGATGAACTGCAGCGGCGCGCCATCGACGCTGATGGGCGTCAGCGCCAGGCGGTCGCCGTTGGGGAACACCAGGGTCAGTTGCGCCTGCGCCTGCTCCACCTGCACGCGCACCCCCATGCTGGCGAAGAAGTAGCGGCCCGCGAGACCCTGGACGGCTGCCTCGCTCACCTCGGCCCGGCGCACCCGCGTCTCGCGGAATTGCGTCCAGCCATAGGCACGCGACACGGCCGCCATCAGTTCGCTGCTCAGCTCGCGGCCCGCCTCCGCGTTGGCCAGGTAGACCAGCCCATCGCCCGTGTGCAGATTGATGGCCATGCCGGCGTTGTAGCCCGCCGTGCCGCCGTAGTGGACGAGGAACTGCTGCTGGCCTTCGCCAGCGAGCCTGAATCCATAGAGATGCCCTTCGACCGGCGTGCCCAGCAGCTCGCGCAGGCTGGACTGGCGGAACACCGTGCTGCGGCCCTGCCAGCCCTTGCGCAGCTCGATGAGCAGCGTGGCGAGGTCGCCCGCGTTCGACCACAGCCCGGCCGCCGCGCTTTCAGGCAGGTGAAGCCAGCCGCCGGGCACCGGCTTGGCACCGCCCTGATGGCCGGCCGCCACGTCGCCGCCGCTGCCGAGCCGCTGCAGCGCGAAGGTGGCGCGGCGCAGGCCGAGGGGCTGCAACAGCCAACGCTGCATCAACGGCTCGAAGGCCAGCTTCTGGCTGTCCTGCAAGGCGAGCTGGGCCAGCGTGTAGCCGCCGCCGGAATAGCGCAGCGCTTCGCCGGGCCGCCGCACGACCTCGGGCCGCGGCGTGTTCGTGCCCGGCGCCGCGATCGCTACCTCGATCGGCGTGGGCACCGGCCCATGCTGGGCGTAGCCGGGGTAGCCCCCTGGCGTGATGCCCGCGGTATGCGCCAGCAAGCCGCGCAGCGTGACGGGGTACTCGGGCGTCTGCTTGCCCGCAGGCAGCTGCAGCGACGTGAGCAGGCCATCGATGTCGCTGTCCCAATCCAGCCGGCCGGCGTCCTGCAGGCGTAGCGCGGCTAGCACCGTGACGGGCTTGGCCAGCGAGCCGGCCTGGAACAGCGTGGCGCAGCCCACCGCCGGCGCCTGCGCCTCTGATGTGCGGCGGCCGTAGACGGCGATCCAGTCCACCTCGCCGCCGCGCAGCACCGCCACGGCCAGCCCCGGCACGCCGTGCTCGGCCATGCGGGCGGCCAGGGTCTGCGGCCGCGTTTCGCCTTCGAACACCACCGCCGGCAACAGGCCCTGCTCGACGACTTGCCGGCGAGCGGCCGCGCCTGGCTTGTCCTGGCAGGGCGTGGCTTGGGCGTGGCCCGCCACGGCGAGGCACAACGCCAGGGCGGCGGTCCGGGTCAGGCAAACATGCATGCGCGCATGCTCGCCGAGGGCCCCGACGCAGCCGGTCGTCATGCTCAGGCAGCGACGGCGATGCCGGACAGGCGCGCGACCGTGGCCTGCGCGGCCACCTCGCGTGGCGCCAGCGTCTTCAGGCGGTGATCGCTCCAGACCTGGCGCCAGCGCCGCGCGCCGGGCGTGCCATTCCACAGGCCCAGGGCGTGGCGCATCGCATACGACCAGGAACGGCCGGTGGCATGCACGCGCTCGAGGTAGGCTAGCCAGGCCTCTTCGACCTGCTCGCGCCCGGCCGTCGAGTTCGGCGCCGGGTCGGGCTGGCCGAAGAAGCGCGAGTCCCACTCGACCATGCTCCAGGGCTCGTGATAGGCCTCGCGGCCGATCATGACGCCGTCCAGCACGGCCAGCTGCCCGGCAATCTGGTCGGGCGTCTTCAGGCCGCCGTTGATGGCGATGGTCAGTTGCGGGAACTCGCGCTTGAGCTGCTCCACGAGTTCGTAGCGCAGCGGCGGGATCTCGCGGTTTTCCTTGGGCGACAGGCCCTGCAACCAGGCATTGCGGGCATGCACGATGAAGACTTCGCAGCCGGCCTCGGCGACGGTGGCGACGAAGTCGCGCACGAAGTCGTAGCTCTCGATCTTGTCGATACCGATGCGGTGCTTGATGGTGACCGGCAGCGCGGTCGCGTCACGCATGGCCTTCACGCAATCGGCCACCAACTGGGGCTCGGCCATCAGGCAGGCACCGAAGGCGCCCTTTTGCACGCGCTCGCTGGGGCAGCCGCAGTTCAGGTTGACTTCGTCATAGCCCCAGCGCTCGGCCAGCCTGGCACAGGCGGCCAGGTCGGCGGGCTCGCTGCCGCCCAGCTGCAGCGCGACCGGATGCTCCTCGGCATTGAAGTCGAGATGGCGTGGCTGGTCGCCATGCAACAGCGCCCCGGTCGTCACCATCTCGGTGTACAGCAGGGTCTGGCGGGTGATGAGCCGATGGAAATAGCGGCAATGGCGATCGGTCCAGTCCATCATCGGAGCGACGGACAGGCGCCAGGGAGAGAAGGCAGTCACGGGCGTGATTATCCCGGCCCGCAAATGGCAACGCCCGCGTCGGGCTGACGCGGGCGTTGAGAAATGCTGGAGGGCGAGGGCTCAGCGGCCGCGACGGCGTGCGACGCCGACACCGGCCAGGGCCGCTGCCATCACGAGCGCCAGGCTGGCCGGCTCGGGCACGTTGTTGGGCGCATTGAACTCGACCAGGAAGCCATTGATCTGGCCGCCATTGCCCGGGCCGCCATGATCGTTCCAGCCCATGGCGACGCCGAAGTTGGTCTGCAGGTAGTTCTCGCCACCGCAGCAGTTGTTCGGCTCACCCGGATTCCAGTTGGTGTAGGTCAGGGCCTGGCCGACCTCGGGGCCATCACGCCAGGTGAAGTTGCCTTCACTGCCGGCGTCCGACGCGCCCAGCCATGCCAGCACACTGCCCGCCACGGTGACGGAGGCAAAGCGGTTCTCGCCCGCGCTGGTGATGGTGGCCAGATAGCCGGTCTGGCCCATGAAGCTCATGGCCTGGGCGGCCTTGAAGGCGTCGTCCCAGCTGACATTGGAGTCGATGAAATCGTAGTAGTGGCCATTGCCACCGGAGCCAACGCTCCACAGCGTCGGAGCCGCGTTGGCGGCCTGGCCGATCAGGCCGGTAGCCAGCAGGGCAGTCATGAGCAGCTTGCGCATCGAGGTCTCCGTCGAAGAATTTTCGCGAGTGTCTGGAGACAGGCCTTGCCGGCCAACCCCCAATCCGGGGGGCGACAGCTTCAGCTCAGGTCGCGCAGGGGATGCTCGGCCGCGCGCCACGGGCTGGTGAAGAAGGCCGCCACCTCGGCGGCACTGACGTCGGCAATCGCCGCCGGCTGCCAGCGCGGGGCGTGGTCCTTGTCCACGGCCAAGGCACGGATGCCCTCGACCGTCTCGCTGCGCGCCGCACCGCGCATGTGGAAGGCGTGATGAACGAGATCACGCTCCAGGCGCAGGTCATCGGCGAGGCTGAGCTGGCGGCCGCGGCGCACCAGTTCCAGCGTCACGGCCAGCATCGTCGGCGAACGCGTCAGCAGGGTCTCGCGCGTCTGGTGCGCCCAATCGTCAGGGGCGGCAGCCAGGGAGGCGAGGATGCCTGCCAGCGTCGGCTCGCCGAAGTGGCGGTCGATGCGCTCCGCCGCGGCCTTGGGGTCGGCGGCCGGCGCGAGGTCGGCGCGTTCCATGATCGTCGCGACGACATGTTCGGCGCTGGGCTGCGGGCTGGCCCGCAGCGCTTCAACGAGGTCGGCCCATTGCGACGCCGGCACATAGACGTCGCCCAGGCCCCACTCGATGGCGTCGCCGGCGGCGATGGCCTGGCCGGTCAGCGCCAGCCATTCGCCGACATGGCCGGGGCACTGCGCCAGGAAGTAGCCGCCACCGACGTCGGGAAAGAGGCCGATGCCGGTCTCGGGCATGGCGAGCTTGGAGCGCTCGGACAGCACGCGCAGCTTGGCGCCCTGGCTGATGCCCATGCCGCCGCCCATGACGATGCCGTCCATCAGCGCGATATAGGGCTTGGGGAAGTGGTGGATCAGGTGGTTGAGGCGGTATTCCTCGGTGAAGAAATCCTCCAGCGCCGCATCGCCGGCGTGGGCGGCCTGGTGGAAGAAGCGGATGTCGCCGCCGGCACAAAAGGCCGGCGCCTTGCCCTCGCGCGCGGCGCCGAGCACCGCCACGGCCTCAATCTCGGGCGACGCGGCCCAGTGGCGCAGCAAGGCCGTCATGTCGCGGATCATGGCCAGCGAAAGGGCGTTCAATGCCTGCGGTCGGTTCAGCGTGATGAGGCCAAGGCAGCCGTTGACCTCGGCCAGGATCTGGCCGTCGGCACCCAAAGGCGGGATCAGGTCTTTCATGCGTTCTTCAGGACGGATTTGACGGAAGGGGGAGCCAGCGCTTCGTTGGCGATCAGCGCCGCAAGCACGAGGCTACCGCCGATCAGGGCCGCGCTGCCTGGGTGTTCGCCCGCAAAAGCCCAGGCCCACAGCACGCCGAGCAGGGTTTCGGCCTGGCCGAGCAGGGCCAGTTCTTGACCCGGCAGCTCGCGCGCCAAGCGCACCGCCAGCAGGCAGGGAACGGCGAGTTGGAAGACGCCCAGGAAGGCCAGCAGCCCCAGGTCATGCGCGCCGGCCTGCATCGGCCAGGCCAATGGCAGCATGGCGGCCATCGAGATCAGCGCGCCGATGAGGACGGCGGGCAGCATGTCGGTGCCGGCGCCCTGCCCGACTTTCTGCAGCAGGCACCAGTTGGACGCCGCAGCCAACGGCACGCCCAGCGCCACGAAGACGCCCAGCAGCGGCCCGCCCAACTGGCCGCCAAACATCCAGGCGATGCCTGCACCGGCCACGGCAATCGCCCACCAGGTGCGCGCCGGAATCGGTTGATGCAGGAAGAGCCTTGCCAACACCGCCGTGAACAGCGGCGACAGCGACATCGTGACCAGCACATTGGCCACTGTCGTCAGCGACAGCGCCACCATGAAGGCCGTGAACATGACGGCCCAGCACAGGCCCGACGCCCAGACCGCGCCGCCCTTCAAGCTGCCCAGCAGCGCCCTGCCCCGCATCATGCCGAGGATGACGATGAGCGCCAGCGCATTGAAGCTGCTGCGCCAGAACGTGATCTCGAACCCACGCGCCGCATCCAGATGCCGCGTGACCACGCCCGCCGAACTCCACATCAGCGTGACCAGCAGCATCAGCAAGACGGCCGTTCGGTGACTCATGGCAGAGCGCCCCTCGAAAGGGGCGCGGGCAATCAACTGACTAGAACCCCCTCCTGGAGGGGGCTGAGCCCGGACTTGAACAGTCCTGAGGACTGTTCACGCCTGGCGAAGGACGGGGCCTCCGTGCCCCGGCATGGGGGAGCGCCACATTCAGCGCTCCGCGCTTGGGCGCTTGCGCTCAAGCGCGCGACGCACGCTTGCGGTCGTTTTCCGACAAGTGACGCTTGCGCAGACGCACGCTCTTCGGCGTGATCTCGACCAGCTCGTCGTCCTCGATGAACTCGACGCCGTATTCCAGCGTCAGGTCGATCGGCGGCGTGATCTTGATCGCGTCTTCCTTGCCGGAAACGCGGAAGTTGGTCAGCTGCTTGGTGCGCGTCGCGTTGACGACCAGGTCGTTGTCGCGGCTGTGGATGCCGACGATCATGCCTTCGTAGACCGGATCGTTGGGCTTGACGAACATGCGGCCGCGGTCGTCCAGCTTGCCCAGGGCGTAGGTGAAGATCTCACCGGCGTCCATGGAGATCAGCACGCCGTTCTTGCGGCTGGCGATGTCGCCCTTGTGCGGCTCGTAGCCGTCGAAGATGTTGCTGATCAGGCCCGAACCACGGGTCAGGTTCAGGAACTCGTTCGTGAAGCCGATCAGGCCACGCGCCGGGATGCGGTACTCCAGGCGCACGCGGCCACGGCCGTCCGGCTCCATGTTGACCAGCTCGCCCTTGCGCTCGCCCAGGGCCTGCATGACGCCGCCCTGGTGGTTTTCTTCCACGTCGGCCGTCACCAGCTCGATGGGCTCGTGCTTCTCGCCGTCGATGGTACGGAACACCACGCGCGGCTTGGAGACGGCCAGCTCGTAGCCTTCACGGCGCATGTTCTCCAGCAGGATGGTCAGGTGCAGTTCGCCGCGGCCCATGACTTCGAAGATGCCGTCTTCGTCGGTTTCCGAGACGCGCAGCGCCACGTTGCTCTGCAGTTCCTTCTGCAGGCGGTCCCAGATCTGGCGGCTGGTGACGAACTTGCCTTCGCGGCCGGCCAGCGGACTGGTGTTGACGCAGAAGTTCATCGTCAGCGTCGGCTCGTCGACCTTGAGCATGGGCAGCGGGGCCGGCTCGGTCAGGCTGGTTACGGTCACGCCGATGCTGATGTCGTCGATGCCGTTGATCAGCACGATGTCGCCCGGGCCGGCCGAGTTGGTCTGCACGCGGTCCAGGCCTTGGAAGGTCAGCACGTTGTTGACGCGACCCTTGTAGGTCTTGCCGTCCGGGCCTTCCATGACGGCCACGTCCATGCCGGGCTTGATGGTGCCCTGGCTGATGCGGCCCACGCCGATGCGACCGACGAAGGTGGAGTAGTCCAGCGCCGAGATCTGCAGCTGCAGCGGCGCTTCGGGGTCACCCTTTTGCGCGGGCACGTGCTTCAGGATGGTGTTGAACAGGGCCGACATGTCGGGGCCCCACTGCTCGCCCGGCGCGCCCTCTTCCAGCGAGGTCCAGCCGTTGATGCCGGAGGCGTAGACGACGGGGAAGTCGAGCTGCTCGTCGTTGGCGCCCAGCTTGTCGAACAGGTCAAAGGCGGCGTTGATGACGGCATCGGGCTTGGCGCCCGGCTTGTCGACCTTGTTGACGACGACGATGGGCTTCAGACCCAGGGCCAGCGCCTTCTTGGTCACGAAGCGCGTCTGCGGCATCGGGCCTTCCTGGGCGTCGATCAGCAGCACCACGCCGTCGACCATGGACAGCGCGCGTTCGACTTCACCGCCGAAGTCCGCGTGGCCCGGGGTGTCGACGATGTTGATGTGGGTGCCTTCCCAGCTGACCGCGCAGTTCTTGGCCAGGATGGTGATGCCGCGTTCGCGTTCGATGGCATTGCTGTCCATGACGGTGTCGACGACCTTCTCGTGCTCGGCGAAGGTGCCGCTCTGGCGCAGGAGCTGGTCCACCATGGTGGTTTTGCCGTGGTCGACGTGGGCAATGATGGCGATGTTGCGGATCGGGGTGGTCATGGTGATGCTTGGAAAGAAAACCGGGTCAGGCGGAAAGCAGAGCCTGGACCTCCGGCGGGGTCAACAGGCGGTCGGCGATCAGTTCGCCAGAAGTGATGTGGGCGCTGCCGAGGAAGGCGCGCGGCTCGGGGCCGTAGACGCGCACGCGCTCGGCGTCGGGCACGGCCACGCGGCGGCGCAGGCCCGACAGGAAGCGGGTGGCTTCGTCGGCAGGCAGGCGCAGTTCGGGGGCTTCGGCCAGCAGGCGGTCGGGCGAGGTCAGCAGCGCGGCGCGTTCTTCATCGGGCATGGCCTCGATCTGCGCCAGCGTGACGGCACCGTCCAGCGTCAGGCCACCGGAACCGGTGCGACGCAGCGCCGCCAGCGACGCGCCACAGCCCAGCTTGGCGCCGATGTCTTCGGCCAGCGTGCGGATATAGGTGCCTTTGGTGCAACGGACGTCGAGGGTCACGGTGCCAGCCTGCACGCCGACGATGTCGACGGCATGAATCGTCACGCGACGGCTCTTGCGCTCGATCTCGATGCCGGCACGCGCGTATTCGTACAGCGCCTTGCCTTCGTGCTTCAACGCCGAATACATCGGTGGCATCTGGTCGATCTCGCCGGTGAAGGCGGCGCAGGCGGCAGCGATCTGCTCTTGCGTGATGCCATCAGCGTCGCGGCGCTCCAGCACCTCGCCTTCGGCATCGCCGGTCGTCGTGCGGATGCCCAGCGCGAGCGTGGCCAGGTAGCGCTTGTCGGCGTCCAGGCTGACCTGGCTGAACTTGGTCGCGGCGCCGAAGCACAGCGGCAGCAGGCCGGTGGCCAGCGGATCCAGCGTGCCGGTGTGGCCGGCCTTCTCGGCACGCAGCAGCCACTTGGCCTTCTGCAACGCATCGTTGCTCGACAASCCCAGCGGCTTGTCGAGCAACAACACGCCATGCAGCGGGCGACGCTGGATGCGTACCCGGGCAGGCTTGGCAGCAGAAGCTGTGA
The DNA here is from genome assembly GCF_056406535.1 of Roseateles sp. P1_C1_2. Classification (NCBI taxonomy): domain Bacteria; kingdom Pseudomonadati; phylum Pseudomonadota; class Betaproteobacteria; order Burkholderiales; family Sphaerotilaceae; genus Roseateles; species Roseateles sp. P1_C1_2. The sequence goes on from NZ_JBFUAB010000007.1 coordinate 155,617, forward strand.
CGACGGCCTCAGTCATTCGGCTCCTCGTCCTCGATCGCCCGCGTGGCATTGGCCCGGTTGATGAGCGCACTCATCTCGGCCGCACGCTCGGTGGTGCGGTCGAACTGGAAATGCAGCGTCGGCACGGTATGGATCTGCAGCCGCTTGAACAGGCCGTTGCGCAGGAAGCCGGCGGCCTCGTTCAGCGCTTCCTGCGTCTCTTTCGGGTCACCGACCAGCACCGAGAAGAACACCTTGGCATGGGCGTAGTCCGGCGTGACGTCGATCGCATTGATCGTCGCCATGCCGATGCGCGGATCCTTGAGCTCGCGGATCAGCTCCGCCAGATCGCGCTGGATCTGGTCGGCGACACGGAAGGCTCGGTTGGGGATGGCGCGTTTATGTCTCATGGCGGTTTCCTGAAAGAACAAACCCCGCCCCGAGGGGCGGGGTTAACCCTCGGGACTGAAGTTCAGAGCGTGCGGGCCACTTCCTTGATTTCGAAGAACTCGAGCTGATCACCTTCCTTGATGTCGCTGTAGTTCTTCAGCTTGATACCGCACTCGAAGCCTTCCTTGACCTCGCGGACGTCGTCCTTCTCGCGGCGCACGGAGTCCACCTCGCCCGTGTAGATGACGGTGTTCTCGCGCAGCAGGCGGAACTTGGCGCCACGGCGGACCAGGCCGCTGGTGACCATGGAACCGGCCACCGTGCCGATCTTGGAAGCGACGAACACGACGCGGATCTCGGCCGTACCCAGCGCTTCTTCGCGCTGCTCGGGCGCCAGCATGCCGGACATTGCCTTGGTCACGTCATCCACAGCGTCGTAAATGATGCTGTAGTAACGCAGATCGACGGCATTGCCCTCGGCCAGCTTGCGCGCACCGGCGTCGGCCCGCACGTTGAAGCCGATGATGACGGCCTTGGACGCGATGGCGAGGTTGACGTCGCTTTCGCTGATGCCACCGACCGCCGCGTGGACGATCTGCACCTTGACCTCGGCGTTGCTGAGCTTGAGCAGCGAAGCGGCCAGCGCTTCCTGCGAGCCCTGCACGTCGCTCTTGATGATCAGCGGCAGGGTCTGCACGTCGCCGGCGCCCATTTCGCTGAACATGTTCTCGAGCTTGGCGGCTTGCTGCTTGGCCAGCTTGACGTCGCGGTACTTGCCTTGACGGAAGGTCGCGACTTCACGGGCGCGGCGCTCATCGCCCAGCACCATGAACTCGTCGCCGGCTTGCGGCACTTCGGTCAGGCCCTGGATCTCGACCGGGATGGACGGGCCAGCCTCGTTCGTGGCCTTGCCATCTTCGTCCAGCATGGCGCGCACGCGGCCGAAGGTGGAGCCGGCCAGCACGACGTCGCCGCGCTTGAGCGTGCCGCTCTGCACCAGCACCGTCGCGACCGGGCCGCGGCCCTTGTCCAGCTTGGCTTCGATGACCAGGCCCTTGGCCATGGACTCGACCGGCGCCTTCAGTTCCAGCACTTCGGCCTGCAGCAGCACCTGCTCCAGCAGGTCGTCGATGCCTTGGCCGGTCTTGGACGACACACCGATGAAGGGTGCGTCGCCGCCGAATTCTTCCGGCACGACCTGTTCGGCCACGAGCTCGCTCTTGACGCGCTCGACGTTGGCATCGGGCTTGTCGATCTTGGTCATCGCGACCACGATCGGCACGCCAGCGGCCTTCGCGTGGTGGATGGCTTCCTTGGTCTGGGGCATGACGCCGTCGTCGGCCGCACAGACCAGGATGACGATGTCGGTGGCCTTGGCGCCGCGGGCACGCATGGCCGTGAAGGCCGCGTGACCCGGGGTGTCCAGGAAGGTGATCATGCCGCGCGGCGTGTCGACGTGATAGGCGCCGATGTGCTGCGTGATGCCACCGGCTTCACCCGCGGCCACACGGGCACGGCGGATGTAGTCCAGCAGCGAGGTCTTGCCGTGGTCGACGTGGCCCATGACGGTGACGACCGGGGCGCGCGACAGCGATTCGTGCTGCTGCTCGGTGGTGCCCTCTTCTTCGAGGAAGGCGTCCGGATCGTCCAGCTTGGCGGGGAAGGCCTTGTGGCCCATTTCCTCGACCAGGATCATGGCCGTCTCTTGGTCCAGCTGCTGGTTGATGGTGACCATCTGGCCCAGCTTCATCAATTGCTTGATGACCTCGGCGGCCTTGACCGACATCTTGTGGGCGAGGTCGGCCACCGAGATGGTCTCGGGGACGTGCACCTCTTGGGTCTGCTGTTCGGCAGGCGCCTGGAAGTTGGACTGGTTGCCACCACGGTCACCACGGCGGCCGCCGGCACCACCGCGCGCCGGAGCGCGCCAGTTGCCACCGCCACCCGGGCGACCGGCGCCGGCGGGGCCGGCACCGATGGTCTTGAGGCCGCGCTTCTTGGCGGCGTCGTCGGCCCAGCTGGACGACAGCTTCTCGGACTTGACCGACTTCTTGTCGCCCGGCTTGCCGGCACCTGCGCCGGCACCCGCTGCAGCAGGTGCTGCACCCGGTGCGCCAGCCTTCTTGTGGATGGTGCCCTTGATGCCCGCGGCGGCTTCGGCCGGCTTGGGCTCTTCCTTCTTGGCCGCGACGAGCACCTTCTTGGGCGCATTCATCATGGCGCGGATCTTGGCGGCCTCGTCCTCGGCAGCCTTGCGGCGGCGGGCCAGGTCGTCCTGCTTCTGCTTCTCTTCGGCAGCCGCGTCCACGGCCTTGACGACACGCAGGGCCGGCTTCGCCACCTCGKGGGCAGGCGGCGGCGGGGCGACGACTTCAGGGGCGGGCGCGGGGGCGGGCGGCGGCGGGGCGACGACTTCGGGCTCGGGTGCCGGCGCGGCGGCCTTGGAACCACGCTTGGAAGCGGCCTTGTTGATGGCAGCGGCCTCCGCAGCGGCAGCAGCAGCGTTGCGCTGGCGAGCCTCGGCCACTTCTTCCGTCTTGTCCTCGGTCTTCGCGGCAGCAGCAGCGGCAGCAGCGACTTCGGCGGCAGCCTTGGCGGCGGCTTCGGCGGCGGCCTGCTCTTCGGCGCGGCGCGCTTCGGCGGCTTCACGTGCGGCGCGTTCGGCGTCCTCACGGGCCTTCACCTTGGCGGCCAGCTCCTCCTCCTGGGCGCGCAACGCGGCGGCCTGGGCCTGGGCTTCTTCCTCGCGGCGCACCAGGTCGGCTTCTTCGGCGCCGGCGGTGGACTCGTCGGAGGCATCGTCACGCTTGACGAAGGTGCGCTTCTTGCGCACTTCGACCTGGATCGTGCGGGCCTTGCCGGAGGCATCGGCCTGCTTGATCTCGGTGGTCGACTTCTTGACGAGGGTGATCTTCTTGCGCTCACCACCGGCAGTGCCATGGGAGGTGCGCAGGTGGTCGAGCAGGCTTTCCTTGTCGGTCTCGCTCAGCGAGTCGTCAACGGAAGACTTCTTGACGCCCGCGGCTTGCAGCTGCTCCAGCAGCGTGCTCGCCGGCTTGCTCAGCTCGGCGGCGAATTGGGCGACGGTAGTCACGGCCATGTGGGGATCCTTCAAATTACTTTCGGTGCGGCGCGGCGTGTGGTCGATCAGGCGTTGAACCAATGTTCACGGGCCTTCATGATCAGCGCGCGCGCAGCGGCCTCATCCTGGCTGGTCAGTTCGACCAGTTCATCCACGGCCAGGTCGGCCAGGTCATCACGGGTGTTGATGCCGCCTTCGGCCAGCTTGCTCAGCAGCTCGGGCGTCACGCCTTCGAGATCGCGCAGGTCTTGCGAGACCTCCTCGACCTTCTCTTCGCGGGCGATTTCCATGGTCAACAGCGCGTCCTTGGCTCGGGTGCGCAGCTCGTTGACCGTGTCCTCGTCGAAGGCTTCGATCTCGAGCATTTCCTGCATCGGGACGTAGGCCACTTCCTCGAGGCTGGTGAAGCCCTCGGCGATCAGGATATCGGCGACTTCGGCATCGACGTCGAGCTTGTCGACGAAGAGCTTGCGCACCGATTCGCTTTCCTGCTCGTGCTTGGCGGCCGACTCCTCGGCCGACATGATGTTGATGCGCCAGCCGGTCAGTTCGGACGCGAGGCGCACGTTCTGGCCGCCACGGCCGATGGCGATGGCGAGGTTTTCCTCGTCGACGACGACGTCCATGGCGTGGCGCTCTTCATCGACGACGATGGATTGCACATTGGCCGGGGCCAGCGCGCCGATGACGAACTGGGCCGGGTCTTCGCTCCACAGCACGATGTCGACGCGCTCGCCGGCCAGTTCGGTCGTCACGCCATTGACGCGCGAACCGCGCACGCCGACGCAGGTGCCGATGGGATCGACGCGGCGGTCATGGCTGACGACGGCGATCTTGGCGCGCGAACCGCTGTCGCGGGCGCAGCTCTTGATCTCCAGCAGGCCCTGCTCGATTTCCGGCACTTCCTGGGCGAAGAGTTCCTTCATGAACTCGGGGCTGGAGCGCGACAGCATGATCTGCGGGCCACGCTGCGTCGGGTCCACGCCGAGGATGACGGCACGCACGCGGTCGCCGGTACGCAGGTTCTCTTTCGAGATCATCTCGCCGCGCTTCAGGCGTCCTTCGACGCGACCGCTCTCGACAATGATGTCGCCCTTGTCCAGGCGCTTGACGGTGCCGACGAAGATCCTCTCGCCGCGCGACATGAAGTCGTTCAGCAGCTGCTCGCGCTCGGCGTCGCGGATCTTCTGCAGGATGACCTGCTTGGCGGCCTGGGCACCGATACGGCCGATGGGCAGGGACTCGACCGGCTCCTCGATGTGGTCGTCCACCTCGATGTCGGCGATCTGTTCCTGGGCTTCGAACAGCAGGATTTCAGCGTCGGCGTTCTGCAGGCCGGCCTCGTTGGGCACGACATGCCAGCGGCGGAAGGTCTCGTACTCGCCCGATTCGCGATCCACACTGACGCGGATGTCGGCTTCAGCGCCGTAAATCTTCTTGGTGGCCGAGGCCAGTGCGGCTTCCACCGCACCGAACACGACATCGCGCTCCACGCTCTTCTCGCGCGAGATCGCGTCCACCAGCATCAACATTTCGCGGTTCATTGCTTGAGACCTCCGTCAACCTTGTCTTGGCCGGGCGCCGCATCACTGGGCTCGCCCGCTTGTTTCTTGAGTGCTGCCTCTTTTGGCTGCTTCTTGGGCTTGATGACGCCACGCTGGCCCGGCTTGCGGTCGGGCGCCGGTTCGCCGCCTCGACCCTTGAAGCTGAACGACGGCACGAGGCGTGCCTCGCGCACCTCGTCGAGCGTGAAATCGAGCGCCTGGTCAGCCTCGCCGTCGTCGAACACCAGGCGCCAGGCCTGGTCGCTCGGCGCATCCGGCTGGGCGCTGACGACGCCGCGGTATTTCTTGCGGCCCTGGAATGGCGCCTTCAACGTGATGTCGATTTCCTGGCCAGCGAAGCGCGTGTAATGCGCGGCATTCTTCAGCGGCCGGTCCAGCCCCGGCGAGGACACCTCGAGCCGGGAATACTCCAGACCTTCGACCTCCAGCACATACTGCAGCTGGCGCGTGACCTTTTCGCAGTCCTCCACCGTGACCAACTCACCGGCAGCCGCGTCGGCAGCCAGCCTGTCGATCGTCACGCGCAGCGTTCCACCACTGGCACTGCGTTCGCAGTCCACGAGTTCGTAACCGAGGCCGGTCACGGTCGTTTCCACAGCGGTTTGCCAACTCATGCGGGGATGGGATTCGGGTCGGAAGAAAATCGAAAAAGCAAAAAAAATGGGCTGGATGAATCCGCCCAATCGTTCACCAGAATCCTGCGCCGGGGGATGTCGTCCGCCGCTCGTTGAGAAGCCGCCTGAATGGCAACCCTCATTTCCAGTGAAGCTCGTATTGTACTGTGCAAGTCCTGTGCCGGCAAGCCGCTACGCCCGGCGCGTGCCAGAATCTGAGGCTGTTTGAGACCTCACAGGAGACAAGAATGGGCTTTCTCGCCGGCAAACGGCTGCTGATCACGGGCGTACTGTCCAACCGCTCCATCGCCTACGGCATTGCCCGTGCCTGCCACCGCGAGGGCGCGGAGCTGGCTTTCAGCTATCAAGGTGAGCGTTTCAAGGAGCGCATCACCGAATTCGCCGCCGAGTTTGATTCCAAGCTCGTCTATGACTGCGATGTGACCAGCGACGAACAGATGGCAGCGCTGTTCAACCAGCTCGGCGAGGTCTGGCCGGAGTTCGACGGTTTCGTCCATTCCATCGGTTTCGCGCCGCGCGAGGCGATTGCCGGTGATTTTCTCGAAGGCATGACGCGCGAGAACTTCCGCATCGCCCACGACATCTCGGCCTACAGCTTCCCGGCCATGGCCAAGCTGGCGGCGCCGCGCCTGCGCCAGGGTGCGGCCCTGCTGACGCTGAGCTACCTCGGCGCCCTGCGCATCGTGCCCAACTACAACACCATGGGTCTGGCCAAGGCCAGCCTGGAAGCCAGCGTGCGCTACCTGGCGTCGGCCCTCGGCCCCAAGGGTGTGCGGGTCAACGGCATCTCGGCCGGCCCGATCAAGACGCTGGCCGCCTCCGGCATCAAGGACTTCGGCAAATTGCTGGGACAGTTCGCGGCCCAGGCGCCCATCCGTCGCAACGTGACCATCGACGACGTCGGCAACACCGCCGCCTTCCTGCTGTCCGACCTGTCGGCCGGCATCAGCGCCGAGATCACCTATGTGGACGGCGGTTTCAGCCACACGGCGATGGCGATGGATTGAGCTGATCGAGCCCGCGGCGTCACGTACAACTCGTGACATTTGCAAGAATCAGCCACGCAAGTGGTTGAAAGACTGACAGGCTTGGTCACGTTGAGCGCAAATCGTCAGTTCGCATGACACCCGGGCCCTGAGAAACGACGCACGGCGTCAGTTTTGAGGGATGCCAGCCATGGCATGAGCGTTGCAGCATGGAGTTGCCCTAGTCAGGAGCGACTCCATGATTTGCCCTCCTCCCCATATCGTCCGCGTCGCCGCGCTGGCTTTCGCCAGCAGCCTGGCCGCCGGCCCGGTGATCGCCCAGACGATCACCGTCTACAGCAGCGGCAATCTGCCGATTGCCACCACACGCCAGCTCACCGCCTATGTGCCGCTGTCGCCCAACACCGTCACCTGGACCGTCAACGGCATTGCCGGCGGCAACACGACGGTCGGCACGGTCAGCGACCGCGGCCTCTACACCGCGCCGGCCGCCGTGCCCATGCAGAGTGATGTCACCGTCACGGCAACGAGCACGGCCTTCCCGGCCAAGTCCGGCAGCATCACGCTGAGCATCACGCAGATCCAGCCACGGCTGTGGAGCATCAGCCCCGCCGCCGTGCCCGCTGGCGCCTTCACGCTGAAGCTCAACGGCGCGTCCTTCCCGACCAACGTGGCGGTGAAGGTCGGCGACCTGAATGCGACGGTCACCCGCGTGTCAGCGACGCAGCTGCTGGCCTCGGCAACGGCACCCAGCACCTGGCTGGGCAAGACGCAGCCGGTGCAGGTCTGGGCGACGGGCCTGGGCACCATCGGATCCGACGTCGTCAACCTGTCCGTCTCCGCCTCGGCACCCGCGCCCACGCCGGCGCCCTCCCCCGCCCCTTCGCCCAGCCCTGCGCCGAGCCCGGCCCCCACACCCGCGCCAGCGCCCTCTCCTGCGCCTGCCCCTTCGCCGGTGCCCGGCCCCGGCCAAGGCACGGCCAATCTGGCGGCCGCGCGCTTCCTTGAGCAGGCCAGCTTCGGCCCCAACGCCGCCAGCGTCACCCGCGTGCAGAGCCTGGGCCAGGACGCCTGGCTGACCGAGCAGTTCGACCTGGCCGAGACGACGGTGGCGACGCCATCGGATGGCACGACGTCGACCGTGGCGGCCCAGATGCTGAACCGGCTCACCGACGCCCCCGACCAGTTGCGCCAGCGCGTGGCCTATGCGCTGGCCCAGGTCATCGTCATCTCGGCCAACAAGAACATCTACGCCGAGGAGATCGCGCCACATCTGCGCACGCTGAGCAAGAACGCCTTCGGCAACTACCGCACGCTGCTGGAGGAGGTGGCGCGCAGCCCGCAGATGGGCAAATACCTGGACTTGGCCAACAGCAACAAGCCGCTGGGCGGCTCGGCCGCCAACGAGAACTTCGCGCGCGAGCTGATGCAGCTCTTCACCATTGGCCTCGTCAAACTGAATGCCGACGGCACGCCGCAGCTCGACCTGTCCGGCCGCACCATCCCGACCTATGACCAGTCGACCATCCAGCAGGTGGCGCTGGCGCTGACCGGCTGGACCTATGTCGGCACGGGCACCAACAACTGGGAGAACTTCAGCGGCGCCATGGTGCTGCGTGAGGTCAACCACGACCAGCGCGCCAAGAGCTTCCTCGGCTGCAGCCTCGCGGCCAGCCAGGGCACCGATGCCGACCTGAAGGCGACGCTGGACTGCCTCTTCCAGCATCCCAACACGCCGCCCTTCGTCGCGCAGCGGCTGATCCGCCAGCTCGTCAAGAGCAACCCCAGCCCGGCCTATGTGCAGCGCGTCGCCACCGTGTTCACCAACAACGGCAGCGGCGTGCGCGGCGACCTGCGCGCCGTCGTGCGCGCCATCCTGCTCGACACCGAGGCCCGCAACGACACGGCCGGCACCAATGACGGCCGGTTGCGCGACCCGATGCAGCACATCGCGGCCACGCTGCGCGCGCTCAACGGTGGCTTCCAGCCCGGCAACAACCTCGGCTGGGAGATCGGCCGCACCGGCCAGACGCCGCTGACACCGCCCTCGGTCTTCGGCCACTACTCGCAGCTCTTCCGCCTGCCGCAAACGACGTTGAACGCGCCGGAGTTCCAGATCTACACGCCTACCGAGGCGACGCTGCGCGGCAACTTCCTGTGGGCGCTGCTGACCCAGCCGGGCAGCAATATGCGCGTCAATCTGCAGCCCTTCACCGCGGTCGCCAATGACACGACGGCGCTGATCAACGCGGTCGACCAGGCGCTGCTGTGGGGCCGCATGTCAACCGCCATGCGCCAGAGCCTCGCGAACGCGATCAATGCCCAGTCCGACGCCACCCAGCGCGCGCAGGTGGCGCTGTACCTGACGCTGCTGTCCGGCCAGCACGCCATCCAACATTGAGGAGGACGCCATGACCGCTCACCACACCACCCGCCGCGCGCTGCTGCGCGCCGCCTGCGCCCTCACCGCCGCACCGGCCCTGCCCAGCCTCGCGCAGACCACCGAGGACTACCGCGCCCTCGTCTGCGTCTTCCTGGCCGGTGGCTGCGACGGCCACAACGTGCTGATCCCGCAGAGCCCGGCCGCCTATGCCGCCTACCGCAGCCTGCGCGGCGGCCTGGCCCTGCCCGACCAGTCCGCCAGCCTGCTGCCCGTCACGACGACCGATGGCGTGGCCTATGCGCTGAACTCGGGCCTGCAGGCCGTCCACCCGCTTTGGGCCCAGGGCAAGCTGGGGGCAATAGCCAACGTCGGCCCGCTGCTGGCGCCGACGACGCGCGCCCAGATCACGGCCGGTACGGCGACGCTGCCCGCCAACCTGTTCTCCCACTCCGACCAGATGCAGCAGACCCAAGCCGGCAACGGCAGTGGCGGCGGCACGGGCTGGGGTGGGCGCACGGCGGACGCGCTGGTTGCGCGCAACGGCAGCTCGCGTTTCCCGGCAGCCGTCTCCATGGCCGGCGGCGCGCTGTTCGCCAACGGCGCCCAGGTCCCCAGCGCCAGTCTGGTGCCCGGCTTCAATCTCGACGTCAGCGGCATGAGCACCTGGCCGGCCTCGGCCACCACGGCGCGCAGCCAGGCCTTGAACGAGATCCTGGCGCTGGACGGTGGCGTGCGCCTGATCCAGGCCGCCAACCAGGTGAGGCGCGATGCCCTCAGCCTCGGCGCCCTGCTGCGCAGCAGCGGCGCGGGCACGGTCGGCACCGTCTTTCCCGGCACCGACCTTGGCCGCCAGCTGCAACAGGTCGCCCGCGTCATCGCACTGCGCGGCAGCGTCGGCGTGAAGCGCCAGGTTTTCTTCGTGCAGCTCGGCGGTTTCGACACCCACAGCGGCCAGAGCTGGCAGCAGTGGGACCTGCTGCGCCAGCTCGGTGACGCGATGGGCGCCTTCTACAACGCCACCGTCGAGCTCGGTGTGTCGCAGATGGTCACCAGCTTCACGCAGAGCGAGTTCGGTCGCTCGCTGCAGCCCAGCGGCTCGGGCAGCGACCATGGCTGGGGCAACCATCACCTCATCCTGGGCGGCGCGGTCAAGGGCGGCCAGGTCTATGGCCGCTTCCCCTACCCGGCTCTGGGCGGTGCGGACGACTCTGGCAGCCGTGGGGCGCTGATCCCGTCCACCTCGCTGGAGCAGTTCGGCGCGACACTCGCGCGCTGGTTCGGCGTCGACGCCGCCGGCCTCAACACGGCCTTCCCGGCGCTGGCCGCCTTCACGCCACAGGACCTGGGATTCATGGCCTGATGCCCGCGAGTCGCACCCAACTGCTGCCGCCCAGCCCGGCGCTGGCGCCTTACGTCCAGGCCATCGCCGTGCGGCGGCCCAGCCCGGACGGACCGGCATTGCCGGCGGTCCAATGCTTTCCCGCCAATGTGCAGGGCGCCCTCACCGTGCTGCACCGCGGGGATTGGGTCGACGCCGACTCCGGCCATTCGCTCGCCGATCTGGAGCTGGCCGGCCCCCGCCTCAGGCCCGCAAGGCGCGCCTATGCAAACGACCCGGCCATCACGACGGTGCTGCTGCACCCAGGCGTGCTGAGCTGGCTGTTCGACCTGCCGGCCGCGGAATGGGTGAATCGGCGCGGGCCGGCGGCCGAGGTCATTGGCTGGCCGACGGCCGAGGTGCTGCTGTCGCAACTGCGCCGCGCCAGCAGCACGGCGGCCCAGGTCTGGATCATCGAACAGCAGTTGCACTGCTGGGTGGAGAAGGCCCAGGCGCGCCGCGCCTGGCAGCCGCCGCCGCGCGCGCCGACAGCGGCCTTGAGCGTGGGCGACTGGGCCGACGTGGCCACGTCCAGCGCCAGACAGTTGCAGCGCCGTGTCGGCGACGCCCTGGGACTGTCGCCCAAGGCGCTGCTGCGCATCGAGCGCCTGAACGAAGGCCTGCGCCGACTCGCCGACGGCGAAGCACTGGCCGACGTGGCGGCGCAATGCGGCTTCAGCCACACGGCTCACATGGTGCGTGAGTTCCGCGCGCTGACCGGCCTGAGCCCCGCCGGCGTGCGCCGCGACCTGACCCGCCACGAGGGCCTGCCTTGGCGCCTGGGCGAGGCCCTCACTTCAGCCTAGGGCCGCCCCGCTGCGGCGGCGCCTTGAAAGCGCTTACATTCCGGCCGACTCTGACGAGGAGACTCGATGAAGACGGCCCTCCTGTACGCCACCGGCCTGCTGGCCTTGTTGCCTCTCGCAGCCCTGGCCGAGCCGGCAATGCCGCCGCTCTCGGCCGCTGCAGCCGATGCCGTGCCCTGGAAGCCAGCGGCCGTCATCGCGCTGGCCGAGAAGGCCGGCCGCTGGCAGCTGAAGGCGCTGGAGCGCGGCGAGCACCCGCGCTCCGTCAAGTCCATGCCCGACCCCAGGGGCTGGGAACAGGGCGCCCTCTTCGTCGGCCTCGTGGCGCTCGCCGACCACAGCAAGCAGCCGGAGTTCGCCAATGCCATCCTGCAGCGCGGCAAGGACAACGGCTGGCAGCCCGGCAGCCGCCCCTATCACGCCGACGACCACACCATCGGCGCGGCTTATCTGTGGGCGGCGCGCCATGGCGCGAGTGCTGCGGCGATGGCCCCGCTGCGGGAGCGCTTCGACCAGATCCTGGCGAACCCAAGCAGCGTCGACCTGCACTTCGTAGAAATGCCGGACCGCAGCGTGCCGTCGGTGGACCGCTGGTCCTGGTGCGACGCCATCTTCATGGCGCCACCCGTCTGGCTCGAGCTGGCCAAAGCAACGGGCGAGGTGAAGTACGCCGACTTCGCCAAGCAGGAGTTCTGGGCGACGACGGCGCTGCTCTACGACAAGGAGGAGCAGCTCTACTTCCGCGACAGCCGCTTCTTCGACCGCCGCGACATCAACGGCCGCAAGGTCTTCTGGTCGCGCGGCGACGGCTGGGTCTTCGCCGGCCTGGCGCGGATGCTGGAGCAACTGCCCAGGAACGACCCCGATCGTGGCCGCATCACCGCCATCTTCAAGGACATGGCGGTGAAGCTGAAGGCCATCCAGAAGCCCGATGGATTCTGGGCGCCGTCACTGCTGGGAGATCCAGAGACGGCGCTGCCCGAGTCGAGCGGCACGGGCTTCTACACCTACGGCTTCGCATGGGGCATCAAGGCCGGGCTGCTGGACCGCAAGACCTACGAGCCCGTGGTGCGCAAAGGCTGGGCGGCGCTGACGCGGGCCGTGCACGCCGACGGCAAGGTCGGCTATGTGCAACCGGTCGGGGACAGGCCGGACGCCGTCGAATACGACGACACCCAGCACTACGGCGTCGGCGCCTTCCTGCTGGCCGCCACGGCGGTGGCCGACCTGAACCTGGCGCCGGTCACGCCACCGAAAGCGTCAACGAAGTAGCGCCTGCTCAGGCCCTCACGCAATCCACGTAGTAGCGGCCGCGACCCGTTTCCTCGTCCACCTCGTGCACGAGGCCGTGCACGTCGGTCGCGAAGCCCGGGAACTTGGCATTGAAGCTGCGCGTGAACTTCAGGTAGTCGACGATCTTCTTGTTGAAGCGCTCGCCCGGGACCAGCAGCGGGATGCCGGGCGGGTAAGGCGTCAGAAGCGAGGTGGTGATGCGGCCTTCGAGTTCGTCGATGCCGACGCGCTCGGTACGGCGCTGCGCGATGTGCGCGTAGGCGTCGCTCGGCGTCATGGCCGGTTGCAGATTGGACAGATACATGTCCGTCGTCAGGCGGGCGATGTCGCCCTCGGCGTAGGCCTGGTGGATGCTCTGGCAGAGGTCGCGCAGGCCCATGCGCTCGTACTTCGGGAACTGCGCGACGAACTCCGGCAGGATGCGCCACAGCGGCGCATTCTTGTCGTAGTCGTCCTTGAACTGCTGCAGCGCCGTCAGCAGCGTGTTCCAGCGGCCCTTGGTGATGCCGATGGTGAACATGATGAAGAAGGAATACAGCCCGGTCTTCTCCACCACGACACCATGCTCGACGAGGAACTTGGTGACCACCGAGGCCGGGATACCCGTGGCGGCGAAGCGCCCTTCCATGTCCAGCCCGGGCGTGATGATGGTGGACTTGATCGGGTCCAGCATGTTGAAGCCTTCGGCCAATGCGCCGAAGCCATGCCAGTCCTCGTCGGCATGCAGCATCCAGTCGGCCGACACGGGGTGGCTGCCCTGGTCGTCCTGCGCACGCAGGAAGTCGGGGCCCCAGACCTTGAACCACCAATCGTCGCCGTAGTCGCCCTCGACCTTGCGCATCGCGCGGCGGAAGTCCAGCGACTCCCTGATGCTCTCCTCCACCAGCGCTGTGCCGCCCGGGGGCTCCATCATGGCCGCAGCCACGTCGCAGCTCGCGATGATGGAGTACTGCGGGCTGGTGCTGGTGTGCATCAGATAGGCCTCGTTGAAGAGGTGCTTGTCGAGCTTGACGCTCTGCGAGTCCTGCACGAGCACCTGCGAGGCCTGCGAGATGCCGGCCAGCAGCTTGTGCGTGGACTGGGTCGCGTAGACCATGGCCTCCTTGGGGCGCGGACGGTTCTTGCCCATCGCGTGGAACTGGCCGTAGAAGTCGTGGAAAGCCGCGTGCGGCAGCCAGGCTTCGTCGAAGTGCAGCGTCGGGATGTAGCCGTCGAGCTTCTTCTTGATGGTCTCGGTGTTGTAGAGCACGCCGTCATAGGTGCTCTGCGTCAGCGTGACGATGGAAGGCCTGACGGTCTCGGGGTCGACATGCGCCAGCAGCGGGTTGGCCGCGATCTTGGCGCGAATGGCCTCGGGGCTGAACTCGCTCTCGGGGATGGGGCCGATGATGCCGTAGTGGTTGCGCGTCGGCGTCATGAAGACGGGGATGGCGCCGCACATGATGATGGCGTGCAGATTGCTCTTGTGGCAGTTGCGGTCGATGACGACCACATCGCCCGGCGCCACCGTGTGGTGCCAGACCATCTTGTTGGACGTGCTGGTGCCGTTGGTGACGAAGAAGCAGTGGTCGGCATTGAAGATGCGCGCGGCATTCTTCTCGCTGGCGGCAACCGGGCCGGTGTGGTCGAGCAGCTGGCCAAGTTCCTCGACGGCATTGCAGACGTCGGCGCGCAGCATGTTCTCGCCGAAGAACTGGTGGAACATCTGGCCCACCGGGCTCTTCAGGAAAGCCACGCCGCCGGAGTGGCCGGGGCAGTGCCAGGAGTAGGAGCCATCCTGCGCGTAGTCCATCAACGCCTTGAAGAAGGGCGGCGCCAGCCCGTCCAGATAGCTCTTGGCCTCGCGGATGATGTGGCGAGCCACGAACTCCGGCGTGTCCTCGAACATGTGGATGAAGCCATGCAGCTCACGCAGCACGTCGTTGGGCAAGTGCTGGCTGGTACGCGTCTCGCCGTAGACGTAGATCGGGATGTCCGGGTTGCGGTTGCGGATCTCCTGGATGAACTTGCGCAGGTTCAGCACCACGGGGTCCATCTCCGGGCCGGCGGTGAACTCCTCGTCGTCGATGGACAGGATGAAGGCCGAGGCGCGGCTTTGCTGCTGGGCGAACTGCGACAGGTCGCCATAGCTCGTCACGCCCAGGACGTCCATGCCCTCCTTCTGGATGGCCTCGGCCAGCGCGCGGATGCCCAGGCCCGAGGTGTTCTCGGAGCGGTAGTCCTCGTCGATGATGACGACGGGAAAGTGAAAACGGATCATCGGCAGCCTCCAGCGGGCGGGCATCAAAAAACGAAGCGGCGAAGTGTAGGGCCGCAGCGTGTCCCGGCCATGTCGTACGGGGTCTAAACTGGGTCGACACCACAGCCTTGGGAGGCGAGATGGATTGGAACTGGGCCACTGTCTGGTGGATCGCGGCCGGCGCGCTGGTCGCCGCCGAACTGGCGACCGGGAGCTTCTATCTGCTGATGCTGGCCGTGGGCGCCGCTGCGGGTGCCATCGCGGCTCATCTCGGCTTGGGGCCGGCAGGGCAAATGCTGGCCTCGGCCGTCATCGGCGGCGTGGGGGTTTTCGCGTTGCATCGGCAGCGTGCCAAGGCGCCCAAAGCGGCGCCGGCATCCAGCAACCCGGATGTCAACCTCGACATCGGCCAGACCGTGCAGGTGGACACCTGGTCCAACGATGGCCTGGCCCAGGTGAAATACCGCGGCGCCGCCTGGCAAGCCCGCTTCATCGGCAGCGCGCCGGCCCAGAGCGGCAGACACGTGATCCGCGCCGTCGAAGGCAGTTGCCTGCTGCTGGATCGCTGAGCACCCTTCCCTGTTCGCAACCGCCCCGAGAGTCTCCATGGAAATCGCACTCGTCATCCTCGTCATCGCCGCCATCTTCGTGGTCCGCTCGATCAAGGTCGTGCCCCAGCAGCACGCCTGGGTCGTCGAGCGCCTCGGCAAATACCACGCAACGTTGACGCCGGGGCTGAACTTCCTCGTGCCCTTTGTCGACCGCCTGGCCTACAAGCACTCGCTGAAGGAGATTCCGCTGGACGTGCCCAGCCAGGTCTGCATCACGAGGGACAACACCCAGCTGACCGTCGACGGCATCCTCTATTTCCAGGTCACCGACCCGATGCGCGCCAGCTATGGCGCCAGCAACTACGTCATCGCGATCACGCAGCTGGCCCAGACCACGCTGCGCTCGGTCATCGGCCGCATGGAGCTGGATCGCACCTTCGAGGAACGTGCCGTCATCAACACCTCGGTCGTCGAAGCCCTGGACGAAGCGGCGTTGAACTGGGGCGTCAAGGTGCTGCGCTACGAGATCAAGGACCTGACGCCGCCGCCGGCCATCCTGCATTCCATGCAGGCCCAGATCACCGCGGAGCGCGAGAAGCGCGCACTGATCGCCGCGTCGGAAGGCCGGCGCCAGGAGCAGATCAATATCGCCACGGGCGAGCGCGAGGCGGCCATTGCGCGCTCAGAAGGCGAGAAACAGCGCGAGATCAATCAGGCCCAAGGTCAAGCCTCAGCCATCACGGCAGTGGCCGACGCCACGTCCGACGCCATCCGCAAGATCGCAGCAGCCATCCAGCAACCCGGTGGCGACCAGGCCGTGCAGCTGAAGGTCGCCGAGAAAGCCGTCGAGGCCTACGCACAGCTCGCGCAGAAGAACAACACGATGATCGTGCCGGGCAATATGACGGAAGTCGCTGGCCTGATCGGCACCGCGATGGYGCTGCTCAAGGGCGGCGCGCGGCCGTAAAAACAAAAAAGCCCGCGAGGGCCCTGAGTCAGGGCGGTCGCGGGCGCAAGACGTTCGGGGGGCGCCGAACGAAAGCGATGGAGGTGTCGCTTTTCCTAAGAACTCTTCAAAAGCGCTCAGCTGCCCGTGATGGGGAAACCGAACAGTTCCGCGACAACTTCCCAGAAAGAAAACTGTTCCATTTGCACCATCCGTCAAGCAGCGTTGAGATGGCGCGCAGTGTGTAGGACAGCTCGAAAACGGTGAACTACAAACCCTGGTAGGGGGCCGCTGGTCTGGTCAGATGATTCCCAGCTCCATGGCCTTCAAGACGGCCTGATGCTTGGTCGACACGTCGAGCGACTTGAACAGTTGCTTCATGTGGTAGTTGACCGTGTTCTCGCTGATGCCAAGCAGGCTTCCAACGACCCATGCACTCTTGCCTTCCATGGTCAGCTTCAGAATTTCGAGCTGGCGCGATGGGAGCCCAAGCGGCGTCGATCTCTTCGGCGCCCACAAACGACCCGCGGCGTCCTGCGCATGGACGGCGAGCAACTGAAGGTCCGCAATCATCCGGTTCAGCTTGATCGGATCCTTGGGCAAGGGATCCTCGCGATCGACCCCGAGCAACAAGCGGCGATAGCCAGGCATCTGGACGCCGACGGCGACACCGGTTCGATAGCCGAAAGGCGCGTACATCTCCCACAACTCGCCTGCACCGGCCTCGGCATAGAACGCCTGGTCGTAGATCAGCGGCTTGGTCAGATTCATCAAGCGCTGATGCACAGGGTCGCGCCGGGCGTAGCTGTTGTCCTTTTGGATCTCCAAAAACGCCTCAGGCGTATTGCCCACGGCGTGATATTCCGTCTTGGCACCTGGACCGCGTTGTTCAACGACCAGTAGACCGACGACCAGACCGAAATCCAGGTCGTTCGCGAAGTCGATCAGGCCCTGTCGAAAGGACGTGAGATCTTCCGCTTGACTGACTTGTTCGTACCGCTGGAGGTTCATGCGCTACTAGGGTTGGTAGGAGCACAGCGGCGTCGACGAACGCAAACTGCAAGCCATCCAAATGACGGGGAGATCCGAATGCAGATGGCAGCTTGGCAACTGATGGCCTGCGATACGGTCGTTAAGACTGTAAACGAGTTTGAAAAGGTGACTCACGACCTACGCCAAATCGGGAGCAGCGTGCAAGTGCACGATGCACGTTCCGGGCTGCGTTGTGGTCAGGAAGTCTGGGCCGCGCTTGCCGACGGCGAAGCGATCCAGATCGCCTGGGAATGGACCGAGATCCAGCCCGACGTCGTGGCGCTGTTCGACCCGATGAACATCCTGTGCAACGTCGCGCTGATCGATGGCCATGGGCACGAGCTCGCACGCGCGCGCCGCATGCTGCACCTCAACAACGTCGTGCATCAACTCGATTGGCGCGGCGCGCTGGATTGGCGCACCGCCAACTGACTGAACGTTTCCCTCCAGGGGTCTGCAATAGGTTATGATGGCAGGCTTGCAGGAGAGGTGGATGAGCGGTTTAAGTCGCACGCCTGGAAAGCGTGTGTGGGCTAATACCCACCGCGGGTTCGAATCCCGCCCTCTCCGCCAAGCATGATCGGGCCCTCAGGGGCCCGTTTTGCTTTTCGGGCTTGGCGATTGATCGACATTCGGTCGCAGTTCAGCCCCCTGAAAACGCAGTTCGTCGCGCCGCACTGGCCCACCGCCCAACCTTGTTCAACACTTCAGTCTGCGCCTTGCCAACTGCAAGGCTGGAGTCGGAGATGCCAACAGTGAAAAAGGGATGGTTGTGCTTGAGCCTCGCCCTCGGGATGCTCGCCACAGGCCTGCCGGCCGAGGCCAGCGAGGTCGTGAAGCTCGCCCGCCTGGTGGTCAGCGGCAAGCGCAGTCCCGTTGAAACGCCGCGAGCCGCCCCGGCCGAACAGCGCCCTGCGCCAACCAGCCCCCAGGCTCATGGCAGCGGTGGAAATGACGACGCCGGCACTGCCCCGGCGCCCGCACGCGGCCTGGTTTCCTGAACGCCCAAATGGAAATGCGCCGAAACCGTGAGGTTTCGGCGCATTATTATTTTTGGCGGAGTGGACGGGGCTCGAACCCGCGACCCCCGGCGTGACAGGCCGGTATTCTAACCAACTGAACTACCACTCCGCGTGGTGATGCATTTTCGAATATCTCTCGATATTCTCAAGCCACATCAAACTTGCCCGTCTTGCGACAGGATTGCCAATCCCATCTTGCGATGGAATTGCCAATAACTTGGCGTCCCCTAGGGGATTCGAACCCCTGTAATCACCGTGAAAGGGTGGTGTCCTAGGCCTCTAGACGAAGGGGACTCAATCTTTCAAATCCAAACTGCGTGCCACCTGAATATCCCTGGAGATATTGGTGGAGGTAAGCGGGATCGAACCGCTGACCTCTTGCATGCCATGCAAGCGCTCTCCCAGCTGAGCTATACCCCCGGCATAAACCGGTCGCAAAAAACAAACGGCCAACGAATTGGCCGTTCTTTTATCGGGCGAACCCGATGGAATCCTTGGCGGAGTGGACGGGGCTCGAACCCGCGACCCCCGGCGTGACAGGCCGGTATTCTAACCAACTGAACTACCACTCCGCGTGGGATGAATTTGATACCGTCTTTCGACAATATCCAAGCTCATCAAACTTGGCGTCCCCTAGGGGATTCGAACCCCTGTAATCACCGTGAAAGGGTGGTGTCCTAGGCCTCTAGACGAAGGGGACTAATCCTTCGCAACTTGAACCGCGCGCCATCCAATAAGCCGAGACTTTTGGTGGAGGTAAGCGGGATCGAACCGCTGACCTCTTGCATGCCATGCAAGCGCTCTCCCAGCTGAGCTATACCCCCGTGTTTTCGATTTGGCCTATCAACTTTCGTCTTTCGGCTTCTTCGTTAACAGCGCTGTTCAAGCGAGACCAAGAGTATATGACGAAAATCAGGCCGCTTGCAAGCGTTCGAGGACTTTTTTCTTGTCGAAGTGCTCCAGCACAGCGTCCAGCGACGGCGTTTGTGCGCGGCCGCACACGAGAACGCGCACGGGTACGGCGAGTTGCGGCATCTTGAGGCCGGTCGCGGCGAGAGTTTCTTTCAAGGCCTGCTGAATGCTCGCCTTGCTCCAGTCGGTCACCGCAGCCAGGCGTTCGGCGAGTGCCGCCAGCGCCGGGCGAACGGCGTCGGTGATGTGGCTCGTGAGGTCTTCTGCCGACGGCGCGACCGGCACGAAGTACATCGCCAGCCAGTCGGCCAGCGCAGCGACCGTCGCGCAGCGATCCTTGAACAGGCCAACCTTGGGCTGGATCTGGTCGGGCGTCGCTGCGATGCCCTTGGCGGCCAATTGCTCGACCACCAGGCCGGCCAGCCGCGCCTCGTCGACCTGCTTCACATAGTGGCCGTTGACCCAATCCAGCTTGGCCGGGTCCCACTGAGCCGGGCTCTTGGACAGGTGCGAGCCATCGAACCAGCTCACCATCTGCTCGGCCGAGAACAGTTCGTCGTCGCCATGGCTCCAGCCCAGCCGGGCCAGGTAGTTCAGCATGCCCTCAGGCAGATAGCCGTTGGCGGCGTAGTCCATCACGCTGACCGCGCCACGGCGCTTGGACAGCTTCAGGCCGTCGTCGCCGAGGATGATGGGCAGATGGCCGAAGGCCGGCAGCGGTGCGCCCAGCGCATTGAAGATGTTGATCTGCCAGGGCGTGTTGTTGACGTGCTCGTCGCCGCGGAAGACGTGGCTGATGCGCATGTCCCAGTCATCAACGACGACGGCGAAGTTGTAGGTCGGCACGCCATCCGTGCGGGCAATGATCAGGTCGTCGATCTCTCGGTTGTTGATCGTGATCCGGCCTTTGACGACATCGTCCCAGGTCACATCGCCTTCCACCGGGTTGGCGAAGCGCACGACCGGCTTCACGCCCTCCGGCGGCGTGGGCAGCGTCTTGCCCGGCTCGGGGCGCCAGCGGCGGTCGTAGAGCGTCTTCTCACCGCGCGCCTTCTGGGCCTCGCGCATCTCGGTCAGCTCTTCAGGCGTCGCATAGCAGCGGTAGGCCAAGCCTGCCGCAATCAGTTGGTCGATGACGGCCTGGTAGCGGTCCAGGCGTTGCATCTGGTAGATCGGACCCTCGTCATACGAAAGGCCCAGCCAGTTCATCGCCGCGATGATCTGCTCCACCGAGTCCTGCGTGGAACGCGCGACGTCGGTGTCCTCGATGCGCAGCACGAACTCGCCGCCATGGTGGCGGGCATAGGCCCAGGAGTAGAGAGCCGTGCGGGCCGTGCCCAGGTGCAGGAAACCGGTCGGCGACGGCGCGATGCGCGTGCGGACCTTGTCGAAGTTGGAGCTCATCAGGTTTTCAGAGTGGAAAGGCCAATCAATCCACGACGCAGGTCGTCGGTGATGTCGTCGACGTGTTCGAGGCCGACAGCCAGGCGGATCAGGCCCTGTCCGATGCCGGCGGCCTGGCGCTGGTCTTCGGTCAGGCGGCCGTGCGAGGTCGTGGCGGGA
Organism: Roseateles sp. P1_C1_2; assembly: GCF_056406535.1. Lineage (NCBI taxonomy): Bacteria > Pseudomonadati > Pseudomonadota > Betaproteobacteria > Burkholderiales > Sphaerotilaceae > Roseateles > Roseateles sp. P1_C1_2. The sequence goes on from NZ_JBFUAB010000007.1 coordinate 176,379, forward strand.
TGGGTGATGATGGTTTTGGTGTCGCCAAGGTTGGTGGCGATGGACACGACGCGGGTGCTGTCGATGACGTGGAAGGCCGCAGCGCGCGCGGCTTCAGGCGAGCCGGCCTTCAAGTCGAAGGACAGCACCGCCCCGCCCTGCCCGCTTTGCTGGCGCATGGCCAGCTCATGCTGAGGATGGGACGTCAGCGACGGGTAGTGGACGCGTGCCACCTCGGGACGCGCCTCCAGCCAGCGCGCCACAGCCAGGGTCTGCTCGCTCTGGGCCTTCATGCGCAGGGACAGCGTTTCCAAGCCCTTGAGCACGACCCAGGCGTTGAACGGTGCCAGCGTCATGCCCACGGTGCGCAGGATGGGGCCGAAGACATCGCGGATCAGCCGGTTCGGCCCGCACAGGGCGCCGGCCATCACGCGGCCCTGGCCGTCCATGTACTTGGTGGCCGAGTGCATGACGATGTCGGCGCCCATCTCGGCCGGGCGTTGCAGGGCCGGCGTCGAATAGGTGTTGTCGACGGCGAGGATGGCACCGGCACCATGGGCGATGTCGGCCAGCGCGCGGATGTCGCAGACCTCGGTCAGCGGGTTGGTCGGTGTCTCGGCGAACAGCAGCCGGGTCGTCGGCTTGAGGGCCGCGCGCCATTCGGCGAGATCGGTCTGCGAGACAAAACTCGTCTCGACGCCAAACTTGGCGAACTCCTTGGCGAAGAGGTTGATCGTCGAACCAAACACCGAGCGCGAGCAGACGACATGGTCGCCGGCCTTCAGCACGCCCATGCCGAGCAGCAGGATGGCGCTCATGCCCGTGGATGTGGCGATGGCCCCCTCGGTGCCTTCCAGCGCCGCCAGGCGGGCTTCCAGGCTGCGCACGGTCGGGTTGCTGGTGCGCGAGTAGGTGAAGTCCTCGGAATTGGAGAACTTGCGCGCCGAGGTCTCGGCATCCGGCTGGACGTAGGCCGTCGTCAGGAACAGCGCTTCCGAGTTCTCGCCGTGCTGGCTGGGCGCGAGCGATGTGCGAACAGCCAGCGTCTCGGGGCGCAGGCCGTCGGGCAGGCGTCGCTCCTCACTCATGCGCTCAACCCTCGCCGCCGCCCTGCAGCGCCAGGCGGCCGCGTGCGTCGGCCTCTTCCTCGGTGGACTGGCTGGTGCGCTGCTCGCGCATGGCTTCGAAGTCGGCCAGGCTGACGTCGCCGGTCACATAGTGGCCATCGAAGCAGCTCGCCTCGAAGCCGGCGAGGCCGGGCCGCAGCGCGGCGACGACACGCTTCATCGCATCCACGTCCTGGTAGATCAGCGCGTCGGCGCCGATGTACTGGCGGATCTCCTCGACGCTGCGGCCATGGGCGATGAGCTCTTCCTTGGTCGGCATGTCGATGCCGTAGACATTGGGATAGCGCACCGGCGGCGCGGCAGAGGCGAGATAGACCTTGCGTGCACCGGCCTCGCGGGCCATCTGGACGATTTCCTTGGACGTCGTGCCGCGCACGATGGAATCATCCACCAGCAGCACATTGCGGTCCTTGAACTCGACGCCGATGGCGTTGAGCTTCTGGCGCACGCTCTTCTTGCGCGCGCCCTGCCCCGGCATGATGAAGGTGCGGCCGACATAGCGGTTCTTCACGAAGCCCTCGCGGTAGGGCTTGCCGATGCGGTGGGCCAGTTGCATGGCGGAAGGCCGGCTGCTCTCGGGGATCGGGATGACGACGTCGATCTCATTGGGCGGCATCGTGGAGATGACGCGCTGTGCCAGCGTCTCGCCCATGTTCAGGCGCGCCTGGTAGACCGAGATGCCATCCATGACCGAGTCCGGGCGGGCCAGGTAGACGAACTCGAACATGCAGGGGTTCAGCGACGGGTTGTCGTTGCACTGCTCGCTGTGCACCTTGCCGGTCATGTCGACGAACAGCGCCTCGCCGGGCGCCAGGTCGCGCTCCAGCTGGTGGCCGGTGCCTTCGAGGGCCACGCTTTCGCTGGCGACCATGAACTCGCCGTTGGCCGAGCGGCCGAAGCACAGCGGACGGATGCCGAAGGGGTCACGGAAGGCCAGCAGGCCCTGGCCGGCGATCAGCGCGATGACGGCATAGCTGCCCTTGATGCGCTTCTGCACGGCGCGCACGGCGTTGAAGATCTCCTTGGGCGTCAGCGGCAGGTCGCGCGCGGCCAGCTCCAGCTCGTGGGCCAGCACATTGATCAGCACCTCGGTGTCGCTCTCGGTGTTGATGTGACGGCGATCGATGTCGAAGAGCTCGTCCTTCAGCGACAGCGCGTTCGTCAGGTTGCCGTTGTGCACAAGCACGATGCCGAAGGGCGCGTTCACGTAGAAGGGCTGGGCCTCTTCCTCGCTGTAGGCATTGCCGGCCGTCGGGTAGCGCACCTGGCCCAGGCCGATCGTGCCCGGCAGGGCTCGCATATTGCGGGTGCGGAAGACGTCGCGCACCATGCCGCGCGCCTTGTGCATGAAGCACTTCTGGCCCTGCATGGTGACGATGCCGGCGGCGTCCTGGCCGCGATGCTGCAAGAGCAGCAGCGCGTCATAGAGGAGCTGGTTGACGGGAGAGGCAGCGAGAGCGCCGACGATGCCGCACATGGCGAGGGTCCTTAGTCAGTAGCGTCCGCTTCAGATGGGGTCATCGAGCGGGAAATAAATCGGGCAACGGGTTCGGGCAGCAGTGGCGCCGCGTCCTGCAGCACGCCGGTCAGCACCGGGGCGGCGCGCGAGGCCCGCCAGGTGGAGGATTCGGCCAGCGGCGATGCGCCAATGATGAGCACCAGCAGCAGCGCGATGAAGACGCCGCGCAGCGCGCCGAAGCCGGCACCGCCCAGGCGGTCGATGACCGACAGCGGTGTGGCGTGGATCAGCATCTTGATGAGGCGCGATGCCAGGCCCCAGACCAGCAGCACGAAGAAGAAAGCGATGGCCAGCGCGACGACATGCAGCGCAGCCGGGCTGAACTGGCTGGTGAAGGATGCCGGCAGCAGGTCTTCGACAACGGGTGCCAGCGGCGAGGCCGCGAAATAGGCGACGACCCAACCCGCCAGGGACATGACCTCGAAGACGAGGCCGCGCCAGATGCCGAGCGCAATCGAGATCACCAGCACCCCGACGAGTGCGAGATCGACCCAGCTCAGCGCGACGTCCATGGTGACAGCCTTCAGAGGGTGAGGATGGCGCCGGGCAGGCCGGCACCCTTGAGCTTGGACGCCGCACGTTCGGCCTCGTCGCGGCTCGCGAAAGGCCCGAGTCGCACACGCACGCGGCGGCCGTCGGCCGTGTCCACGGCCTGGGCATAGGTCTTGAGGCCAAGCTTCTCGACCTTGGCACGCACTTCCTGCGCGGTCTTGTTCTCGCCATAGGCGCCCACCTGGACGATGAAGCGCGCCGCCGCAGCGGGCGTGCTGGCCGGGGTGGCCTCCTTGCCCTCGAGCAGTGCCTGGGCTCGGGCGCCATCGTTGGCGCGGGGCTTGGGCTTGTCGGTGGGCTTGTCCGCCGGCTTTTCAGCAGGTTTCTCGGCAACCCTGGCGGGCGGCTTCTCGGCAGCCGGCTTCTCGGCCACCTGCGTCTCGGTCGGCACGGGCGCCGGCGCGCTGGCGACGGGCGTTGGCGCCGCCTCGGTCGCGATCGGCTTGTCGGCCTGCGTCAGCGGCTCGCGCGTGGGCACTGTCAGCGGCGGCGCGGTCTCCTTGCGCGGAATGTCTATCGGCAGGTCCACGGGGATGGGCCGTGGCTGGGTCTCGAAGATCAGCGGGAAGCCGACGACGCCGGCGGCCACCAGCACGGCCGCGCCGATGAGGCGGCGGCGGGCGCGGATGCGCAGCACCTGCACGTCTTCGGCCGCGCTGGCCTTGGTGCCGGCCTTGGCCGACTTCTTGGGCGCCGCCGCGGCGGCGGCGTCATCGCGCTTGAGGAAGGAAAACAGGCCCATTGGCGGCGTCTGGCGTCAGTGGAGGGTAGGAGGCTGGGGCGCCGTAGCGCCGGCCGTCACGCGTGGCAGGCCCTGCTGGAGCACCCCGCCCACGGTGTAGAAGGAACCGAAGACGAGGATTCTATCGGCCGTGGTCGCCCCGGCAGCCGCGGCGTTCAGGGCGTCGAGGGGGTTGGCGTGGGTATGCGTGGCCACATCGGGCGGCGTCTTCAGGCCGGCGGCGAGGAAGGCTGCCTGGAGCTGCTCAGCCTTGGCGGCGCGGGGAATGGCCAGGTCGGTGAAATGCCAGACGTCCACCAGCGGCGCGATGCGGCCGAGCATGCCCGCCAGGTCCTTGTCCGCCATCGCGCCGAAGACGGCGTGGGTGCGCGGGAAGAAGCCCATCTGGTCGAGGTTCTGCGCCAGCGCCGCCACCGCGTGGGGGTTGTGGGCCACGTCGAGCACGACGGCCGGCTGGCCAGCCAGCACCTGGAAGCGGCCGGGCAGTTCGACCAGGGCCAGGCCGGTACGCACAGCCTGGGCGCTGATGGGCAGGCGGTCATGCAGCGCTTCGAAGGCCGCCAGCACACCCGAGGCATTCAGCAGCTGGTTCACACCACGCAGCGCCGGGTAGGCCATGCCGGAGAAACGCTTGGCGCGCCCGGCCCATTGCCATTGCGTGCGGTCGCCGCTGAAGGTGAAGTCGCGGCCGAGCTGGCGCAGGTCGGCGCCGATCTCCATGGCCCGCTCCGCCAGCGAGGCCGGCGGCATGGGGTCGCTGACGACGACGGGCCGGCCGGTGCGCATGATGCCGGCCTTCTCGCGGCCGACGCTGTCGCGGTCGGTGCCCAGGAACTCGGTGTGGTCGAGGTCGATGCTGGTGATGACGGCGCAGTCGCTGTCGATGACGTTGACGGCATCCAGCCGGCCACCCAAGCCCACTTCGAGGATGACGAGATCCAGCGGCTCATGCTGCAGCCGCCGCATGATGGCCAGCGTCGTGAACTCGAAATAGGTCAGCGTGATGTCGCCGCGCGCGGCTTCGACGGCTTCGAAATGCGGCTCCAGCGTTTCGGCCGCCACCGGTGCACCGCCGACGCGGCAGCGCTCCTGGAAGTGCACGAGATGGGGCTTGATGTAGAGGCCCACCCGGTAGCCGGCGTGCAGAGCGATGGACTCCAGCATGGCGCAGGTCGAGCCCTTGCCGTTGGTGCCGGCAACGACGATGGTCGGGCAGTCGAAGGCGAGCCCCAAGCGCTGCTTCACCGTCGCAACGCGGTCCAGCGTCATGTCGATGCTCTTGGGGTGCAGGCGCTCGCAGTGGGCGAGCCAGTCTTCAAGCGTCATGGCGGTCATCAAAAACAAAAGCCAGGCACGGGGCCTGGCTTGGATTTTCGCGGGCGGCGTTCAGGCGACGGCGTCCGCGCTCTGGCGCTGCAGCATGGCGAGCTGGCGGGCGATGGTCTCGCGCAGCTGGCGGCGGTCGGTGATCATGTCAACGGCGCCCTTCTCAAGCAGGAACTCGGCGCGCTGGAAGCCCGGGGGCAGCTTCTCGCGCACGGTGTTCTCGATGACGCGCGGGCCGGCAAAGCCGATCAGCGCCTTGGGCTCGGCGATGACGATGTCGCCGACGAAGGCGAAGCTGGCGGACACGCCACCCATGGTCGGGTCGGTCAGCACGCTGATATAGGGCAGCTTGGCCTTGGCCAGGCGCGTCAGCGACGCGTTGGTCTTGGCCATCTGCATCAGGCTCAGCAGCCCTTCCTGCATGCGCGCGCCACCGGTGGCGGTGAAGCAGATGAAGGGCGTCTTCTGCTCGATGGCGGTCTCGACGCCACGCACGAAGCGCTCGCCGACCACCGAACCCATGGAACCGCCCATGAAGTCGAACTCGAAGCAGGCGGTCACGACGGGCACGCTCATGACGGCACCGCCCATGACGACCAGCGCGTCGGTCTCGCCGGTGGACTCCAGCGCTTCCTTCAGGCGGTCGGGGTACTTCTTGCTGTCCTTGAACTTCAGCGCGTCGACCGGCAGCACTTCCTGGCCGATCTCGTAACGGCCTTCACCGTCCAGGAAAGCGTCCAGGCGCGCGCGGGCGCCGATGCGGTGGTGGTGCGAGCACTTGGGGCAGACATTGATGTTCTGCTCCAGGTCGGTCTTGTAGAGCACCGTCTCGCAGCTCGGGCACTTGATCCACAGGCCTTCAGGCACCGTGCGCCGGTCGGCGGGGTCGCCTTGCTGGATCTTGGGCGGGAGCAGTTTGTCGAGCCAACTCATGTGTCAGTCCTTGTCGAGTGCCGCGCGAATTTCACGGATGAAGGCCGCGCCAGTCAAGGCGACATTATCGACCGACTGAAGTTCAAGCAGCTCGACCAGCTTGGAGCCGATGACGACCGCGTCCGAAACGTCGGCCACCGCCCGCGCCGTGGCACCGTCGCGGATGCCGAAACCCACCCCCACAGGCGTGCTGACGTGGCGGCGGATGCGCGGCACGGCCTCGGCCACGGCGGCCGTGTTCAGGTGGCCGGCGCCGGTCACGCCCTTCAGCGACACGTAGTAGACGTAGCCGCTGGCAAGCTTGCCGACCTGGGCCATGCGCGCCTCGGTGGACGTGGGCGCCAGCAGGAAGATCGCGTCCATATTCGCGGCACGCAGCTTGGCGGCGAACTCCTCGCACTCCTCGGGCGGGTAGTCGACGATGAGCACGCCATCGACACCCGCCGCCGAAGCATCGGCCACGAAGGCGTCCAGGCCATAGCGCTCCACCGGGTTGGCATAGCCCATCAGCACCAGCGGCGTCTTGTCGTTGCGGGCGCGGAACTCGCGCACATAGGCCAGCACCTTGCGCAGGCCGATGCCATTCTTCAGTGCACGTTCACCGGCGCGCTGGATGACGGGGCCGTCGGCCATCGGGTCGGAGAAAGGCACGCCCAGCTCGATGACGTCGGCACCGGCCTCGGCCATGGCCAGCAGCAGGTCGACGGTCGCCGTCGGATGCGGGTCACCGGCCGTGACGAAGGGGATCAGCGCCTTGCGGCCATCGGCCTTGAGCTGGTCGAAAGTGGTCTTGATGCGGCTCATTGCTTGACCTTCTCACCGGCTTGCGACGGGCGGTCGAAGTAGGCGGCGCCGGACAGGTCGGCCACCGTGCCGATGTCCTTGTCGCCGCGCCCGCTGAGGTTGATCAGCAGCACCTTGTCCTGGCCCAGCGTCGGCGCCAGCTTGATGGCATGCGCGACGGCGTGGCTGGATTCCAGCGCGGGGATGATGCCCTCGGTGCGGCACAGCCGATGGAAGGCGGACAGCGCCTCAGCGTCCGTGACACCGACGTACTCGGCGCGGCCGATGTCCTTCAGGTGGGCATGCTCGGGGCCGACGCCGGGGTAGTCCAGGCCAGCCGAGATGGAATGCGTCTCGATGATCTGGCCGTCGGCGTCCTGCAGCAGGTAGGTGCGGTTGCCATGCAGCACGCCGGGGCTGCCGGCGGTCAGCGTCGCGGCATGCTTGCCGCTGGCCACGCCCTGCCCTTCGGCCTCGACGCCAATCAGGCGAACGTTCTCGTGCGGAATGTAGGGGTGGAAGATGCCGATGGCGTTGGAGCCACCGCCCACGCAGGCGATGACGGCGTCCGGCTGCCGGCCCGCCAGTTCGGGCATCTGCTCCAGGCACTCCAGGCCGATGACGCGCTGGAAGTCGCGCACCATCATCGGGTAGGGATGCGGGCCGGCGACGGTGCCGATGATGTAGAAGGTGTTCTCGACGTTGGTGACCCAGTCGCGCATCGCCTCGTTGAGCGCGTCCTTCAGCGTCTTGCTGCCGCTCTCCACCGGCACAACCGTCGCGCCGAGCAGCTTCATGCGGTAGACATTGGGCGACTGGCGCTTGACGTCCTCGCTGCCCATGTAGACGACGCACTCCAGGCCGTAGCGCGCACAGATGGTGGCCGTGGCCACACCATGCTGGCCGGCACCGGTCTCGGCGATGACGCGCGGCTTGCCCATGCGCTTGGCCAGCAGCGCCTGGCCGATGACGTTGTTGATCTTGTGCGCGCCGGTGTGGTTGAGGTCCTCGCGCTTCAGGTAGATCTGTGCGCCACCCAGTTCACGGCTCAGGCGGTCGGCGTGGTAGATCGGGCTCGGGCGGCCGACGAAGTGCTTGAGCTCGCGCTGGTACTCGGCGACGAACTCGGCGTCGTTGCGGTAGTGCGCGTAGGCGTCCTTGAGCTGGTCCAGCGCGTGGACAAGGGTCTCGGAGACGAAGCTGCCGCCGAAGGTCGGCGTGCCCGCATGGCGGAAATGCCCGGTCGCATCGGGCTGGTCGTACTGGAACATGGTCTTCCCCTACTGGGAGAGTGCTGCATCGGCGCGCTTGACCGCGCGGCAGAACTCATGGATCAGGTCGGCGCTCTTGATGCCCTTGGGAAACCCCGCAGGCTCGACGCCGGAACTCACATCAACGGCCCAGGGCCGCACCGTCGCGATGCCATCGGCGACGTTTGCTGCATTCAACCCACCAGACAAAACGAGGCGAGAGCTGACGCTTGGAGGAATGAGTGACCAATCGAAGACCTTGCCGCCACCGCCGTAGCCGTCGACATGGGCGTCGAGCAGCAGGGCCTGGGCGTTGGGAAATTGAGTGGCGAAGTCTAGCAAATCGACCCCGGGCGCCATGCGGGCGGCGCGCAGATAGGGGCGACCGATGCGGTCGCAGTCGGCTGGGGTCTCGTCGCCATGAAACTGGACCAGCATGTTCGGCAGCGCATCGAAGCCGGCCTGCAGTTCGGCATCGGTCGCGTTGACGAACAAGCCCACCGGCGTCACGAACGGCGGCAGCAGCCTGGCGAGCGCCCTCGCCCGCTCGGGCGTCACGGCGCGCGGGCTCCTGGCGTAGAACACAAAGCCGATGGCGTCAGCGCCGGCCGCGACGGCCACTTCCACATCGGCCTCGCGGGTCAGGCCGCAAATCTTGATTCGGGTCATTGGTGCCCCTCGTTTGGCGAATACGCCAACCGATCCCCCGAGGGGATGCAAGCCAGCTTGGGACGGCCCGGCGCTCGGCTCACGGGAGCCAGTCCAAAGCCGCGACTTCACGCGGGATGTCGAGTTCGGCATCGTAGGTCGGGCCGAGGAAATACAGGCCGTCGGGGGCAAAGGTCGGCGCCGCCACTTTGCGGTCACGCGCGGCCAGCACTTCGGACACCCAGTCCGGCGAGCGCGTGCCACTGCCGACGGCCAGGATGCAGCCCATCAGGTTGCGCACCATGTGGTGCAGAAAGGCGCTGGCCTCGAATTCGAAGCGCCAATAGGCGCCGCGGCGCTGTACGCGGATATCGCGCAGCGTCTTGATGGGCGACGCGGCCTGGCACTCCGAGGAGCGGAAGGACGAGAAGTCGTGCTCGCCGAGCAGGCGCGCAGCGGCGGCTTCGAGCGCGGCCTGCTCGAGGGGGCGGAACACCCAGCCGCACTGGCCGGATTCAATGGCCGGCCGCACCGCGGACTCCAGCAGCAGATAGGCATAACGCCGGCCGCGTGCGGAGTTGCGGGCGTGGAAGCTGTCGCCCGGAAAGCGGCACCACTGGATGGCGATGTCGGGCGGCAGATAGCGGTTGCTGCCGCGCACCCAGGAGAAGAGTTCGCGCTCGACCTCGGTGTCGAAATGGACGACCTGGTTGATGCCGTGCACGCCGGCATCCGTGCGGCCGGCGCAGATCGTGCGGATGGGCCGGGCAGCAAAGGCGGACAGGCCTTTTTCGAGGGCGTCCTGCACCGTGCGGCCGCTCGGCTGACTCTGCCAGCCGTTGTAGCCGCCACCGCGGTAGCTCACGCCAAGTGCAACTCTCATCGGGCTCGGAAAGTAAAAACGCCCGGCCTAGCCGGGCGTCGAAGTATCGCGGTTGCGCTTATCGCAGTTCGTTCAACATCGCCTGCGCCTTGTCGCGCAGCGGGCCGGTGGCGCGCTGGACCAGTTCCTGCAGCACCTCGCGAGCGCCTTCGGTGTCACCGATCTGGCGGAACTCGTCGGCCAGCTCGAGCTGGCGCATCAGCGGATCGCCTTCATCGTCACCCAGGGCTTCGAGCGCCTGGCCGACGTGGTCGGGATTCGTCTCGCCCGGCTGGGTGGGCTCACCAAAGTCGAAGTCCAGGTCGGTCGACGCAGTTGCCGGCGTGGCCGGCGTGGCCGACAGGCCACCCATGCTGCTGAGGTCGAAGTTCAGGTCGGGCGCGGGCGGTGCCGTGCGGGTGCCGCGGCTGGAGATGTCGAAATCCATCGTCAGCGGCGCCTGCTCGATCGAGGCCGGCATGGCCTGGGTCGCGGCCATGGCGTTGGGCGAAACCGGCTCGGGAGCGTCGAGATCGAGGTCCAGGGCGAGGTCGAAACCGCTCACGGGGCCGGTATCCGGGCCACCACCACGCATCGCGTCGGTTGCCAGATGAGCCGCCGCGGCCGCATGGGCGCCACTGGGCAGCGCCGTCTGCGGCAGCGTGCTGGCGTTCATGGGCTCGGGACGCAGTTCGGGACCGTCCTCGACATGGGCGGGCGCGCCGCCAGGCTGGTAGAGGGGGTTGTCCGGGTCGATGCCGCGGCCGAGTTCCTGGGCCTTGCCCCAGTCCTCGCCGGCACCCTTGGTCTCGGCATAGAGCTGGACGGCGAGTTGCTCGAAGCCCTTGGTGTCGCGGCGCTTGGCGTAGACCTCCAGCAGCTTGAGGCGGATGGCCAGACGCGTCGGATTGGCGCGCAGGGCTTCCTTGAGGATTTCCTCGGCCTGCAGGTCCCGACCATAGGCCAGGTAGACGTCGGCCTCGGCGACCGGGTCCACGTCGCCGATGGCGTCGAGCTGGCTGAGCGAATAGCTCATCGACGACTGGCCGCTGTTCTGGGCGTCGCGCGTGTCGACGCGCTGGCCACCGGTACCGCCGAAGAAGGAGTCCGGCTGCAGGCGGCTTTCGTGGAAGCCGGTCTCGGACGCATTGGGCGGACGGCGCGAACGCAGGCGATACAAGCCCAGGCCACCGAGCACCGCGACGAGAACGCCGGCCAGCGGCAGCACGATGGGGCTGTCGAGCAACTGCTCGATGAAGCCGGGCGGTTCGGCAGCGGGCGGCGGCGCCAGCGGGGCGCTGGCACGGGCGGCAGGTCGGGACGCTGCGGCACTCGCCGCAGCCACGACGGCAGGCGCGGAAGCCGCCACCGATGCAGGTTCGGCGGTGGCCACGACCGGCGCCGGCAGCGGCGTCGCTGCCGTGGGCGTCGGTGCAGCGGCGGAGGCCACGGCCGCACCCGGCTTGGCGGCGCTGGAGAGCTTCTTCAGCTCTTCGACGTTGCGGGTCAGCTCGGCGACGCGGGCGGCGGCGTCCTTCTTCTCGGTGTCCTTGGACAGCTTGGCTTCGGCGGCGCTGGCGGCGGCGCCACCGGCCTTGCTGAGCGTGAGCTTGTCGGGCGTCGCGGCGGCCGCGGGCTTGCGGTCTTCGACAGCGGCCTGCACCTGGCCCTTGGATTGGCGTTCGCTCTCGGTGTTCTGCAGCGTCGGCGCGGCGGAAGCGAGGCGCTGGCGATAGGCCGAGAAGTCGGCGCTCTGGGCCAGGATGATGCGGCGCGCCTCGGGCGCGGGCACCGTGGCCAGCGAGTCGCTGGACGGGACCTGCAACACCGTACCCGCCTTCAGCAGGTTCATGTTGCCGTCGATGAAGGCGTCGGGGTTGTTGCGGAACAGGCCGACCAGCATCTGGTCGAGCGAGATGCCGCTGACCTGGGTCTTGGCCGCAATCTTGGACAGCGAGTCGCCCGGACGTACCGCGTACTCGGAGCCCGCCGTGGTGGCTGGCCGGATGGGGGCGGGTGCCGGCGCTGCCGGGCGGGCCGCGGCAACTGACGCAGGGGCGGATGCGGAGCCGTTGCGCGGCAGTGCCGTCGTCACGGCCGGCGCCGGTGCGGGCACGGCCTCGCTCGACGCAGCGGTGGCCGGAGCCGGCGCGGCGGCCACTGCCGGCGGCGCGGTGATGATGGGGGCGGGCTTGGGCAGGCTCGGCGGGTCGAACAGCAGCGTGTATTCGCGCACCAGGCGGCCGCTGGACCACGTCAGCTCGAGGATGACGTCGACAAAGGGCTCCTGCACCGAGCGATCGCTGCTGACACGCAGCACGGTGCGGCCGTTGTTGCGAACGACCTGGACCTGGGCCGAAGTCAGCACCGGGTTGTATTCGACACCGGTGGCGCGGTAGGACTCGGGTGGCGCGACACGCACCTTGAGGGTGGCGGCTTCCTCGGGCGTCAGGCTGCTGACGTCGATCTCGGCGCGCATGGTCTCGCCAAGGGCCGACTGGACGCTCAGCTTGCCCAGGCCCAGGGCCTGCGCACCGCTACCGGCCACGAGCAGCGCTGCAGCAAGGGCGAGATGGTGGCGAGCAAATCCCATGGGTCGAACTCCCTCGAATGCGTCGCGGATGTAATCTTTCAAGGCATTCCCCAAAGCAACAAGGCGGGGCATCGGGCCCCGCCTGTCTCGATCTTCAGCAATCGCTGCACGAACCTGGTCTGCACGCTGGTTTGCACGTCATAGCCTGCGTCGAGTTTCGAATCAAAAACACAACGGCATCAAGCATATACGCGGAAATGCTCACGCGATACCTGATGTGTCGCTTCGTTCCAATATCGACGCTCGGGTGAACCCTAGGTCAAACCGTAAAAGACCGTAAGCAAATCATGCCCTGCGCCATCCGGAACGCAGGGCATGTCGGGCGTCAGCGCTCGAGCAGGATGCGCAGCATGCGGCGCAGCGGCTCGGCAGCGCCCCACAGCAGTTGGTCGCCGATGGTGAAGGCGCCCAGGTACTCGGGACCCATGGCCAGCTTGCGCAGGCGACCGACCGGGATGGTCATGGTGCCGGTGACGGCCACCGGCGTCAGGTCGCGGATGGTGGCTTCGCGCGTGTTCGGCACCACCTTCACCCAGGCGTTGTCGGCGGCGATCATGGCCTCGATGTCGGCCAGGGGCACGTCCTTCTTCAGCTTGAAGGTCAGGGCCTGGCTGTGGCAGCGCATGGCGCCGACGCGCACGCAGAAGCCGTCCACGGGAATGGCGCCCGAGCCGAGGATCTTGTTGGTCTCGGCCATGCCCTTCCACTCTTCCTTGGATTGGCCGTTGCCGAGGTCCTTGTCGATCCAGGGGATCAGCGAGCCGCCCAGCGGTACGCCGAAGTTGGCCACCTCGTCGGGCGACAGGCTGCGCTGCTTCTCGGCCAACAGGCGGTCGATGTCGAGGATGGCGCTCTTGGGGTCGTCCAGCAGCGACTTGACCGAGGCGTTCAGCGTGCCGTACTGCGTCAGCAGTTCGCGCATGTGCTGGGCACCACCGCCGCTGGCGGCCTGGTAGGTCTGGGTGGACATCCACTCGACGAGGCCGGCCTTGTACAGCGCGCCCACGCCCATCAGCATGCAGCTGACGGTGCAGTTGCCGCCGATCCAGTTCTTGCCGCCGTTGCTCAGCGCCTGGTCAATGACCTGGCGATTGACGGGGTCCAGGATGATGACGGCGTCGTCAGCCATGCGCAGCGTGGAGGCCGCGTCGATCCAGTGGCCGTTCCAGCCCGCGGCGCGCAGCTTGGGATAGACCTCGGTCGTGTAGTCGCCGCCCTGGGCGGTGATGACGATGTCGCAGCGCTTGAGCTGTTCGATGTCGAAGGCGTTCTGCAGCGACTTCTCGTTCTTGGCCTGGGCCGGGGCAGCGCCACCGGCGTTGGAGGTCGAGAAGAACAGCGGCTCGATCAGGTCGAAGTCGCGCTCGGCGGTCATGCGCTCCATCAACACGGAGCCAACCATTCCACGCCAGCCGACAAGGCCTACCAAAGTCGTCATCATCATTCCTTTGTCATTCACCAAACCCCATCCACTTTGGGCCCCGGCTCGTTCGCCGGGTTTGGAGGGGCGAGACGAGACGGAGCTTTAGCTCTTGATGGTTTTCGTGGTCGTAATGGCTTTGACGACAGCGTCGCCCATCTCGATGGTCGTGACCTTCGAGGTGCCTTCGGACCAGATGTCGGCAGTGCGCAAGCCCTGGGCCAGCACCGACTGCACGGCCGTCTCGATACGAGCGGCAGCGTCGGCTTGGTTGAGGGAGAACTTGAGCATCATGGCAGCGGACAGGATTGTAGCCAGAGGATTGGCAATCCCCTTGCCGGCGATGTCCGGCGCACTGCCGTGACTGGGCTCATACAGACCCTTGTTGTTGGCATCGAGCGAGGCGGACGGCAGCATGCCGATGGAACCGGTCAGCATCGCGGCTTCATCCGACAGGATGTCGCCGAACATATTGCCTGTCACGACGACGTCGAACTTCTTCGGCTCCTTGACGAGTTGCATGGCGGCGTTGTCCACGTACATGTGGTCCAGCTCGACGTCCGGGTAGCTCGCGTGGACTTCAATGACGATGTCCTTCCAGAACTGCGAGGTCTCCAGCACATTGGCCTTGTCGACGCTGGTCAGGCGCTTGCCACGCTTGCGGGCGGCCTGGAAGGCGACGTGGGCGATGCGCTCGATCTCGGGGCGCGAGTAACGCATCGTGTCGAAGGCTTCATCGGCACCGGGGAAGTGGCCGTCCACGGCCGTGCGGCGGCCGCGCGGCTGGCCGAAATAGATGTCGCCGGTCAGCTCGCGGATGAGCAGGATGTCCAGGCCTGCAACCAGCTCGGGCTTCAGTGACGACGCATGCGTCAGCTGCTCGTAGCAGATGGCGGGGCGGAAGTTGGCGAACAGGCCCAGGGCCTTGCGCAGGCCGAGGATGGCCTGCTCGGGACGCAGCGAGCGCTCCAGCTTGTCGTACTTCCAGTCGCCCACGGCGCCGAACAGCACGGCGTCGGCTTCCTGGGCCAGCTTCAGCGTGGCGGGCGGCAGCGGGTGGCCGCTGGTCTCGTAGGCCTTGCCGCCGACGTCGGCCCAGTCGAGTTGCAAAGGCAGGTCCAGCGCCTTCAGCACCTTGACGGCCTCGGCCATGATCTCTGGGCCGATACCGTCGCCCGGCAGTACTGCAATCTTCTTCATCTCAAATCACTCGGTTATTGAGCCAAGGCTTCGCAGCAATGCGGGCAGCCTCATAGGCGCGGATCTTGTCGGTGTGCTGCAGCGTCAGGCCGATCTCGTCGAGACCGCCGATCAGGCATTCCTTGCGGAAGGGCTCGATGTCGAAGGGCAGTTCGGCTCCGTCGGGCTTGACGACGACCTGGCGCGGCAGGTCGACGACGAGCTGATAGCCCGGGAAGGCATAGACCTCATCGAACAGGCGAGCGATGGCGCTCTCTGGCAACACGATGGGCAGCAGGCCGTTCTTGAAGCAGTTGTTGAAGAAGATGTCGGCGAAGCTCGGCGCCAGGATGGCGCGGAAGCCGTACTGCTGCAGCGCCCAGGGCGCGTGCTCGCGGCTGGAGCCGCAGCCAAAGTTGCTGCGCGCGACCAGCACGCTGGCACCGGCATAGCGCGGCAGGTTCAGCACGAAGTCGGGGTTGGGCTTGCGGCTGGCCGGGTCCTGGCCGGGCTCGCCGTGGTCCAGGTAGCGCCACTCGTCGAACAGATTGGGGCCGAAGCCGCTGCGCTTGATCGACTTCAGGAACTGCTTGGGGATGATGGCGTCGGTGTCGACGTTGTCGCGGTCCATGGGCGCGACCAGGCCCTTGTGGATGGTGAACTTGTCCATGACTCTCAGCTCAATGTGCGGACGTCGACAAAGTGACCGGTCATCGCGGCCGCGGCGGCCATCGCCGGGCTGACGAGGTGGGTGCGGCCACCCGCGCCCTGGCGGCCTTCGAAGTTGCGGTTGCTGGTGGAGGCGCAGCGCTCGCCCGGCTCCAGCCGATCGGCGTTCATCGCCAGGCACATGGAGCAACCCGGCTCGCGCCATTCAAAGCCGGCGGCCTTGAAGACCTGGTCCAGGCCTTCGGCCTCGGCCTGCGCCTTGACGAGGCCGGAGCCCGGCACGACCAGGGCCAGCTTGATGTTCTTGGCCAGGCGCCCACCCACGCGGCGCACGACGGCCGCGGCCTCGCGCATGTCCTCGATGCGGCTGTTGGTGCAGGAGCCGATGAAGACCTTGTCGACATGGATGTCGCTGATGGCCTTGTTGGGTTCCAGCGCCATATAGGTCAGCGCGCGCTCGATGGCGCCGCGCTTGACGGCGTCCCTTTCCTTGTCGGGGTCGGGCACGCGCTCGTCGATGGCCAGCACCATCTCGGGCGAGGTACCCCAGCTGACTTGCGGGCGGATCTGTGCAGCGTCGAGCTCAACAACCTTGTCGAAATGCGCGCCGGGGTCGGAATGCAGCGTGCGCCAGTAGGCGACGGCCTGATCCCACTCCACGCCCTGCGGCGAGAAGGGGCGGCCACGCACGTACTGGATGGTCGTCTCGTCCACGCCGATCAGGCCGGCGCGGGCGCCGGCTTCGATGGCCATGTTGCAGACGGTCATGCGACCTTCCATCGACAGCGAGCGGATGGCCGCGCCCGCGAATTCGATGGTGTAGCCATTGCCGCCGGCAGTGCCGATCTTGCCGATGATGGCCAGCACGATGTCCTTGGCACCAACGCCCTTGGGGCATTGACCTTCGACCTTGACGAGCAGGTTCTTAGCCTTCTTGGCCGACAGCGTCTGCGTGGCCAGCACATGCTCGACCTCGCTGGTGCCGATGCCATGCGCCAGCGCGCCAAACGCGCCGTGCGTGGACGTGTGGCTGTCGCCGCAGACGACCGTCATGCCGGGCAGCGTGGCGCCCTGCTCCGGGCCGATGACATGCACGATGCCCTGGCGCTTGTCGTTCATCTTGAACTGCGTGATGCCGACGCGGTCGCAGTTGGCGTCCAGCGTGTCGACCTGCAGGCGCGAGATCGGGTCGGCGATGCCCTGGCTGCGGTCCGTCGTCGGCACGTTGTGGTCGCTGACGGCGAGATTCGCGCTCAGGCGCCAGACCTTGCGGCTGGCCAGGTCCAGGCCTTCGAAGGCCTGGGGGCTGGTCACCTCATGGACGAGGTGGCGGTCGATGTAGAGCAGCGCCGTGCCATCGGGCTCGGTGTGCACGACATGCTCATCCCAGAGCTTGTCGTAAAGCGTTCTAGAGGTGGTCATGTCTGCCCCTCGTCTGGCGAGTACACCAGCCGATCCCCCGGGGGGATACGGGCCGGCTGGGGAGCGGCCCGGCGCTCGGCCCGGCACGCGCCGTGAACGGCGTGAAATGGAATCATTGCTTGTCTCGAGGAATCAAGGTGTCCACGAAGCGTTGCACCACGGTGGGCAGACGCTGCTGGCGCAACACACCCAATACATATTCGCGCTCGGCCCAGGGCTCTTCAAGGCGCAGGCAGCGCACACCGAAGACGCGGGTGAAGCGCTCGGCCGGCTGCTCGGGCAGCACGGCCACGCCGAGGCCCGCCTCGACGAGCTGGGCGATGGCGTCGAAGCCGCGCACCTGCCAGCGCGCATTCAGCGTCTTGCCACGCGCCGCGGCCTGTTCGCGCATCAGCTCCTGGGCGCTGGCGCCGGCATGCAGGCCGATGAGGTCATAGGCCAGCAGGTCGTCGAAGGTGACTTCCTCGCGCGTGCTCAAGGGGTGCTTCAGCGGCACGAGGGCAGCCAGGCGGCCGTGGCCGACCACCCAGGTCTGCAGGCGGTTGTCCACCAGCGGCGGCGTGAAGACGCCGACGTCCGCGCGCCCTTCAGCCACCGCGGCTTGCACCTCGGCGCTGGTCAGGTCTTCCATGCTGATGCGGATCTGCGAGTGCGCCTGCGAGAAGCCCACCAGATGGGGCGGCAACGCCTCGGTGATGGCGCTGCTGTTGGCGGCAATGCGCAGATGGCCCTTGATGCCGCGCGAAAACTCCATGACCTCGGTTTCGAGGGCATAGAGGGAGGCGTGCAGCGAACGGATGTGACGCACCAGTGCACGGCCCGCTTCGGTGGGCTCGACGCCCCGGGCGCGCCGCTCGAAGAGCTGCACGCCGAGGCGGCTTTCCAGGTCGGACAGGCGCTTGCTGGCAGCCGCCAGCGCCAGGTGTTCCTGGGCGGCGCCGCGGGTGATCGAGCGGGTCTGCTCGATGGCGAGCACGAGATTGAGTGTGGTGAGGTCGTGGCGCATGGTGATCGTCCAACTCGAGCATAGCCTTCGTGAAGAAGGAGATTCTGCGCCAGAAAACGACTTTTGTTTCGTCCTTTGCGAAGCTCAGCGTGCCGCCGGCCCGGCCTGTTTCAGCATGCCGCGCAGGGCGTTGCGGCTGTGCGCACCGAAATGGCCCAGCAGTTCGGCAATCTGGCCCTGCAGGGCTTCACGCTGGCCCTGCAGGTCCCGCGCGAGCTCCGGCCCGAGCTGGGCCTCGTTGGCGGCGAAGTCGAAATTGGGGTCAGTGACGAATTTCGCCAGTGCGCCGACGACGACGGCCGCGTCGGTGGCCGGGCCGGCCGCGAAAGCCTCTGCGGCGACGACGTCACGCACATAGCCGAAGTCCCACGCCGGGTAGCGCGCGTCGCGGGCCGCGTCACGCAGGGCCAGCTCCAGCGGCCCATCGCGGCGCTGGCGCGCGGCCTCGATGATCCAGCGCGTCTGGAACTGCTCGAGCACGAAATGGCGGTTGCCCTGCAGCACGACCAGGCCCTGCCGGTCCGCCGGCGCGCCGACCTGGGCCTTGAAGTTGACCCACATCATGTGGCCCAGCGTCGCGCCCGGCGCCGCGCTGGCGTGATAGGGCTGGGTCAGGTCTTCGACATGGTGCAGGGCCATGCCGGCGAAGCGCCAGCCCCAGTAGGCGTGCCCAGTCTGCCAGGCCAGCACGGCCAAGCCGCTGTACTGCTGCACGCGCAGTTCGGCGAAGGTGCGGGCGAAGCTCGGCGCCAGCGTGTTGAAGACGCCGCCCTGATGGAAGAAGCCCATGTGGAAAGGCGCCTGCGAACCGATGGCGACGGCCGCGTTACCGAAGGGCTGCTTGCCGAAGCCGTAACCTGGCGTCGGTCGGCCGGGGTTGTCGTCGAACAGGTTGAGGTCGTGACCGTAGTCGGGTTCGTCACAGGCCGAGGCCAGCACGGCCAGCGGCGCAACAGCCTCGCCGGGTTGCAGCGCCACGAAGCGCTGCGTGGCACCCGCGCCCGGCTTCACAGCGGTGACAAGGGCGGCGTCGATGGGCGGCAGTGTTGATTCGACATCGCGCGGATCAACCTGCAGATACAGCGCCAGCTTGGATTGCGGCGAGAGGCGCAGAGCGCGCAGGAAAGCGGTGCGGCGTTCGACGTCGCTGCGTTTGGCGTCGGCGACAAAGCGCAGCAAGTCCGGACGGGGCGCGTGGTTTTTCAGACGCTCACGGGCCCAGGCCTCTTGCGCATCGAGTGCACGCCTGATGGCCACCTCCTGGTCGCGCAGGAAATCGACCAGGGGTTCGGCCTTCACGGCCGCGGCATTCGCGACCTCGGGCATGCGCTCGAAGGCGCGGTAGCACATGGGGGTGTGATTGCCCCAGGCCTGGGCGAGCGTCGGCAGCAGGGCCAGCAGGAAAAGGAAGGGGCGCATCGGGCGGCTTGTCGGACGAAGGCGCCGATTCTGGCCCCGAGCGCGGGCAAAGCCTTGCGACCGAACTCGCGAAGCGGCTTGTGGCCTCCCCGCCTTCCGGTGTGCCACGGGCCGGTGAGCCCAGCGCGGCACGCGCAAGTTTTGCTGCTGCGCAGGTTACGGGCGGGTACGGTTTCGCAGAAGCGGTGATTCGGGAAGCGCGGCTTCGCCAACGCCAAAGACGCGGCGCCGCGAGGCGCTTCATGAAAGCCCCATGTGTGACGCAGAGGGGCGGCTTCTACGATGGGTCATCTCACCCGGAGAACGCAATGAATCTTGTCCAGCGCATCCAAGACATCCTGCTCAAGCCCAAGGAAACCTGGCCGCAGATCGCCCAGGAGGCCGCCACGGTGCAGTCCCTGTACAAGGAATGGCTGCTCATCCTGGCGGCGATACCGGCGGTGGCGGCCTTCATCGGCTTGTCGGTGGTGGGGGTAGGCGCCTTCGGCGTCAGCTACCGCATGCCTTTCCTGAGTGGCCTGGTGCATATGGTGGTGAGCTATGCGCTGTCGCTGGGCATGGTCTATCTGCTGTCGCTGCTGGTGAATGCACTGGCGCCCACGTTCGGCGGCACGCCCGATCCCCTGGCCGCGCTCAAGCTGGTGGCCTATGGCTGCACGGCCGGCTTTGTCGGTGGGGTGTTCCAGCTGCTGCCCTCGCTGGGCGTGCTGGGCCTGCTTTGCGGGCTCTACTCCATCTACCTTATCTACCTCGGGCTGCCGGTGCTGATGCGCAACCCGCCGGAGAAGTCCGCCGGCTACACCGCTGTGATCGTGGTGGTGGGCATCGTGGCGGGGCTGGTGGTGGGTGCGGTGACCACCGCGGTGGTCGGCGTCGGCAGCTGGGGCGGCGGGCATCCCGGTGGCGGCGCGGTGACGATCAAGGGCCCGAATGGCGACGTCACCCTGGACACCAGCAAGATGGAGGCGGCCGCCAAGCGCATGGAGGCCCTGGGCAAACGCATGGAGGAGGCCCAGGCCAAGGGTGACAGCGCCGCTGCCGGCAAGGCGCTCGGCGAGATGATGGGCGCGGTGAGCGGTGCCACCGGGGGCGGCAAGCCGATGCCGGCCGCCGATCTGAAGGCGCTGCTGCCCGAGAATTTCGGCGACTTCAAGCGCACCAGCGTCGAGGCCCAGAGTGGCGGCGCGATGGGCTTCAACTCGTCCTCTGCCAAGGCCCGCTACGGCAATGGCGACAAGTCCTTCGGCCTGGACATCACCGACATGGGCAGCCTCGCCGGCATGGCCGGCCTGGCCGGTTGGGCCAATATGACGCTCGACAAGGAGACCGATGGCCGCATCGAACGCGTGTTCAAGCAGGGCGACCGCACGGTGCGCGAGGAGTATCGAAAGGATGGCTCGCACGCCGAGTTGACGGTGCTGCTGCCCAATGGCGTCATCGTCGAGGCCAAGGGCGACCAGGTCGGCATCGAACAGCTGCGCAGTGCCATCGGCAGCGTCGACCTCAACAAGCTCGCCAGCACGCCGCGCCAGCCCGGCTGAGCGCAGCCACCGCTCAGCCAGCGCCGCGATGACCGCGGCTCGATCGGCACGCCCTCGCCGCGCCCAAGCCTGTGCGACGATGCCGCATCCCCGCCGACCCCCTGCATCCATGCGACGACAGCCGGCCTGGCTCGCGAACCTCCTCACAACCCCGCTGCTTCTCGCGGCCATGCATCCGGCGCAGGCCGACCGCTTCGTCATCGGTGTCGAGGACGTCGATTACGCCCCCATCATGAGCAGCGGCGGCAATGGCGAGTTCCGCGGCTATGTGCGCGAGATGCTCGACCTCTTCGCCCGCCGCCACGGGCACAGCTTCAACTACGTCAGCTTGCCCACCAAGCGGCTGACGGCCGAGCATGTGGCCGACCGCCTGGATGGCGTCTTTCCCGACAACCAGAGCTGGGAGGCCGAAGCCAAGCGCGGTCGCACGCTCTTCTATTCGGAGCCCGCCGTGCCGTTCCAGGACGTGGTCATGGTGCCTGCGGCCAAGCGCGACCAGCCGGTGCACAACCTTGGCATCGTGCGCGGCTACACGCCCAAGCGCTTCCTGCCCCTCGTGCAGGCCGGCAGCCTGACGCTGACCGAAGCCGGCGACCCTTCGCGGCTGATGCGCATGGCCCTGGCCGGCCGCGTCGACGGCGTGCAACTGGCCCTGCCGGTGGCGCTGTACCAGCTCAAGCAGTTGGGGCAGCCCGAGGCTCTCCTGCCCTCTGCGACGCTGCTGCCCACGCCCTACGCCTACCACTACCGGCTCTCAAGCATCCGGCATGCCGGGCTGATCGCCCAGTTCAACCGCTTCCTGCGCGACGAGCAACCCGCGCTGGCCGCCCTGCAGCGCCGCTACGGCCTGGAAGAAAAGCTCAGCCCAGCGCCGCGATGACCTCGGGCGGCGCCTGCACCAGCTCGATCAGCACGCCTTCGCCACCAATGGGGAACTCGTCGTTGCTCTTGGGGTGGATGAAGCAGATGTCGTAGCCGGCGGCGCCCTTGCGGATGCCGCCCGGCGCGAAGCGCACGCCATGGGCGCTCATCCACTCGAACGCCTTGGCCAGATCATCCACCCACAGACCCACGTGGTTCAGCGGCGTGGTGTGCACGGCGGGCTTCTTGTCGGGATCCAGCGGCTGCATCAGGTCCACCTCGACCTTGTGCGGCCCGCTGCCGATGGCGCAGATGTCCTCGTCCACGTTCTCGCGCTCGGAGACGAAGTTGCCGGTCACGCTCAGACCCAGCACGTCCACCCACAGGCGGCGCAGCGCCTGCTTGTCGGGGCCGCCGATGGCGATCTGCTGGATGCCAAGGATCCTGTAAGGCTTGCTGCTCATCACGCGAACCTCAGGATGGGCTGGTCCACCGCCAGGCTCTCGCCCGGCTTGGCCAGCACCTCGGCCACCGTCACGTCCTGCGACGCGTTGAGGATGTTCTCCATCTTCATCGCCTCGATGACGGCCAGGCGTTCGCCGGCCTGCACGGTCTGGCCCACCTGCGCGGCGAGGTGCACGAGCAGGCCCGGCATCGGCGACAACAGGAACTTGCTCGTGTCCGGCGGCGCCTTGTAGGGCATCAGTGCCTGCAAATCGGCGGCGCGCGGGCTCAGCACCGTCAGCTCGATGGAGAGGCCGCCGTGCTGGATGCGGTAGGCCAGCGGATTCTTGGCCGCGCCGCGCTCGGCCTGGGCGGTGAAGGGCTCGCCGTTCACGGTGCCGGTGATGCGTACATCGTTCAGCCGCGAGCGCGACACGATCCGGTAGTCCTTGCCGCCCACCTGCACACGCGCCTCGCCGAGAGCACCGCCGAACTCACTGATATGCATCGCATGCTGCTCGCTGCGACCACCGCCGAGGTTCACGACGGCAACATAGTCATGCTCGATCTGCACCTCGTGGCCGCGCAGCTGGCCACTGATGCCGGCCTCGCGCTCGCGCGCCTTGCGGCGGATGAAGCCGGCCAGCGCGACCAGGAAGAGCGGGTCGGCGTGCGGCACGTCCTCGGCCTTGAAGCCGCCGGCGTAATGCTGGGCGATGAAGCCGGTGTTGAAGTTGCCGGTCGCGAAGTCCGGATGAGCCAGCAGGGCCGCCTGGAAGGGGATGTTGCTGGACACGCCGCGGATGACGAAGCCGTTCAGCGCCTCGCGCATCTTGGCGATAGCCTCGGCACGGTCCTTCCCGTGCACGATGAGCTTGGCGATCATCGAGTCATAGAACATCGGGATCTCGCCGCCCTCGTAGACGCCGGTGTCCACGCGCACGCCGAAGCGCTCCGGCTCGGCCTGCGCCATGCTCGTTTCCGGCGGCTGATAGCGCACCAGGCGGCCGGTGGAGGGCAGGAAGTTGCGGAACGGGTCTTCCGCGTTGATGCGGCATTCGATGGCCCAGCCATCGCGCCTGATCTGGTCCTGCGTGAACGACAACGGCTCGCCGGCGGCGACGCGGATCATCTGCTCGACGAGGTCCAGGCCGGTGATGCACTCGGTGACCGGGTGCTCGACCTGCAGCCGGGTATTCATCTCCAGGAAATAGAAGTCCTGGTCCTTGCCGACGACGAACTCCACCGTGCCGGCACTCTGGTACTTCACGGCCTTGGCCAGGGCGACGGCCTGCTCGCCCATGGCCTTGCGCGTGGCCTCGCTGATAAAGGGCGACGGCGCTTCCTCGATGACCTTCTGGTGGCGGCGCTGGATGGAGCACTCGCGCTCGTGCAGATAGACGACGTTGCCTTGCGAGTCGCCGAGCACCTGGATCTCGATGTGGCGCGGCTGCTCGACGAACTTCTCCATGAAGACGCGGTCGTCGCCGAAGCTGTTGCGCGCCTCGTTGCGGCAGGACGTGAAGCCCTCGAAGCATTCCTTGTCGTTGAAGGCCACCCGCAGGCCCTTGCCGCCGCCGCCGGCGCTGGCCTTGATCATGACGGGGTAGCCGATGCGCTTGGCGATCTCTACCGCCTCTTCCGCCGACAGGATGGGTTCGTTGTGGCCGGGAATGGTGCTGACGCTGGCCTCGTTGGCCAGCTTCTTGGAAGCGATCTTGTCGCCCATCGCCGCGATGCTGTAGTGCTTGGGCCCGATGAAGACGATGCCCTCCTCCTCGCAGCGCCGGGCGAAGTCTTCGTTCTCGGACAGGAAGCCATAGCCGGGGTGCAGCGCCTGCGCGCCGGTCTGCTTGCAGGCGGCAATGATCTTGTCGGCGACGAGGTAGCTCTCGCGTGACGGCGCCGGGCCGAGCAGCACGGCCTCGTCGGCCAGCTCGACATGGCGGGCATCCTTGTCGGCTTCCGAATACACGGCGACGGTGGCGATGCCCATCTTCCTTGCCGTGGCAATCACGCGGCAAGCGATCTCGCCACGGTTCGCAATCAGGATCTTCGTGAACATGCAGTACCTCGTTATTTCGTCTTGCCCAGCAGCTTCTTGCGCTGCCCGGTGAAGTGCCACCACGGCTGGGCGGGCCCGCCGTTCATGAAGTCGTGGGCGGCCATGAAGGTGTCCAGCACGCAGGGATCGTGCAGACGGCCCTGGGCGTCGCGCAGACGGTCATAGGTCTTGAAGGGGTCCATGGCCTTCACATGCGCGGGCGTGGGCAGGCCCAGCTGGACGAGATCGGCGGCCATGGCCTTGCCGATGTTGGGGATGTCGGTGAGTTGGCGCGCTTCGGCGGCGCAGTTGGCCTTACCCATATCAGCGGTTGATGAACATCGAATAAGTGGGAGGAACCGTCGCCCGGTCAACGAACACGTATGCCGTTCCGTCGGAACACAAGTTCGCAATCTCGGCGGTGTCGCCGCCTTCAAGCTCAAGCCAGTTGTCGATCTGAAGCAGCAGGCGGCCGGGCGGAATGTCGGGCTGTGCCTGAGCGCCGTTCGCCGTCCAGTAAGGCACACCACCGCTCTTCGTTCGCCAGGCGCTCGCCCAATCGTGCGGATGCGCGATGTCGCCGGGCAGGTCGTCAAACGCGCCGTAGCTATAGAACGCCGCTTCCAGCTCGGGCGGTGCGCCGTCGTCCTTCGCGTCCCAGCCAACGATGCCGATCTCGCGCAGCAACGTGGGCGGCGGGCCGTCGTGAGCGGGCGGCGTCATCGCGCCGTCTCCAAGCTCCGCACGGAGAATCTCCAAAACGACGTTCGCGCCACCGTCGTGCTCCCAAAAGCTGCAGACGTCGTCACCCTCGCACTTGAAGATGAACAACACGCGGCCTTCGCCGATGGGCATGGCCTGCGGCTCGTGCGGCAACTGAGCCAGATGGCTCATCAGGCCGCCGCACTCTTCGCAGACTGGCCACAGGCGCTGCGGCAGCCCCCAGGGCAGGCCGCCGAATTTAGGCACGAGGCCCGGGCCCGCACCGTCGCGCAATCGCGGGTAGTGGGCAATCATGGCGCGCTCACAGCGGGATGTTCCCGTGCTTGCGCCACGGGTTCTCCAGCTTCTTGTCCTTCAGCATCGACAGGCTGCGGCAGATGCGCTTCCTCGTCTCGTGCGGCTGGATGACGTCGTCGATGAAGCCGCGCGCGCCGGCCACGAAGGGGTTGGCGAAGCGGGCCTTGTATTCGGCCTCACGCTCGGCCAGCTTGGCCGGGTCCTTCTTGTCCTCGCGGAAGATGATTTCCACCGCGCCCTTGGCGCCCATCACGGCGATCTCGGCGTTGGGCCAGGCGAAGTTGACGTCACCGCGCAGATGCTTGGAGGCCATCACGTCATAGGCGCCGCCATAGGCCTTGCGGGTGATGACGGTGATCTTGGGCACCGTGCATTCGGCATAGGCGTACAGCAGCTTGGCGCCATGCTTGATGATGCCGCCGTACTCCTGCGAGGTGCCGGGCATGAAGCCGGGCACGTCGACGAAGGTGACGACGGGGATGTTGAAGGCATCGCAGAAGCGCACGAAACGTGCGGCCTTGATGCTGCTCTTGATGTCGAGGCAGCCGGCCAGCACCAGCGGCTGGTTGGCGACGATGCCGACCGTCTGGCCTTCCATGCGGCCGAAGCCGGTGACGATGTTCTTGGCGTAGTCGGGCTGCAGCTCGAAGAAGTCGCCATCGTCCACGACCTTGAGGATCAGTTCCTTGATGTCGTAAGGCTTGTTCGGGTTGTCGGGCACCAGCGTGTCCAGCGACATGTCCAGCCGGCTGGCGGGGTCACCACTCGGGCGGCACGGCGCCTTCTCACGGTTGGACAGCGGCAGGTAGTTGAAGAAGCGCCTCAGCATCAACAGTGCCTCGACGTCGTTCTCGAAAGCCAGGTCAGCCACGCCGCTGCGGCTGTTGTGCGTGGTCGCGCCGCCCAGTTCCTCGGCCGTCACTTCCTCGTGCGTCACCGTCTTCACGACCTCGGGGCCGGTGACGAACATATAGGAGCTGTCCTTCACCATGAAGATGAAGTCCGTCATCGCCGGCGAGTAGACGGCGCCGCCGGCACAGGGGCCCATGATCATGCTGATCTGCGGGATGACGCCGGAGGCCATCACGTTCTTCTGGAAGACGTCGGCATAACCCCCCAGCGACGCGACACCTTCCTGGATTCGCGCACCGCCCGAGTCGTTCAGGCCGATGACCGGGGCGCCGACCTTCATGGCCTGGTCCATCACCTTGCAGATCTTCTCCGCATGGGCCTCGGACAGCGCGCCGCCGAAGACGGTGAAGTCCTGGCTGAAGGCGAAGGCGAGGCGGCCGTTGATCATGCCGTAGCCGGTCACGACGCCGTCACCGGGGATCTTGTTGTCCTGCATGCCGAAGTCCACGCAGCGGTGCTCGACGAACATGTCCCATTCCTCGAAGCTGCCTTCATCGAACAGCAGCTCCAGCCGTTCGCGGGCGGTCAGCTTGCCCTTGGCGTGCTGGGCGGCGATGCGCTTCTCGCCACCGCCGAGCCGCGCACGGGCGCGCTTGGCTTCGAGTGCTTGCAGGATGTCTTGCATGTCGGTTCAACCCTCGAACGGGAAATTGATCTCCACGCCGTTGCCGGCGGGATCTTGGAAGAAGAACTGGTGCTGGCCGGTGACGGGCGAGCGGGATTCGTGGAAGGCCACGCCGCACTCGCGCAGGTGCACCGCGGTGGCCACCGGGTCGGTGCCAAAGAAGGCGGTGTGGTCGTAGGTCGTCGGCGCGGCAGGGTTCACCGGGCCGCGCAGTGGCTCATCGGCCCTCTGCGTGGACAGGTGGACTACCGGGTGGCCGCCCGCATAAAGCCAATAGCCCGGGCTGCCGAAATCGGGCCGCGGGCCTTGCTCCAGACCGAGCACGTCGCGATAGAAATCGCGCAGCGTGGCCAGCAGCTCGGCCGGTGCGCGCAGGTTGATGTGATGCAGGCCGGTGATCATGACGAAGTGTTCCTGAAGGCGGCCAGCAACTGGCGCGCGGCGGTGGAGGCCGGCGTGCGGCCTTCGCGCACGGCCGCGGTGGCGGCGTCGAGTTGAGCTTGTACGCCGGGATGCGTGACGAAGGCCAGCTTCAACCCCGACTGGATGCGCGCCCACATCCACGCCAGCGACTGCTCGCGGCGCTTGGCCGCCCAGGCGCCGCTGGCTTCACTCGCCGTGCGCAGGGCCGTCAGCGCCTCCCACACCGGCGCGATGCCGTCGGCCTTCAGCGCGCTGACCTTCATGACGCGATGGTTGGCGTGAGCATGCGTGGGCAGCAGCCGCAGCGCGGACGTGATCTGGGCCTGCGCGCGCGTGGCGGCCACGTCGTCCAGGTCGGCCTTGTTGATGACGACGAGGTCGGCCAGCTCCATGACGCCCTTCTTGATCGCCTGCAGGTCGTCGCCCGCGTTGGGCAGTTGCAGCAGCAGATAGAGGTCGGTCATGCCGGCCACGGCCGTCTCGCTCTGGCCGACGCCGACGGTCTCGACGATGACGACGTCATAGCCCGCCGCCTCGCACAGCAGCATGGCCTCGCGCGTCTTCTCGGCCACGCCGCCCAGGGTGCCACTGCTCGGGCTGGGGCGGATGAAGGCGCGCTGGTCCATGGAGAGCCTTTCCATGCGCGTCTTGTCGCCCAGGATGGCGCCGCCGGACAAGGTGCTGGACGGGTCCACCGTCAGCACCGCCACGCGGTGGCCGCGCTCCAGCAGGAACATGCCGAAGGCCTCGATGAAGGTGCTCTTGCCGACGCCCGGCACGCCGGAGATGCCCAGGCGCAGCGCACTGCCGGTGGCAGGCATCAGTGCGGTCAGCAGCACATCGGCCTGCTCGCGGTGGTCGGCCCGGGTGGACTCGATCAGCGTGATGGCCTTGGCCAGCGCACGGCGGTCGCCGGCTTGCAAGGGTGCCGCGAGGCTCACGCAGCCTCCCAGCGGTATTCGATGTCGAAGTCCTGCTCCTCGACGACCTGGAAGCCGTGGCGACGGTAGAAATCGTTGGCGCGGCTCTCGCGCAGCGCGGCCAGCGTGATCGGCAGGCCTTGCGACTTGATCTGGTCGAGCACCCAGGCGCCCACGCCCTGCCCTTGCGCGGCGGGCCGCAGATAGAGGTGATGCAGCCGCAGTTCGCCCTCGCGCGGCTCGACGGTGAAATAGCCGACGCGCTCTCCGTCCACCACAAGGTGCTGCATCCACTCCGGCCGGAACTGGCTCTTCAGCCGCGCCCGCGCCACCTCGGGGTTGAAGCGGCCGAGCCGCTCCAGGCTCTCGCGCAGCGCTTCCATGCGGATGCTGAGCATGGCCTCGAAGTCGGCGTCGGCGACAGGCGCCAGCGTCGGTGTCATCAGGCGGTCACCTGCGCGCGGATCTGCTCCAGCACGTCCTTGGCGCTGGCCGGGATGGGCGTGCCCGGACCGTAGATGCCCTTCACGCCCGCCGCGTACAGCATGTCGTAGTCCTGGGCCGGAATCACGCCGCCCACGAACACGATGATGTCGTCCGCGCCCTGCTTCTTCAGCTCGGCAATGATGGCCGGCACCAGCGTCTTGTGGCCGGCCGCCAGCGTCGAGATGCCCACCGCATGCACGTCGTTCTCGATGGCCTGGCGGGCGCATTCCTCGGGGGTCTGGAACAGCGGGCCGATGTCGACGTCGAAGCCCAGGTCCGCAAAGGCGGTCGCGACGACCTTGGCGCCGCGGTCGTGGCCGTCCTGGCCCAGCTTGGCGATCATCACGCGCGGACGCCGGCCTTGATCGTCACCAAAGGCGGCGATCTCCGCCTGCAGCTTGGCCCAGCCTTCGGCCGAGTCGTAGGCGGCCGCGTAGACACCGCTGACCTTGTGCGTGTCGGCGCGGTGGCGGCCGAAGACGGCTTCCAGCGCGTCGGAGACTTCGCCCACCGTCGCACGCAGGCGCACGGCCTTGATGGAGAGGTCGAGCAGATTGCCTTCACCCGTCTCGGCGGCCTGGGTCAGCGCGGCCAGTGCGGCCTGCACGGCGGCGGTGTCGCGCGCGGCCTTGATGCGGTTCAGGCGCTCGATCTGGCCGTCGCGCACCTTGACGTTGTCCACGTCCAGGATGTCGATGGGATCTTCCTTGGCCAGCTTGTACTTGTTGACGCCGACGATGACGTCCTGGCCGGAGTCGATGCGCGCCTGCTTCTCGGCCGCACTCGCCTCGATCTTCAGCTTGGCCCAGCCCGAGTCCACCGACTTGATCATGCCGCCCTGGGCGTTGACCTCCTCGATGATCTCCCAGGCCTTGTCGGCCATGTCCTGGGTGAGCTTCTCCATCATGTAGCTGCCGGCCCAGGGGTCGACGACGCTGGTGATGTGGGTCTCTTCCTGGATGATGAGCTGGGTGTTGCGCGCGATGCGGCTGCTGAACTCGGTGGGCAGGGCGATGGCCTCATCCAGCGAGTTGGTGTGCAGGCTCTGCGTGCCGCCGAAGACGGCGGCCATGGCTTCGATGGTGGTGCGCACCACGTTGTTGTACGGGTCCTGGGCGGTCAGGCTCCATCCCGAGGTCTGGCAGTGGGTGCGCAGCATCAGGCTCTTGGGGCTGGTCGCGCCGAAGCTCTTCATGATGCGGGTCCACAAGAGGCGCGCCGCACGCATCTTGGCGATCTCGAGGTAGAAGTTCATCCCGATGGCCCAGAAGAAGCTCAGGCGCGGGGCGAAGTCGTCCACGCTCAGGCCCTTGGCCATGGCCGTCTTCACATACTCCTGGCCGTCGGCCAGCGTGAAGGCCAGCTCCAGCGCCTGGTTGGCGCCCGCCTCCTGCATGTGATAGCCGGAGATGGAGATGGAGTTGAACTTGGGCATCTCCCGCGCCGTGTATTCGATGATGTCGCCGACGATGCGCATCGACGGCTCGGGCGGGTAGATATAGGTGTTGCGGACCATGAACTCCTTGAGGATGTCGTTCTGGATGGTCCCGGCCAGCTTGTCCTGCGACACGCCCTGCTCTTCCGCCGCCACCACATAACCGGCCAGCACCGGCAACACGGCGCCGTTCATGGTCATGGAGACCGATACCTTGTCCAGCGGGATGCCGTCGAACAGGATCTTCATGTCCTCCACCGAGTCGATGGCCACGCCGGCCTTGCCGACGTCGCCCGTCACGCGCGGGTGGTCGCTGTCGTAGCCGCGGTGGGTGGCGAGGTCGAAGGCCACCGACACGCCCTGGCCGCCGGCGGCGAGCGCTTTTCTATAGAAGGCGTTGCTCTCCTCTGCGGTGGAGAAGCCGGCGTACTGGCGGATGGTCCAGGGCCGGGCGGCGTACATGGTCGCCTGCGGGCCGCGCAGGAAGGGCTCGAAGCCGGGCAGTGTGTCGGCGTACGGCAGATCCGCCACGTCGGCAGCGGTGTAGAGCGGCTTGACCGTCAGCCCCTCGGGCGTGACCCAGTTCAGCGCAGCCACGTCCCCACCGGGGGCCGACTTGGCCGCAGCTTTGGCCCACTGATCCAGCGTGGCAGTCTTGAACTCCGGGGCGTCCCCCCTGCTGCTGTGATCCTGGCTGCCGTCCGACATCGAAACTCTCCTGTAACTGGGCCAGCATCTTAGCCGACCGATTATTCATAATTATGAATTCAGAATCGCTACACTCGGCCGCTATGCCCGGTTCGCTCGACCACGCCCCCCTCGCCGCCTCCGCTCTGTATGAGCAGGTGGCCGACCGGCTGCGCCAGCAGATCCTGGCGCGGGAGTTGGAGCCTGGGTCCTGGATTGATGAACTCAAGCTCTGCGCCGAACTGGGCATCAGCCGCACACCCATGCGCGAGGCGCTGAAGGTGCTGGCCTCCGAAGGCCTGGTGACGATGAAGCTGCGCCGCGGTGCCTATGTGACGGAGATGAGCGAGCGGGACGTGCGGGAAGCCTATCAACTGCTTTCCCTTCTAGAAAGTGACGCCGCCGCCGAAATCGCCACCCAGGCGACCGACGCCGAACTGAACGAGCTGGGCGAACTGCATCGGGCCCTGGAAGAGGCTTTGCCCGACCGGGACGCCTTCTTCGCCGCCAATGAACGCTTCCACCTGCGCGTGCTGGAGATCGACGGCAACCGCTGGCGGCTGCAGATCGTGGGCGACCTGCGCCGGCTGATGAAGCTCAACCGCCACCATTCGCTGTTCCGGGAGGGACGGCTGGCGGAGTCTTTGGACGAGCACCGCGCCATCGTGAAGGCGCTGCTGTCGCGGGATGCGACGGCCTGCCGGGCCCTGGTCAAAGCCCATTTTTGTAACGGCCTGAGCGCGACGCAGACAGCCTAGCGAAAGCAAATGGGGCGGCCGTGAACTGCCACCGAAAGCCCGCCCTTATCGGCTCGTGAATTCGCTAAGTGCTTACTAGCATAGCGATTACTGGGAAAACCACCCCCGGTCTGAGTGTTCGGACCGGGAGCGGCAGGCCAGATTTCGAGCCCCAAGGGCCGATTTGAGACTTTGTTCCTCAAGTCAAGCCCAAGGGTCCCGATAACCGATCGAAGCACTTGAAATCTAGGGATACGAGTCCGCCATGAGAACGGCGGGTTTTCCCGGATTCAGCCCGCTGCAGGGCCGGACAGGGATGGTCTGGCAGGCCCCGCAGACAACGAGATAGCGCCCCGCGTCGAGGCCCCCATTCGACGCAGGCCGTCGCCTTTCACGAGGCGGTGGCCGTCAGCACAGCAGGTAAAAACCATGGCAAGCATCGTCCCCTTTATTCCGGTTTCGAAGATCCCCGGCCTGACGACGACGACGATCCGGGACTTCACGACCGAGGACTGGGCTGCCTTCAGCACCGACCAGCTGATCGCGCTGACCACCGTGCAGGCCGCTGTGATCACCTCCAGCGGCCTTTCTGTCTTGAGCAGCGACCAGCTCCGGTCCTTCCAGACCGAAGACCTGCGCGCCATCTCGACCGCTGCCATCGGCGGCTTCAATTCCGACCAGATCGGCGTCCTGACGACCGACCAGTTGCAGGCCCTGAGCACCGGCCAGATCCTGCAGCTCAGCACCGCCCAGTTGCGCGGCTTCAACGCCGCCGACATGGTGGCCCTGACGACCGCCCAGGTCGGTGCGCTGACCTCGGCCCAGGCCAAGGGCTTCTCGACGGATCAACTGTCGTCGCTGGAAGCGAGCGACGTCCGCTACATCACCACCGCGGCGCTGCGCGCCCTGAGCAGCACCCAGCTGGACGGCCTGACCAGCGACCAGCTGCGCGGCCTGTCGTCCAGCCAGGTCATCGCGCTGACCACCGACCAGGTCCGCACCCTGAACACGGACGACCTCAACACGCTGACGTCGGACCAGTTCAACAAGTTCTCCACCGCCCAGGTGCTGTCGCTGACGACGGCCCAGCTCAGCCACCTGACGACGGACAGCCTCAACGCGATGGGTTCTTCCCAGTTCGCCTCGCTGTCGTCCACCCAGATCGGTTCGCTGACCAGCGACCAACTGCCCAAGATGGAGACGGCCGACCTGCGCGCCGTCACCACCGCCGCGCTGCGCGGCCTCTCCTCTGACCAGATCCTGACGCTGACCAGCGACGAGGTCGCCAGCCTCAGCACCGCCCAGATCGGCTCGCTGACCACGGCCCAGGTCCAGGGCCTGACCGCCGGTGACATGACGGCACTGGACACCGCCCAGGTGGCCGTGCTGAGCTCGGCCCAGGTGCAGAACCTGTCGACCGACCAGCTGTCGGCCATCGACGCGGCCGACATGAAGTCGCTGACGACGGCCGCCCTGCGCGCGCTGTCCAGCACCCAGCTCGACGGCCTGACCAGCGACCAGCTGCGCGCCCTGTCCTCCGGCCAGATCAACTCGCTGACCACCGACCAGGTCCGCACGCTGAACACGGACGACCTGAACAGCCTGACGTCCGACCAGTTCAACAAGCTCTCCACCGCCCAGGTCGCCGTGCTGACGGCGTCCCAGCTGAGCCATCTGACGAGCGACAGCCTCAACGCGATGGGCTCGTCCCAGTTCGCGACGCTGAACTCCACGCAGTTCAGCGCGCTGACGTCTGACCAGCTGCCGACGATGGAGACGGCCGACC
The DNA here is from genome assembly GCF_056406535.1 of Roseateles sp. P1_C1_2. Classification (NCBI taxonomy): domain Bacteria; kingdom Pseudomonadati; phylum Pseudomonadota; class Betaproteobacteria; order Burkholderiales; family Sphaerotilaceae; genus Roseateles; species Roseateles sp. P1_C1_2. Next base: position 209,729 of record NZ_JBFUAB010000007.1, read on the forward strand.
TGCGCGCCGTCTCGACCAATGCGCTGCGCGGCCTGAGCTCGGACCAGATCCTGACGCTGACCTCCGACGAGGTCGGCGCCCTGACGACCGGCCAGATCGCCGCGCTGACGACGGCCCAGGTCAAGGGCCTGACGGCCGGCGACATGACGGCCCTGGGCACGGCCCAGATCGCCGCTCTCGGTTCGGCCCAGGTGTCCGCACTGAACACCGACCAGCTGTCGGCCATCGACGCGGCCGACATGAAGTCGCTGAGCACGGCTGCCCTGCGCGGCCTGACCAGCACCCAGCTCGACGGCCTGACTTCCGACCAGCTGCGCGCCCTGACCTCCAGCCAGATCAACGCGCTGACGACGGACCAGATCCGCACGCTGAACACGGACGACCTAAACAGCTTCTCGTCCGACCAGTTCAACAAGCTCTCCACCGCCCAGGTCGCCGTGCTGACGACGGCCCAGCTGAGCAACCTGACGACGGACAGCCTCAACGCGATGGGTTCGTCCCAGTTCGCGACACTGAGTTCCACGCAATTCGGTTCGCTGACCAGCGACCAACTGCCCAAGATGGAGACGGCCGACCTGCGCGCCGTCACCACCGCGGCCCTGCGTGGCCTGTCTTCCGACCAGATCCTGACGCTGAGCTCCGACGAGGTGTCCAGCCTCACGACCGCCCAGATCGGCTCGCTGACGACGGCCCAGGTGCAAGGCCTGACGGCCGGCGACATGACAGCCCTGGGCACGGCCCAGATCGCCGCACTCGGCTCGGCCCAGGTGTCCGCGCTGAACACCGATCAGCTGTCGGCCATCGAAGCCGCCGACATGAAGTCGCTGAGCACGGCCGCCCTGCGTGGCTTGACCAGCACCCAGCTCGACGGCCTGACCTCCGACCAGCTGCGCGCCCTGTCCTCCAGCCAGATCAATGCGCTGTCGACGGACCAGGTCCGCACGCTGAACACCGACGACCTGAACAGCCTGACGTCGGACCAGTTCAACAAGCTGTCGACGGCCCAGGTCGCGGTGCTGACGACGGCGCAGCTGAGCAACCTGACCACCGACAGCCTGAACGCCATGGGCTCGGCCCAGTTCGCGACGCTGTCGTCCACGCAATTCGGTTCGCTGACCAGCGACCAGTTGCCCAAGATGGAGACGGCCGACCTGCGCGCCGTCACCACCGCAGCCCTGCGTGGCCTGTCTTCCGACCAGATCCTGACGCTGAGCTCCGACGAGGTGTCCAGCCTCACGACCGCCCAGATCGGTTCGTTGACGACGAGCCAGGTGCAAGGCCTGACGGCCGGCGACATGACGGCCCTGGGCACCGCCCAGGTTGGCGTGCTGAGCTCGGTACAAGCCGCGGCGCTGAACACCGACCAGCTGGCCGCCATCGAGACCGGTGACGTCCGCTTCATCAGCACCGCCGCCCTGCGCGCGCTGACCAGTACCCAACTCGACGGCCTGACCTCCGACCAGCTGCGCGCCCTGTCCTCCGGCCAGATCAACTCGCTGACCACCGCCCAGGTCAGCACGCTGAACACCGACGACCTGAACAGCCTGACGTCCGACCAGTTCAACAAGCTGTCCACGGCCCAGGTCCAGGTCCTGACGACCAACCAGCTCAGCCATCTGGCGACGGACAACCTCAACGCGATGGGCTCGTCCCAGTTCGCGACGCTGTCCTCGGCCCAGTTCGGTTCGCTGACATCCGACCAGCTGCCCAAGCTGGAGACGGCCGACCTGCGCGCCGTCACGACGGCCGCCCTGGCCGGCCTGACGTCCGACCAGATCCTGACGCTGACCAGCGACGAAGTGGGCAGCCTGTCCACCGGCCAGATCGCTTCGCTGTCGGCCACCCAGGTCAAGGGCCTGACGGCCGGCGACATGACCGCACTGAGCAGCGGCCAGGTGGCCGCGCTGAGCTCGGTACAAACCGCGGCGCTGAGCACCGACCAGCTGTCGGCCATCGATGCCGCCGACATGAAGTCCATGACGACGGCGGCCCTGCGCGCCCTGTCCAGCACCCAGATCGACGGCCTGACCAGCGACCAACTGCGCGCCCTCACCAGCGCCCAGCTGAACGCGCTGACCACCGCGCCGCAGATCGTCGGCCTGAACACCGACGACCTCAACGTGCTGACGACGGACCAGATCGCGCGCCTGTCGACGGCGCAGGTCCAGGCGCTCACGACGACGCAGCTGAGCAACCTCGTCACCGACAGCCTCAACGCGATGGGCTCGGCCCAGTTCGCGACGCTGAACTCCAGCCAGTTCGGTTCGCTGACCACCGACCAACTCTCCAAGATGGAGACGGCCGACCTGCGCTCGGTCACGACCAATGCACTGCGCGGCCTCAGCTCGGATCAAGTCCAGTCGCTGACCTCGGATGAGGTGTCCAGCCTGTCGACCGGCCAGATCGCCGCGCTGACGACGGCCCAGGTCAAGGGCCTGACCGCCGCCGACATGACGGCCCTGGGCACCGCCCAGGTGGCGGCCCTGAGCTCGGCCCAGGCCCAGAACCTGTCGACCGACCAGCTGTCGGCCATCGACGCGGCCGACATGAAGTCGCTGACGACGGCGGCCCTGCGCGCCTTGTCCAGCACCCAGCTCGACGGCCTGACCTCGGACCAGCTGCGCGCCCTCACATCGGCCCAGATCAACTCGCTGACGACCGACCAGGTCCGCACGCTGAACACCGACGACCTCAACAGCCTGACGTCCGACCAGTTCAACAAGCTCTCCACGGCCCAGGTCGCCGTGCTGACGACGGCCCAGCTGAGCAGCCTGGCCACCGACAACCTCAACGCCATGGGCTCGGCCCAGTTCGCGACGCTGAACTCGAGCCAGTTCGGTTCGCTGACCAGCGACCAACTGCCCAAGATGGAGACGGCCGACCTGCGCGCCGTCACCACCGCCGCGCTGCGCGGCCTGTCCTCGGACCAGGTCCTGACGCTGACTTCGGATGAGGTCTCCAGCCTCAGCACCGCCCAGATCGGCTCGCTGACGACCAGCCAGGTGCAAGGCCTGACGGCGGGCGACATGACGGCTCTGGGCACCGCCCAGATTGCCGTGCTGAGCTCGGCTCAGGCGGCAGCGCTGAACACCGACCAGCTCGCCGCCATCGAGACCGGCGACATCCGCTTCATCACCACGGCCGCCCTGCGCGCCCTGTCCAGCACCCAGTTGGACGGCCTCACCAGCGACCAACTGCGTGCGCTGTCGTCCAGCCAGATCACCTCGCTGACGACCGACCAGGTCCGCACCCTGAACACGGACGACCTCAACAGCCTCGCGTCCGACCAGTTCAACAAGCTGTCCACCGCCCAGATCCAGGTGCTGACGACCAACCAGCTCAGCCACCTCGGCACGGACAGCCTCAACGCCCTGGGCTCGGCCCAGTTCGCGACGCTGAATTCAGCCCAGTTCGCTTCGCTGACTTCGGATCAGTTGCCCAAGCTGGAGACGGCCGACCTGCGCGCCGTCACCACGGCCGCCCTGGCGGGTCTGTCCTCCGACCAGATCCAGATGCTGACCACCGACGAGGTGGCCGGCCTGTCGACGGGCCAGATCGCCTCGCTGTCGGCCAACCAGGTCAAGGGCCTGACGGCCGGCGACATGACGGCCCTGTCCACGGGCCAGGTCGGCGTGCTGAACTCGACCCAGGCCCAGGCGCTGAGCACCGACCAGTTGTCGGCCATCGACGCGTCCGACATGAAGTCGCTGACCACGGCCACGCTGCGTGCCCTCAGCAGCACCCAACTGGACGGCCTGACCTCGGACCAACTGCGCGGCCTCACCAGCACCCAGCTGAATGCGCTGACCACCAACCCGCAGGTCATCAGCCTCAACACCGATGACCTCAACGTCCTGACGACGGACCAGATCGCGCGCCTGTCGACCTCGCAGGTACAGGCGCTGACGACGACGCAGCTGAGCAACCTCGTCACCGACAGCCTCAACGCGATGGGCTCGGCCCAGTTCGCGACGCTGAACTCCAGCCAGTTCGGCTCGCTGACGACCGACCAGCTCTCCAAGATGGAGACGGCCGACCTGCGCTCGGTCACGACCAGCGCGCTGCGCGGCCTGTCCTCCGACCAGGTTCAGTCCCTGACCTCGGACGAGGTGTCCAGCCTCACCACCGGCCAGATCGCCGCACTGACGACGGCCCAGGTCAAGGGCCTGACCGCCGCCGACATGACGGCCCTGGGCACCGCCCAGGTGGCGGCGCTGAGCTCGGCCCAGGCCCAGAACCTGTCGACCGACCAGCTGTCGGCCATCGATGCCGCCGACATGAAGGCGATGACGACGGCCACGCTGCGCGCCCTGTCCAGCGCCCAGATCGACGGCCTGACCAGCGACCAGCTGCGTGCCCTCACCAGCACCCAGCTCAATGCGCTGACCACGGCGCCGCAGGTCATCAGCCTCAGCACGGACGACCTCAACGTGCTGACCACCGACCAGATCGCGCGCCTGTCGACCGGCCAGGTCCAGGCGCTGACGACCTCGCAGCTGAGCAACCTCGTCACCGACAGCCTCAACGCGATGGGCTCGGCCCAGTTCGCGACGCTGAATTCCGGCCAGTTCGGTTCGCTGACCACCGACCAGCTCTCCAAGATGGAGACGGCCGACCTGCGCGCCGTCACGACCAATGCGCTGCGCGGCCTGTCGTCTGACCAGGTCCAGTCGCTGACGTCCGATGAAGTCGGGTCGATGTCGACGGCACAGATCAACACGCTGACGACGGCCCAGGTCAAGGGCCTGACGGCCGGCGACATGACGGCCCTGGGCACCGCCCAGGTGGCCGCGCTGACCTCGGCGCAGGCCGCGGCGCTGAACACCGACCAGCTGTCCGCCATCGACGCCGCCGACATGAAGTCGCTGACGACGGCGGCCCTGCGCGCCTTGTCCAGCACCCAGATCGACGGCCTCACGTCGGACCAGCTGCGCGCCCTCACGTCGGCCCAGATCAACTCGCTGACGACCGACCAGGTCCGCACGCTGAACACCGACGACCTCAACAGCCTGACGTCCGACCAGTTCAACAAGCTCTCCACGGCTCAGGTCCAGGTGCTGACGACGGCCCAGCTGAGCAGCCTGGCCACCGACAACCTCAACGCCATGGGCTCGGCCCAGTTCGCGACGCTGAACTCCACGCAGTTCGCTTCGCTGACGACCGACCAGCTGCCCAAGATGGAGACGGCCGACCTGCGTGCCGTGACCACCGCGGCGCTGCGCGGCTTGTCGTCCGACCAGATCAACACGCTGACCTCCGATGAGGTGTCCAGCCTCAGCACCGCCCAGATCGGCGCGCTGACGACGGTCCAGGTGCAAGGCCTGACGGCCGCCGACATGACCGCCATGGGCACGGCCCAGATCGGCGTGCTCAGCTCGGCCCAGGCCCAGGCGCTGAACACCGACCAGCTGTCCGCCATCGAAACCGGCGACATGCGTTTCATCAGCACGGCCGCCCTGCGTGCGCTGTCCAGCACCCAGCTGGACGGCCTGACCTCGGATCAGCTGCGCGCCCTGAGCTCCGGCCAGGTCACGGCCCTGACCACCGACCAGGTCCGTACGCTGAACACCGACGACCTGAACAGCCTGTCGTCCGACCAGTTCAACAAGCTGTCGACGGCGCAAGTGCAGGTGCTGACGACCAACCAGCTCAGCCATCTGGGCACGGACAGCCTCAACGCCCTCGGCTCGGCGCAGTTCGCGACGCTGAACTCGGCCCAGTTCTCTTCGCTGACGTCCGACCAACTGCCCAAGCTCGAGACGGCCGACCTGCGCGCCGTCACGACGGCCGCCCTGGCCGGCCTGTCCTCCGACCAGATCCTGACGCTGACCAGCGATGAAGTGGCCAGCCTGTCCACCGGCCAGATCGCCTCGCTGTCCGCGGCCCAGGTCAAGGGCCTGACGGCTGCCGACATGACGGCCCTGGGCACCGCCCAGGTGGCCGTGCTCAGCTCGACCCAGGTCCAGGCGCTGAGCACCGACCAGTTGTCGGCCATCGACGCGTCCGACATGAAGTCGCTGACGACGGCGGCCCTGCGTGCCCTGTCCAGCACCCAGCTGGATGGCCTGACCTCGGACCAGCTGCGCGGCCTCACCAGCACCCAGCTGAACGCGCTGACCACCAACCCGCAGGTCATCAGCCTCAACACCGACGACCTGAACGTGCTGACCACGGACCAGATCGCGCGCCTGTCGACCGGCCAGATCCAGGCCCTGACGACCTCGCAGCTGAGCAACCTGGCCACCGACAGCCTCAACGCGATGGGCTCGGCCCAGTTCGCGACGCTGAACTCCGGCCAGTTCGCCGCGCTGACGACCGACCAGCTCTCCAAGCTGGAGACGGCCGACCTGCGCGCGGTCACGACCAATGCGTTGCGTGGCCTGAGCTCGGACCAGGTCCAGTCCCTGACCTCGGATGAGGTGTCCAGCCTGTCCACGGCCCAGGTGGCCGCGTTCACGACGGCCCAGGTCAAGGGCCTGACCGCCGCCGACATGACGGCCCTGTCCACGGGCCAGGTCGCTGCGCTGAGCTCGGCCCAGGCCCAGAACCTGTCGACCGATCAGCTGTCGGCCATCGACGCGTCGGACATGAAGTCGCTGACGACCTCGTCCCTGCGTGCTCTCTCCAGCACCCAGATCGACGGCCTGACTTCGGATCAGCTGCGCGCCCTCACGTCGGCCCAGATCAACTCGCTGACGACCGACCAGGTCCGCACGCTGAACACGGACGACCTCAACAGCCTGACGTCCGACCAGTTCAACAAGCTCTCCACCGCCCAGGTCGCCGTGCTGACGACGGCCCAGCTGAGCAATCTGACCTCGGACAGCCTGAACGCGATGGGCTCGGCCCAGTTCGCGACGCTGAACTCCAGCCAGTTCGGCTCGCTGACGACCGACCAGCTGCCCAAGATGGAGACGGCCGACCTGCGTGCCGTCACCACCGCGGCGCTGCGTGGCTTGTCGTCCGACCAGATCAACATCCTGACTTCGGATGAGGTGTCCAGCCTCAGCACCGCCCAGATCGGCTCGCTGACGACGGTCCAGGTGCAAGGCCTGACGGCCGCCGACATGACGGCCCTGGGCACCGCCCAGGTCGCCGTGCTGAGCTCGGCCCAGGCGTTTGCGCTGAACACGGATCAACTCGCCGCCATCGAGACCGGTGACATCCGCTTCCTGACCACGACGGCCCTGCGTGCGCTGTCCAGCACCCAGCTGGACGGCCTCACCAGCGACCAGCTGCAGTCGCTGACCTCGGCCCAGGTCAACTCGCTGACGACGGCCCAGCTGTCGACGATGAACAGCGACGACCTGAACGCCTTCACGACCGACCAGTTCTCGCGCATGAGCACGGGCCAGGTGCAGGCGCTGACGGCCAGCCAGATGTCGCATCTGACGACGGACGACCTGACCGCCCTCGGCACCCAGCATTACGCGGTGATGAGCTCGGCCCAGTTCGGCGCGCTGACGACCGACCAGCTGCCCAATCTGCAGACGGCCGACCTGCGCGCGGTGACGACGGCGGCCCTGTCCGGCCTGAACTCCGACCAGATCGCCTCGCTGCAGACCGAGCACGTCGCGGCGCTGAGCACGGCACAGGTGATGTCGCTGACCACCGCCCAGATCAAGGGCCTGGACGCCAGCGACATGACGGCCATGGGCTCGGCCCAGATCGCCGTGCTGACGACGGCCCAGGTGAATTCGCTGTCCACCGACCAGATCGTGGCCATCGATTCCGACGACCTGGCCAAGCTGACCTCGGCCTCGCTGCAGGCCATCACCAACACCCAGCTGGGTGCGCTGACGACCGACCAGCTGACCGGTCTGGGCAGCCGCGTCTCGGTGCTGACGACCGGCCAGATCAACAACCTGGCCACCGATGACCTGAACGCCTTCACGAGCGCCCAGTTCGCGGCCCTGACGACCAACCAGGTCAAGGCCTTCACGAACGCCCAGGTCGCGGCGCTGGAGACCGACGACCTGCGCGCGCTGACCACGGCCCATGTCGCCGCGATGAGCAATGCGCAGATCCAGGCCATCACCAGCGACCAGTTCGGCACGCTGAAGGCCACGCAGATCACGGCGCTGACGACGGCACAGGCCGCGGCCCTGACGACGGACCAGGTCCACAGCCTGACGACGGACCAGATCTCGGGCCTTGAAACCCGCGACATCTCCGCCATGAGCATGGCCCAGCTCGACGCGCTGCAAGGCACGACCTTCGGCGAGATGAGCGCGGCGCAGATGAACGCCTACTTCAACGTCACGCCCATCGTGCTGGACCTGGACGGCCATGGCGTCAACACGCTGGCGGCGGCCCAGGGCGTCAACTTCGACCTGCTGGGCACCGGCCAGAGCCACAAGGTGGGCTGGGTGGCCGGCGGCGACGGCCTGCTGGTGATGGACCGCAACCACGACGGCCTCATCAACAACGGCGGCGAGCTCTTCGGCATGGGCACCGTGCTGGCCAATGGCAAGCACGCCAAGGACGGCTATGTGGCCATGGCCGAGCAGGACAGCAACCACGACGGCAAGCTCGACAGCCACGAC
>NZ_JBFUAB010000008.1:0-216091 GCF_056406535.1 Roseateles sp. P1_C1_2
CCAACTGGAAGCAGCTGCAGGTCTGGGTCGACGCCAACCACGACGGCAAGACCGACGCCGGCGAGCTGAAGACCCTGGACGAGCTGGGCATCACCTCGCTGGACCTGAACGCCAGCAAGGGTTCGGGCAGCGACAACGGCAACCTCATCGGCCTGGTGTCCAGCTACACGACGACCGACGGCGGCAAGCACGACGTGGCCGACGTCTGGTTCGCCAAGGATGTGCAGCCGCAGAAGGCCGACGACGGCAAGGACGCGACGGTCGGCCTGCACGACCTGCTGGCGCCGCCGACCGCCCCGCTGCTCGGCGCCGAGCACGTCGACCTGGCCAAGGCGGCGCTCCCGCATCCATCGGCCGACGCTCAAGCCCACCTCGCGGCCATCGACCGCAAGCTGGCCGAGGACGACGAGCACCGGCGCAACAACGGCGGCAACTGGGTATGAAGTTCGTGACTTCCTTCCACTCCGCCCGGCGATCCCGCCGAACGGTCGGCCCTGGGCCGGGAAAGCCGGCCTTTTTGCCGGTTGATCCCACGGGCTCATCCCTAGCATGACTGCACGGGAGCCTTCCGTCATGGCGCTCCGGCCGGGCTTGCCCGGCCGCGGCCGTGTCGGCAGGGGCCCGAATTGCAGATTTTTCGTGTCTCCGGCAGGTCGGGCGCTCCGCTCGACAGGCCTGGGCACTGATTCAGATCAGGACAACGCCTTCAGTTTCGAGGGCGGGCCAGCAATGGCTCAGTGCCGCCATGCCGCAAGGTCTGGCGGCCATCAGTACAGGTGAGAAAACATGTCAACCGTCATCCCCAGCCTTTCGACAGCTGTCATCGCGAGTCTCAGCACGGCGACGATCCGGGGGTGGTCGACGGAAGACTATGCGGCCCTGAGTACTGACCAGCTGATCGCGTTCACCACGGCCCAGGCCTCGGTGATCCTGTCCAGCAGCCTGGCCGTCCTGAAGAGCGACCAGATCCGCGCCTTCCAGACCGAAGACCTGCGGGCCATTGCCACCAGCGCCATCGCCGGTTTCAGCTCCGACCAGATCCTGGCGCTCAAGACCGACCAGGTCCAGGCCCTCAGCACCAACCAGATCGCGGTCCTGTCCACCGTCCAGATCCAGGGCCTGAACACCGCCGACATGGTGGCGCTGACGTCCGCCCAGATCGGCGCCCTGACGTCCAACCAGCTCGGCAACCTGTCCACGGCCCAGGTCGCCGCCATCGAGACGGGCGACATCAAGTCCATCACCACCGCGGCGCTGCGCAATCTGACGTCCACCCAGCTGGACGCCTTCACCAGCGACCAGCTGCGCGCCCTTTCCAGCGGGCAGGTCACTTCATTGACGACCAGCCAGATCAACACCCTGGGCACGGCCGACCTGAACAGCCTGACCAGCGGCCAGTTCGCCAACCTGACGACGGCCCAGGCCCAGGCCCTGACGGCCACCCAGCTCGGCAACCTCGCCACCGACAACCTGAATGCCCTGGGCACGGGCCATTTCGCCGTGCTGTCGTCCACCCAGTTCGGCGGACTGACCACCAGCCAGCTGGCCAAGCTGGAAACGGCCGACCTGCGCGCCGTCACGACGGCCGCCCTCAATGGCCTGTCCTCCGACCAGGTCGGCGCCCTGGCCAGCGACGCCGTCGGCTCGCTGACGACGGCCCAGGTCGCGTCCCTGGGTGCCAACCAGATCAAGGGCCTGACCACGGGTGACATGGTCGCCCTGACCTCGGCCCAGGTCGCCGCCATCAACTCGACCCAGGCCGGTGCCCTCTCCACGGCCCAGATCGCTGCCATCGAGACCGGCGACGTCAAGTCGCTGACGACCGGCGCCCTGCGCAACCTGAGCTCTGACCAGCTCGACGCCTTCACCAGCGACCAGCTGCGCGCGCTCTCCAGCGGTCAGGTCAATTCGCTGACGACCAGCCAGATCAACACGCTGGGCACGGCCGACCTGAACAGCCTGACCAGCAGCCAGTTCGCCAACCTGTCCACGGCCCAGGCCCAGGCACTGACCAACACCCAACTCGCCAACCTGGCGACCGACAACCTGAACGCCCTGGGCACGGGCCAGTTCGCGGCCCTGAACTCCAGCCAGTTCGGCGCGCTGACGACCAGCCAGCTCGGCAAGCTCGAAACGGCCGACCTGCGTGCCGTGACCACGGCTGCCCTGGGCGGCCTGTCCTCCGACCAGATCGGCGCGCTGGCCAGCGACGCCGTCGGCTCCATGACGACGGCCCAGGTGGCCTCGCTCAGCGCCAACCAGATCGACGGCTTGAACACGGGTGACATGGTCGCCCTGACCTCGGCCCAGGTCGCGTCGCTGACGTCCACCCAGGTCGGCAGCCTCTCCACCGCCCAGCTCGCCGCCATCGAGACGGCCGACATCAAGTCGCTGACGACCGGCGCGTTGCGCAATCTGTCGTCCACCCAGCTCGACGCCTTCACCAGCGACCAGTTGCGCGCCCTGAGCAGCGGCCAGGTCAATGCGCTGACGACGGCTCAGATCAATACGCTAGGCACGGCTGACCTGAACAGCCTGACCAGCAGCCAGTTCTCCAACCTGTCCACGGCCCAGGTCCAGGCGCTGACCAACACCCAGTTGGCCAACCTCGCGACGGACAACCTCAATGCGCTGGGCACGGCCCAGTTCGCCGCGCTGTCGTCTTCGCAGTTCGGCGCACTGACGACCAGCCAGCTGGCCAAGCTCGAAACCGCTGATCTGCGCGCCGTCACGACGGCCGCCCTGAACGGCCTGTCCTCCGACCAGATCGGTGCACTGGCCAGCGACGCCGTCGGCTCCCTGACGACGGCCCAGGTGGCCTCGCTCGGCGCCAACCAGATCGATGGCCTGACCACGGGCGACATGGTCGCCCTGACCTCGGCCCAGGTCGCCTCGCTGACCTCCACCCAGGCCGGCGGCCTGTCCACCGCCCAGATCGCCGCCATCGAGACGGCGGACATCAAGTCCATCACCACGGGCGCACTGCGCAATCTGTCGTCCGACCAGCTCGATGCCTTCACCAGCGACCAGCTGCGTGCGCTCAGCAGCGGCCAGGTCAACTCGCTGACGACCGCCCAGATCAACACCCTGGGCACGGCCGACCTGAACAGCCTGACCAGCAGCCAGTTTTCCAACCTGTCCTCGGGCCAGGTCCAGGCGCTGACCAACACCCAGCTCGCCAACCTGGCGACCGACAACCTCAACGCGCTGGGCACCGCCCAGTTCGCGGCCCTGAACTCCAGCCAGTTCGGCGCGCTGACCACCGGCCAGTTGGGCAAGCTCGAGACGGCTGACCTGCGTGCCGTCACGACGACCGCCCTGGGCGGCCTGTCCTCCGACCAGATCGGTTCGCTGGCCAGCGACGCCGTGGGTTCGATGACGACGGCCCAGGTCGCGTCGCTCACTGCCAACCAGGTCAAGGGCCTGACGACCGGCGACATGATCGCCCTGACCTCGGGTCAGGTCGCCGCGCTGAATTCCACGCAGGCGGGAACGCTGTCCACGGCCCAGATCGCAGCCATCGAGACGGCCGACGTCAAGTCGCTGACGACAGCCGCGCTGCGCAATCTGTCCTCCGACCAGCTCGACGCCTTCACCAGCGACCAGTTGCGCGCGCTGAGCAGCAGCCAGATCAATTCGCTGACCACGGCCCAGGTCAACACCCTCGGCACGGCTGACCTGAACAGTCTCACCAGCAGCCAGTTCGGCAACCTGTCCTCGGGCCAGGTCCAGGCCCTGACCAACACCCAGCTCGCCAACCTGGCGACCGACAACCTCAACGCCCTGGGCACCGCCCAGTTCGCAGCACTCAATTCCAGCCAGTTCGGCGCCCTGACCACCGGCCAGCTCGGCAAGCTCGAAACCGCCGACCTGCGCGCCGTCACGACCGCCGCCCTGAACGGCCTGTCTTCCGACCAGGTCGGCGCGCTGGCCAGCGACGCTGTCGGCTCCTTGACGACGGCTCAGGTGGCGTCGCTTGGCGCCAACCAGATCGATGGCCTGACCACGGGTGACATGGTCGCCCTGACCTCGGCCCAGGTCGCCGCGCTGAATTCCACGCAAGCCGGCAGCCTGTCCACCGCTCAGCTCGCCGCCATCGAGACGGCCGACGTCAAGTCGTTGACGACCGGCGCCCTGCGCAATCTGTCCTCCGACCAGCTCGACGCCTTCACCAGCGACCAGCTGCGTGCGCTGAGCAGCGGCCAGATCAATTCGCTGACCACGGCCCAGATCAACACCCTGGGCACGGCCGACCTGAACAGCCTGTCGACCGGCCAGTTCGCCAACCTGTCCTCGGGCCAGGCCCAGGCCCTGACCAACACCCAGCTCGCCAACCTGGCGACCGACAACCTCAATGCGCTGGGTACCGCTCAGTTCGGTGCGCTGAACTCCAGCCAGTTCGGCGCGCTGACCACCGGCCAGCTCGGCAAGCTCGAGACGGCCGACCTGCGTGCCGTCACGACGGCGGCCCTGAATGCGCTGAGCTCCGACCAGGTCGGCTCGCTGGCCAGCGATGCCGTCGGCTCGCTGACGACGGCGCAAGTGGCGTCGCTGGGCGCCACCCAGATCAAGGGCCTGACCACGGCCGACATGGTCGCCCTGACCTCGGGCCAGGTCGCCTCCCTGACCTCGGCCCAGGTGGCCAACCTGTCCACCGCCCAGATCGCGGCCATCGAGACGGGTGACATCAAGTCCCTGTCCACGGCTGCCCTGCGCAACTTCTCCACCGATCAGCTCGACGCGCTGACCAGCGACCAACTGCGCGCCCTGTCCTCGGCCCAGCTCAACGCGCTGAGCACCAGCCCGCAGTTCGCCAACCTCGGTACGGCCGACCTGAATGTGCTGACGACGGCCCAGATGGCCAATCTGTCGACGGCCCAGGTCCAGGCGCTGACCAACACCCAGCTCGCCAACCTGGCGACCGACAACCTCAACGCGCTGGGCACCGCCCAGTTCGCCACGCTGAACTCCAGCCAGTTCGGTGCACTGACGACCGGCCAGCTCGGCAAGCTCGAGACGGCCGACCTGCGCGCCGTCACGACGGCGGCCCTCAACGGCCTGTCCTCAGACCAGATCGGCTCACTGGCCAGCGACGCCGTCGGCTCGATGTCAACGGCACAGGTCGGCTCGCTGGGCACGGCCCAGCTCAAGGGTCTGACGACGGGCGACATGGTCGCCCTGACCTCGGCTCAAGTGGCTGCCATCAACTCGACGCAAGCCGGCACGCTGTCCACGGCCCAACTCGCCGCCATCGAGACCGGCGACATCAAGTCGCTGACGACCGGCGCCCTGCGCAATCTGTCCTCCGACCAGCTCGACGCCTTCACCAGCGACCAGCTGCGCGCCCTGAGCAGCAGCCAGGTCAACTCGCTGACGACTGCCCAGGTCAACACCCTGGGCACGGCCGACCTGAACAGCCTCACCAGTGGCCAGTTCGCCAATCTGTCCTCGGGCCAGGTCCAGGCGCTGACCAACACCCAGCTCGCCAACCTCGCCACCGACAACCTCAATGCGCTGGGCACCGCCCAGTTCGCCGCGCTGAACTCCAGCCAATTCGGTGCGCTGACCACCGGTCAGCTCGGCAAGCTCGAAACGGCCGATCTGCGCGCCGTCACGACCGCGGCTCTCAATGGCCTGTCTTCCGACCAGGTCGGTGCGCTGGCCAGCGACGCCGTCGGCTCCTTGACGACGGCGCAAGTCGCCTCCCTGGGCGCCAACCAGATCGATGGCTTGACCACGGGCGACATGGTCGCCCTGACCTCGGCTCAAGTGGCCGCCATCAACTCGACGCAAGCCGCCACGCTGTCCACGGCCCAGCTTGCCGCCATCGAGACGGCGGACGTCAAGTCGCTGACGACTGGCGCCTTGCGCAATCTGTCCTCCGACCAGCTCGACGCCTTCACCAGCGACCAGCTGCGTGCGCTGAGCAGCGGCCAGATCAATTCGCTGACGACGGCCCAGATCAACACCCTGGGCACGGCCGATCTGAACAGCCTGACCAGCAGCCAGTTCTCCAACCTGTCCTCGGGCCAGGTCCAGGCGCTGACGAATACCCAGCTTGCCAACCTGGCGACGGACAACCTCAACGCGCTGGGCACGGCCCAGTTCGCGGCGCTGAACTCCAGCCAGTTCGGTGCGCTGACGACCAGCCAGCTCGGCAAGCTCGAAACGGCCGACCTGCGTGCGGTCACGACGGCCGCCCTGAATGCGCTGAGCTCCGATCAGGTCGGCGCTCTCGCCAGCGACGCCGTCGGCTCGCTGACGACGGCCCAGGTGGCGTCGCTTGGCGCCACCCAGCTCGACGGTCTGACGACGGGCGACATGGTCGCCCTGACCTCGGCCCAGATCGCCGCCATCAACTCCACGCAAGCCGCCACGCTGTCCACGGCCCAGATCGCCGCCATCGAAACGGCGGACATCAAGTCCATCACCACCGGTGCGCTGCGCAACCTGAGCTCCGACCAGCTCGACGCCTTCACCAGCGACCAGTTGCGTGCCCTCAGCAGCAGCCAGATCAACTCGCTGACGACGTCCCAGGTCAATACGCTGGGCACGGCCGACCTGAACAGCCTCACCAGCAGCCAGTTCTCCAACCTGTCCTCGGGCCAGGTCCAGGCGCTGACCAACACCCAGCTCGCCAATCTGGCGACCGACAACCTGAACGCGCTGGGCACCGCCCAGTTCGCCGCGCTGAACTCCAGCCAGTTCGGCGCGCTGACCACCGGCCAGTTGGGCAAGCTCGAGACGGCCGACCTGCGCGCCGTCACGACGACCGCACTGAATGGCCTGTCCTCCGACCAGATCGGCGCGCTGGCCAGCGACGCCGTCGGCTCGATGACGACGGCCCAAGTCGGCTCGCTGGGCACGGCCCAGATCAAGGGCCTGACCACGGGCGACATGGTCGCCCTGACCTCGTCTCAGATCGCCGCCATCAACTCGACCCAGGCCGCCACCCTCTCGACCGCCCAGATCGCGGCCATCGAGACGGCCGACATCAAGTCGCTGACGACCGGCGCCCTGCGCAATCTGTCCTCCGACCAGCTCGACGCCTTCACCAGCGACCAGCTGCGCGCCCTGAGCAGCAGCCAGATCAATTCGCTGACGACGGCCCAGATCAACACGCTGGGCACAGCCGACCTGAACAGCCTCACCAGCAGCCAGTTCGCCAATCTGTCGTCCACACAGGTCCAGGCGCTGACGAATGCGCAGCTCGCCAATCTGGCGACTGACAACCTGAACGCGCTGGGCACCGCCCAGTTCGCGGCCCTGAACTCCAGCCAGTTCGGCGCGCTGACGACCAGCCAGCTCGGCAAGCTCGAAACGGCCGATCTGCGTGCCGTCACGACGACCGCGCTGAACGGCCTGTCCTCCGACCAGGTCGGCTCGCTGGCCAGCGACGCCGTCGGCTCGCTGACGACCGCACAGGTCGGCTCGCTGGGCACGGCCCAGATCAAGGGCCTGACCACCGGCGACATGGTTGCCCTGACCTCGTCCCAGGTCGCCGCCATCAACTCGACGCAGGCCGCTGCGCTCTCCACGGCCCAGATCGCCGCCATCGAGACCGCCGACGTCAAGTCCATCACCACCGGCGCGCTGCGCAACCTGTCGACCGACCAGCTCGACGCGCTGACCAGCGACCAGTTGCGCGCCCTGAGCTCGACCCAGCTCAATGCGCTGACCACCAGCCCGCAGCTCGTCAACCTGTCGACCGGCGATCTGAATGCGCTGACGACCGGCCAGATGGCCAATCTGTCGACGGCCCAGGTCCGCTCGCTGACGACCGACCAGCTCGGCAACCTGACGACCGACAACCTCAACGCCCTGGGCAGCTCGCAATTCGCGGCCCTGTCGTCCAGCCAGTTCGGCGCCTTGAGCACCAGCCAGCTCGGCAAGCTTGAAACCGCCGATCTGCGTGCCGTCACGACGACCGCCCTCAATGGCCTGTCCTCCGACCAGGTCGGCGCGCTGGCCAGCGATGCCGTCGGCTCCCTGACGACCGCACAAGTCGGTTCGCTGGGCACGGCCCAGATCAAGGGCCTGACCACGGGTGACATGGTCGCCCTGACCTCGGCCCAGGTCGCCTCGCTGACCTCGACCCAGGCCGCCACCCTCTCGACCGCCCAGATCGCGGCCATCGAGACGGCCGATATCAAGTCGCTGACGACCGGCGCCCTGCGCAATCTGTCGTCCGACCAGCTCGATGCCTTCACCAGCGACCAGCTGCGTGCGCTGAGCAGCGGCCAGATCAACTCGCTGACGACCGCCCAGATCAACACCCTGGGCACGGCCGACCTGAACAGCCTCACCAGCAGCCAGTTCGCCAATCTGTCGTCGACCCAGGTCCAGGCGCTGACGAATGCCCAACTCGCCAACCTGGCGACGGACAACCTCAACGCGCTGGGCACCGCCCAGTTCGCGGCCCTGAACTCCAGCCAGTTCGGCGCGCTGACGACCAGCCAGCTCGGCAAGCTCGAAACGGCCGATCTGCGCGCTGTCACGACGGCGGCCTTGAACGGCCTGTCTTCCGACCAGGTCGGTGCGCTGGCCAGCGACGCTGTCGGTTCCTTGACGACGGCCCAGGTGGCCTCCCTCGGCACCCTTCAGATCGACGGCCTGACCACGGGTGACATGGTCGCCCTGACCTCGTCGCAGATCGCCGCCATCAACTCGACCCAGGCCGGCAGCCTGTCCACGGCCCAGTTGGCGGCCATCGAGACGGCGGACATCAAGTCCATCACCACCGGCTCGCTGCGCAACCTGTCCTCGGACCAGCTCGACGCCTTCACCAGCGACCAGCTGCGTGCGCTGAGCAGCGGCCAGATCAACAGCCTGACGACGTCACAGGTCAATACGCTGGGCACGGCCGACCTGAACAGCCTCACCAGCGGCCAGTTCGGCAACCTGTCCTCGGGCCAGGTCCAGGCGCTGACCAACACCCAGCTCGCCAACCTGGCGACCGACAACCTGAATGCCTTGGGCACGTCGCAGTTCGCCGCGCTGAACTCCAGCCAGTTCGGTGCGCTGACGACCGGCCAGCTCGGCAAGCTCGAGACGGCCGACCTGCGTGCCGTCACAACGGCCGCGCTGAACGGCCTGTCTTCCGACCAGGTCGGTGCGCTGGCCAGCGATGCCGTCGGTTCGATGTCGACCGCACAGATCGGCTCGCTGGGCACGGCCCAGATCAAGGGTCTGACCACCGGTGACATGGTCGCCCTGACCTCGGGTCAGATCGCCGCGATCAACTCGACGCAAGCCGGCGTGCTGTCCACGGCCCAGATCGCCGCCATCGAGACCGCCGACGTCAAGTCCATCTCGACCGGCGCGCTGCGCAACCTGTCCACCGACCAGCTCGATGCGCTGACCAGTGACCAGCTGCGCGCACTGAGCTCGACCCAGCTCAATGCGCTGACCACCAGCCCGCAGCTCGTCAATCTCGCCACGGCGGACCTGAACGTGCTGACGACCGGCCAGATCGCGAACCTGTCGACGGCACAGGTCCGTGCGCTGACGACGGATCAGCTCGCCAATCTGTCGACCGACAACCTCAACGCGATGGGCACGGCCCAGTTCGCCGTCCTGAGCTCCAGCCAGTTCGGTGCGCTGACGACCGGCCAGCTCGGCAAGATGGAGACGGCCGATCTGCGCGCCGTCACGACCGCCGCGCTGAACGCGCTGAGCTCCGACCAGATGGGCGCGCTTGCCAGCGACGCCGTCGGCTCGCTGACGACAGCACAAGTGGGCTCGCTCGGCACGGCCCAGATCAAGGGCCTGACCACGGGTGACATGGTCGCCCTGACCTCGGCCCAGGTCGCGGCCATCAACTCGACCCAGGCCGCTGCGCTGTCCACGGCCCAGGTTGCCGCCATCGAGACCGCCGACATCAAGTCCATCGCGACGGGTGCCCTGCGCAATCTGTCGTCGGATCAACTGGACGCCTTCACCAGCGATCAGCTGCGTGCCCTCAGCAGCGGCCAGATCAACAGCCTCACGACGTCCCAAGTCAACACCCTGGGCACAGCCGATCTGAACAGCCTCACCAGCGGCCAGTTCGGCAATCTGTCCTCCGGCCAGGTCCAGGCCCTGACCAGCACCCAGCTCGCCAACCTGGCGACCGACAACCTGAATGCCCTGGGCACCGCCCAGTTCGCGGCCCTGAACTCCGGCCAGTTCGGTTCGCTGACCACCGCTCAGCTCGGCAAGCTCGAGACGGCCGATCTGCGTGCCGTCACGACGGCCGCGCTGAACGGCCTGTCTTCCGACCAGGTCGGCGCCCTGGCCAGCGATGCCGTCGGTTCGATGTCGACCGCCCAGGTCGGCTCGCTGGGCACGGCCCAGATCAAGGGCCTGACCACCGGTGACATGGTTGCCCTGACCTCGGGTCAGATCGCCGCGATCAACTCGACGCAAGCCGGCGTGCTGTCCACGGCCCAGATCGCCGCCATCGAGACCGCCGACGTCAAGTCCATCTCGACCGGCGCGCTGCGCAACCTGTCCACCGACCAGCTCGATGCGCTGACCAGCGACCAGCTGCGCGCGCTGAGCTCGACCCAGCTCAACGCGCTGACGACCAATCCGCAGGTCAACAACCTGGGTACGGCCGACCTGAATTCGCTGACCACCGGCCAGATCGCCAATCTGTCGACGGCCCAGGTCCGCGCGCTGACGACGGACCAGCTCGCCAACCTGACGACCGACAACCTGAATGCCATGGGCACCGCCCAGTTCGCGGCGCTGTCGTCCAGCCAGTTCGGTGCGCTGAGCACCGGCCAGCTCGGCAAGCTCGAGACGGCCGATCTGCGCGCCGTCACGACCGCCGCGCTGAACGGCCTGACCTCCGCCCAGATCGCCGCCCTGGCCAGTGACGCCGTCGGCTCGCTGAGCACCGCCCAGGTCGCCTCGCTGGGCACCGACCAGGTCAAGGGCCTGACCACGGGTGACATGGTCGCCCTGACCTCGGCCCAGGTCGCCGCCATCAACTCCACCCAGGCGGGTGTGCTGTCCACGGCCCAGATCGCCGCCATCGAGACGGCCGACGTCAAGTCGCTGTCCACCGCTGCGCTGCGCAATCTGTCCACGGACCAGCTGGATGCCCTCACGAGTGACCAGCTGCGCGCCCTGAGCTCGACCCAGCTCAATGCCCTGACCACCAGCCCGCAGCTGTCGAATCTGTCGACGGCCGACCTGAACTCGCTGACGACCGGCCAGATGGCCAATCTGTCGACGGCCCAGGTTCGCGCGCTGACCACCGACCAGCTCGGCCACCTCAGCACGGACAACCTCAACGCCCTGGGCACCGCCCAATTCGCGGCCCTCAGTTCCAGCCAGTTTGCCGGCCTCAGCACCAGCCAGCTCGGCAAGCTCGAGACGGCCGATCTGCGTGCCGTCACGACGGCCGCGCTGAACGGCCTGTCTTCCGACCAGGTCGGCGCACTGGCCAGCGATGCCGTCGGCTCGCTGTCCACCGCCCAGGTCGCCTCGCTGGGCAGCAGCCAGATCAAGGGCCTGACCACGGGTGACATGGTCGCCCTGACCTCGGCCCAGGTCGCGTCGCTGAACTCCACGCAGGCCGGCAGCCTGTCCACCGCCCAGATCGCCGCCATCGAGACCGCCGACATCAAGTCGCTGTCCACCGGCGCCCTGCGCAATCTGAGCTCCGACCAGCTCGACGCCTTCACCAGCGACCAGCTGCGTGCGCTGAGCAGCAGCCAGATCAACTCGCTGACGACCGCCCAGATCAACACCCTGGGCACGGCCGACCTGAACAGCCTGACCAGCAGCCAGTTCGGCAATCTGTCCTCCGCCCAGGTCCAGGCGCTGACGAGCACCCAGCTCGCCAACCTCTCGACCGACAACCTCAACGCCCTGGGCACGGCCCAGTTCGCCGCGCTGAACTCCGGCCAGTTCGTGGGCCTGAGCACCAGCCAGCTCGCCAAGCTCGAAACCGCCGACCTGCGTGCGGTGACGACGGCGGCCCTGAATGCGCTGAGCTCCGACCAGGTCGGCGCCTTGGCCAGCGATGCCGTCGGCGCGCTGTCCACCGCGCAGATCGCCTCCCTGGGTGCCAACCAGATCAAGGGCCTGACCACGGCCGACATGGTCGCCCTGACCTCGGCCCAGATCGCCGCCATCAACTCGACCCAGGTCGCCAGCCTCTCGACGGCCCAGATCGCGGCCATCGAGACGGGCGACATCAAGTCGCTGACGACCGCCGCGCTGCGCAACTTCTCGACCGACCAACTGGACGCCCTGACCAGCGACCAGCTGCGTGCGCTGTCTTCGGCCCAGCTCAATGCGCTGAGCACCAGCCCGCAGTTCGCCAACCTCGGTACGGCCGACCTGAACTCGCTGACGACCGCCCAGATCGCCAACCTGTCCACGGCCCAGGTCCAGGCGCTGACCAACACCCAGCTCGCCAACCTGACGACGGACAGCCTGAACGCGATGGGCAGCGCCCAGTTCGCCACGCTGAACTCCAGCCAGTTCGGCGCGCTGACCACTGGCCAACTCGCCAAGATGGAGACGGCCGACCTGCGTGCCGTGACCACCGCCGCGCTGAATGGCCTGTCCTCCGACCAGGTCGGCGCCCTGGCCAGTGATGCTGTCGGTTCGATGTCCACCGCACAGGTCGGCTCGTTGGGCACGGCCCAGATCAAGGGCTTGACGACGGGTGACATGGTCGCCCTGACCTCGGCCCAGATCGCCGCCATCAACTCGGCGCAAGCCGGCACGCTGTCGACAGCCCAGGTCGCCGCCATCGAGACGGCCGACGTCAAGTCGCTGACGACTGGCGCCCTGCGCAATCTGTCGTCCGACCAGTTGGACGCCTTCACCAGCGACCAGTTGCGTGCGCTGAGCAGCGGCCAGGTCAACAGCCTGACCA
Source organism: Roseateles sp. P1_C1_2 (assembly GCF_056406535.1). Lineage (NCBI taxonomy): Bacteria > Pseudomonadati > Pseudomonadota > Betaproteobacteria > Burkholderiales > Sphaerotilaceae > Roseateles > Roseateles sp. P1_C1_2. The sequence continues at coordinate 12,881 of NZ_JBFUAB010000008.1, forward strand.
CGAGCCAGATCAACACCCTGGGCACGGCCGACCTGAACAGCCTCACCAGCGGCCAGTTCGCCAACCTGTCCACGGCCCAAGTCCAGGCGCTGACCAACACCCAGCTGGGCAATCTGGCGACGGACAACCTCAACGCCCTGGGCAGCAGCCAGTTCGCAGCCCTGAACTCCAGCCAGTTCGGTGCGCTGACGACCGGCCAGCTCGGCAAGCTCGAGACGGCCGACCTGCGTGCCGTCACGACGGCCGCGCTGAATGGTCTGACCTCCGCCCAGATCGCCGCCCTGGCCAGCGATGCCGTTGGCGCGCTGACCACCGCGCAAGTGGCTTCGCTGGGCACGGCCCAGATCCAGGGCCTGAGCACAGCCGACATGGTGGCCCTGACCTCGGGCCAGATCGCCGCGATCAACTCGACGCAGGCCGCCAGCCTGTCCACGGCCCAGTTGGCCGCCATCGAGACGGGTGACATGAAGTCGCTGTCCACGGCGTCGCTGCGCAATCTGTCGACCGACCAGCTCGCCGCGCTGAGCAGCGACCAGCTGCGCGCCCTGTCCTCGGCCCAGCTCAATGCGCTGAGCACCAGCCCGCAGTTCGCCAACCTGTCCACCGCCAGCCTGAACTCGCTGACGACCGCCCAGGTCGCCAACCTGTCCACGGCCCAGGTCCAGGCGCTGACCAGCACGCAGATCGCCAACCTGGCGACCGACAGCCTCAACGCGATGAACTCGACGCAGTTCGGCGCGCTGGGTTCCAGCCAGTTTGGCGCGCTGACCACCGGCCAGCTGGCCAAGCTCGAAACCGCCGACCTGCGCGGCGTGACGACGGCCGCCCTGAATGCGCTGAGCTCCGACCAGATCGGCGCCCTGGCCAGCGATGCTGTCGGCACGCTGACCACGGCACAGGTCGGGTCGCTGGGCACGGCGCAGATCAAGGGCCTCAGCACGGCCGACATGGTGGCCCTGACCTCGACCCAGGTCGCGGCACTCAACTCGGCCCAGGCGGGCACCCTGTCCACGGCCCAGATCGCCGCCATCGAGACTGCCGACATCAAGTCGCTGTCGACCGGCGCGCTGCGCAACCTGAGCTCTGACCAGCTCGACGCCTTCACCAGCGACCAGCTGCGGGCACTTTCCAGCAACCAGGTCAACAGCCTGAGCACGAGCCAGATCAACACCCTGGGCACGGCCGACCTGAACAGCCTCACCAGCGGCCAGTTCGGCAATCTGTCGTCCACCCAGGTCCAGGCGCTGACCAACGCCCAGCTCGCCAACCTGGCGACGGACAACCTGAATGCCCTGGGTACATCGCAGTTCGCCGCGCTGAACTCCAGCCAGTTCGGTGCACTGACCACCGGCCAGCTCGGCAAGCTCGAGACGGCCGACCTGCGCGCGGTGTCCACCGCGGCGCTGAACGCGCTGAGCTCCGACCAGGTCGCGGCCCTCGCCAGCGACGCCGTCGGCTCCATGAGCGCGACGCAGATCGGGGCGCTGGGCACGACCCAGATCCAGGGTCTGAGCACGGGCGACATGGTGGCCCTGACGTCGACGCAGATCGCCGCGATCAACTCGGTCCAGGCGGATGTGCTGTCCACGGCCCAGATCGCTGCCATCGAGACCGCCGACATCAAGTCGCTGTCCACGGCCGCGCTGCGCACGCTGACGTCCGACCAGCTTGACGCCTTCACCAGCGACCAGCTGCGCGCCCTCAGCAGCACGCAGATCAACAACCTGACGACGTCGCAGATCAACACCCTGGGCACGGCCGACCTGAACAGCCTGAGCACCGGCCAGTTCGCCAACCTGTCGTCTGCCCAGGCCCAGGCGCTGAACACCACCCAGCTCGGCAACCTGGGTACCGACAGCCTCAATGCCCTGGGCACCGGCCAGTTCGCGGCGCTGGATTCGGACCAGATCGGCTCGCTGACCACCGCCCAGGTCGGCAAGCTCGAGACGGCCGATCTGCGCGCCATCACGACGGCGGCCCTTGCCGGCCTGGACTCCGACCAGTTCGCGGCCATGTCGACCGACCACATCGCCGCCCTGACCACGGCCCAGGTGTTCTCGCTGACGACCGGCCAGCTCGACGGCTTCTCGGCCGCCGACATGAAGGCCATGGACTCGGCGCAGATCTCCATGCTGTCGACCGCGCATGTGGCCTCGCTGTCCACCGATCAGATCGTGGCCATCGACGCCGCCGACCTGGCCAAGCTGTCCACCGCCTCGCTGCGTGCCATCACCGACACCCAGCTCGCGGCGCTGACGACCGACCAGCTGACCGGCCTGGCCGGCCGCGTCAACGTGCTGACGACGAGCCAGATCAACCATCTGTCGACCGATGACCTGAACTCGTTCACCGCCTCGCAGTTCTCGGTGATGAACTCCAGCCAGGTCCAGGCCTTCAGTACCGACCAGATGAAGGCGCTGGAGACCGACGACCTGCGCGCCCTGACCACGGCCAACTTCGCGGCCCTGAGCAATGCGCAGATCGACGCCATCACGACGGCCCAGTTCCAGACGCTGAAGGTGACCCAGATCACCGCGCTGACGACCGACCAGGCCGTCGCGCTGACGACCGACCAGATCCATGCCATCACGACCGACCAGGTCGCGGGCCTGGAAACCCGCGACATCGCGGCGATGAGCATGACCCAGCTCGATGCGCTGAGTGCCGCCGCGGTCGGCGAGATGAACGGCGCCCAGCTGGACGCCTACTTCTCCAAGACCCCGATCGTGCTGGACCTGGACGGCCACGGCATCAACACGCTGGCCGCGGCCCAGGGCGTCAACTTCGACCTGATCGGCACCGGCCACGCGGACAAGGTCGGCTGGATCGCCGGCGGCGATGGCCTGCTCGTCATGGACCGCAATCATGACGGCGTCATCAACAACGGTGGCGAGCTCTTCGGCATGGGCACCATCCTGGCCAACGGCAAGCATGCCAAGGACGGCTATGCCGCCATGGCCGAGCAGGACAGCAACCACGACGGCAAGCTCGACAGCCACGACRCCAACTGGAAGCAGCTGCAGGTCTGGGTCGACGCCAACCACGACGGCAAGACCGACGCCGGCGAGCTGAAGTCACTCGACGAAGTGGGCATCGCCTCCCTCGACCTGAATGCCGCCAAGGGCTCCGGTGCAGACAACGGCAACCTCATCGGCCTGGTGTCCAGCTACACGACGACCGACGGCGGCAAGCACGACATGGCCGACGTCTGGTTCACCAAGGACGTGCAGCCGCAAAAGGCCGATGACGGCAAGGACGCGACGGTCGGCCTGCACGACCTGCTGGCCCCGCCGAGCGCCTCCCTGCTCGGCTCCGAGCCTGTCGACCTGGCCAAGGCAGCCGTGCCGCATCCGGCGGCCGACGCACACCTTGCGGCCATCGACCGCAAGCTGGCCGAGGACGACGAGCACCGCCGCAACAACGGCGGCAACTGGATCTAAGCTGATCTCCTGACGCCGGCACGGGGTGCCGGCCCTCGCAGGCCCTGCGGAGCAATCCGCAGGGCCTGTTTATTTCCGCCTGTCGGCCGCCGCTGCAGTTCGTCAAGGTCCCGCTGCGGCCCGTCGGCCCGCCGGCGACCCCGCGCGCGGCGCTGCGAAGAATGCCGCCGGCCATCACGCCAGCAGGAGCTTCCATGAGCACCGTCAGCAGCCCCAGCCGCCCGCTCGCCAGCGCGGCCGGTCTCTGGTTTCTCGTCGCCGCCACCGGCCTGGCCATCTTCGCCAGCTACATCGGCATCAGCTATGGCCGTGCCGCCCTCGGTGGGCCACCCGGCCAGGCCCGCTGGGTGGCGGGGGACTGGCTGGGCAATGGATTGCTCAGCGTGCACCTCGTCTTCGCGCTGTTGATGACGGGCATCGGCGTGTTGCAGCTCATTCCGCCGCTGCGGCGCAATGCGCCGGCCCTGCACCGCAACCTCGGCCGCGTCTTCATGGTGGGCGCCCTGCTGGGCACCGTCAGCGGCTTCTACCTCGTGTGGGTGAAGGGCACCGTCGGCGGCTTCACGATGCATTTCGCCATCAGCCTCAACGGCCTGCTCATCCTCGCCTTCGCGGGGCTGGCCTGGCGCGACGCGCGGGCCCGTCGCTTCACCGAGCACCGGCGCTGGGCCCTGCGCCTCTTCATGGCGGTCAACGGTGTCTGGTTCTTCCGCGTCGGGCTGATGCTGTGGCTGATGGTCTGGCGGGCGCCGGTGGGCTTCGACCCCAAGACCTTCACCGGCCCCTTCGTCGACGCGCTGAGCTTTGCGCAGTTCCTGCTGCCGCTGGCCGTGCTGGAGCTCTATCTGCGCGCCCGCGGCCGGGCCAGGGTGCTGGCAGTGACGCTGGTGCTGCTGAGCCTGGCGATGGCCGTCGGCATCTTCGGCGCGGCGATGGGCATGTGGCTGCCGCGCCTGATGTGATCAGGGCCTGTCGTTCAGCAGCTCTTCGCACTCGACCTGGGCTGCGGCGGCGGCCTGGGCCGCCAGCGTCGATGCGACGGCGGCCACGCGCTCGCCCGACTCGACGAAGGCCGCCGAGAACTGGCGCATCACATGGTCGACGCCCCGCGGCGAGACCTCGCGCAGATCGCCTTCGAGGTATTGGCCGAAGCTCTGGGCCGACGCGATGATCTCGAAGGAAGGGAAGTACTCGACGCTCTCGTGCGCGTCCGCAAAGCGCCCTGCCACCGCACGCAGCACGGCCTTGGAGTAGCTGGAGGCGACGATGACCGGGTGCTGGGTGGCCGTGGCGACCAGGGGCACCGGCGACACGGTGACGATCCAGCGCATGCCCGGGTTCACAGCGGCGACGAACTCGCGCACCCACTCCAGGTCGGCCAGGATCTCCGGATACTCGAAGTTCACGAAGCCATGGCGCGCGGCGTCGAACTCGCCCGCCGCCGTGCCCGGGCAGACCGGGAAGACGATGCCACCGCCCTGCTCCACCCAGGCCTCTGTCAGGCCCAGCGTGAAGACGAAGACGTCGCACTCGGTGAACAGCCGCCTCACCTGGGCCAGATGCCAGGCACGGTCGGCGCGCAGATCGGCCAGGCTGTCATAGCCGCCGGCCTGGATGCGAGGGCGCAGGCCGTCGAAGAAACGGCCTTTCTCGGTCAGCACGGGGCTGTCGTCCGCGCGCAGGCCAAAGGCGAACTCGACCAACTGGCGCAGCTGGCGCACCGTGTACACATTGGCATAGCGGGCCGAGAACACGCCGTACTGCAGCTCCCGCGCACGCTCGGGTGTGACGCCCGCAGGCGCCTGCTCGACCACCCAGTGGCTGAGGCCAAAGCTCTCCAGCCGCCTGGCCATGTGCTGGGCAAAACAGGAGCCGGCGGTCGCGATCTTCAGCGACGGAGTCAGCTTGAACTTGGTGCTGGGCTTGAAGTCGAGCTGGCCCCAGGCCTGGGCGCTGACGGTCTTGCGCCAGAAGGCTCCAGCCGGCATCTGCTCATAGGGATGAGGCATGCGCGAGCACCTCCCGTATCTGTTGCGCCAGCAGCTCGGCATAAAGCTCGTTGCCATGCAGGCAGCCGCGCGCGAATTCGGCCTTGAGGCCGCCGTTCTCCGTCAGAGCGCCTGCGGGCGGCGCAATGCTGACGACGCCCACCTGGGCCAGTCGCTGGTTCAGGTCGCCGTACATCAGCCGGTAGATGCGCTGGCGCATCGCGAACGGCTTGATGCCATGCACCGCGAACAGCGCGCCGAAGGCCTCGGGATTGGCCAGGATGTGCTCGTGCGACTCCACCGGCGGCGGCGCCGGCACATGCACGATGCGGGCACGCGGGAACTGCTGGCGCAGCGCCAGGTGCGTCGTCCACAGTGGCTCGGCGATCTGCCGCACCCATTCCAGCGCATCGGCGCGCGACATCCAGCGCCGCCCCGCCTCCATCTGGCCGTCGTCGCCCAGGAAGTCGGCGTGCGAGGGGTCGTCGACGAGGGCGGCGATGGCGAACTCCTGGCCGCGCAGCAGCGAGAAGATGACGTCGGCCTCGGCGGGGATATGGCCCAGCACGCCGCTCAGCACGTCGGGGATGTAGAGCACCCCCTCCTTGAGCAGCGGCGGCGGCCCGGCCACGGGAGTGTTGTAGAGCACATGCTCGCCGCGCCAGCCGGCCGGCGCCTCCAGCTCGATGGGCTCGCGAAACGGCACGCCCGTCGACCAGACGGAGCGGTATTTGGCCGATGACACCGGCTCGATATAGCGGTCGATCAGGCCAAAGAGGTGCGAGCTGCCGATGGCAACGAAAAGCCGTGGGGTCATGATGCTGGGGCCAAGCATAGGCGAGGCCAATCGCCCACCCAGAAGGCAAAAGGGCAAACAATGGGCCTCAGTTCCGGGCTAGCGACGCCGGGCCGCGGCCGGATACTGCGCTGGATAGGCTCAGGAGAGCACCATGATCCCCAAGACCATCCACATCATCTGGGTCGGCGACGAATCCAAACGACCGGACAACTGCATAGCCACCTGGCGGGCCCACAACCCCGACTGGGAACTCAAGATCTGGGGCAATGCCGAACTGATGTCCTACGGCTGGTACAACGCCGACCACATCCGTGCCATGTCGGGCCGCGAGCTCAATGGCGTCGCCGACATCATGCGCTGGGAGATCCTGTTCCGCGAAGGCGGCTTCGTCGTCGATGCCGACAGCATCTGCCGCCGCYCGCTCGAGCCCTGGCTGTTCGACTGCGAGGCCTGCGCCTGCTGGGAGAACGAGATCATCCGCCCCAGCCTGATCGCGGCGGGCTATGTCGCCTCCGAGCCGCAGAACCCCTTCTTCCGCCAGCTCATCCTGGACCTGAAGGAAAAGCCCACGGTCATCGACCGCATGGCCTGGCAGAGCGTCGGGCCGCTCTACCTGACCGAGGCCCACCGCAAATACAACTACATCAACCTGACGATCTGGCCCAGCCACTTCTTCATTCCCCAGCACTACTCCGGCATCCGCTACAGCGGCAAGGGGCCCGTGTTCGCCGACCAGGAATGGGGCAGCACGCGCCGGAACTACGACGAGTTGCATACACGGAGCGTGGCATGAGCCAGACGACGACGTCCCCTGAAACCGAGCGCGGCCCCAGGCCGGCCCTGTGTCAGCCCGAAGGCCTGCCGCCGGTGTCGGCGCTGGAGCGCGCCCACTCGCCCTATTTCGTGCACCGCATTCCCGTCAGCCGCCAGCTGATGGGCCATCCGCGCGTGGCGGTGCTGCAGGAGATGTGCCGCGGCAAGCGCGTGCTGCACGTGGGCTGCGTCGACTGGCCCATCACTGACCTGAACCGCTCCCTGCACCTGCAGCTCGATCAGGTCTGCCAGCTCGATGGCTTCGACATCCATGACGAGGCCTTCCCGCACATGCTGCCGCATCTGAAGGGCCGGCTGTTCTCGTCCTGGGACCAGGTCAAGGACGACTACGACCTCGTGCTGGTGCCCGAGGTGCTGGAACATGTGCCCGACGTGAAGGGTTTCCTGGAGCAGCTCGACCGTGTCGGCGCCAAGGAATACGTCATCACCGTGCCCGACGCCTACAGCTGCTTCAGCCGCCACTTCGATTACCAGACGGAGGCCGAGACCTTTGTCGAAGTCGTGCACCCCGACCACAACTGCTGGTACACGCCCTACACGCTGGCCAACGTCATCCACAAGTACACGACGCTGGACCTGCAGGGCATCTGGTTCTTCAACAACATCTCGCTGCTGGCGATCGCCCGCCGCAAGGTGTGAACGCGGCGATGCCGTCGCCCTTCTTCTCGATCGTCATGGCCACGCACGACCGGCCGGCCACGCTGGCCCGGGCGATCGCCTCGCTGCGCGCCCAGACCTGCACCGACTTCGAGATCCTGCTGGTGGCCGACGCGCTGGACACTGAAACGGCCGCCGTCATCGCCCGCGATCTCGGCCCGGACGACAGTTTCCTGAAGCGCAGCGGCGCCAATGGCCCCGCCGAGAGCCGCAACCGCGGCCTGGCCCTGGCGCGCGGCGAATGGGTCATCTTCCTGGACGACGACGACACTTTCGAGCCCCATCACCTGGCCACCTTGAAACCGCATTGCGAGCGCGCGGATGCCCAGGTGCTGTTCACCGACATCACCGTCGTCACCGAGGACCGCCAGCTGGCCGGCATCCCCGAGCTGGGCCGCCAGACCACGCCGCTGGCGGGCGCCGACGTCAACACGCTGTGGGTCAAGAATTTCATCCCGCTGCACTGCCTGGCCTACCGGCGCAGCCTGCTGCAGGGCTTGAGCTTCGACGCCCATCTGGCCTCCCAGGAAGACTGGGACTGGCTGCTCGGCGTCTGCTCGCGCGCCCTGCCCCGCCACATCGCCGGCGGTGGCGCCGTCATGCACAAGGACTATGTGAACCCCGGCGCCCGCCGCGGCCAGCAGGAGGCGTCCAACAACACGACCGTGGTGCTGGACTTCCTGCATGTCTACCGCCGCTGGCCGGCACCGACACCCGAGCTGAAGGCGGCGCGGGCCGGCCTGCTCAAGGGTGTGGGCCTGGCCTTGCCGGTGGAGTGGTTCTAGAGGCTTCTGGGGCCACTTGCCGGCCTATCGGCTTCTCAGGCCCTCGACGTCGATGACGCAAATGCCCTGTCGACGGGTTTCGATCAGCCCGGCGGCTTCCAGGCGTTTCAGCGCCGCATTCGCCCGCTGCCGGGACACGCCCGCCAGCAGCCCGATTTCGCTCTGGCTCAGCAGCAGCAGTTTGGAGCGGTTGGGGTAGAGATAGGGATCGAAAAGGCTGGCCAGCATGTGCGCGACCCTGGAGTCGATGCTGGTCAGACGCCCGATCGCCAGCAGCGCCATGAAGTGGCCGAGCCGGGCGTTCAACAGACGCGCGACGAACTGATTGAACGCCAGGCTGCTGTCCAGCAGCCACTGGAAGACATGCAAGGGGATCAGCGCCACCTTGGTCTCGCGCTGGGCCACGGCGTCGTACTGCCAGATGCCCTGCTTCATCAGCGTGCCTTCGCCGAACCAGGTTTCCGAGCTGGCCGCGGTCAGGGCCGTTTCCTCGCCGCGTTCGCTGACGACCTTCTGCACCACCAGTCCGTCCATGATGCCGACCCAGTAGCTCGCTTCGCCGCCGGCGCGCACGATGGACTGGCCCGGGAAATACACCCGCTCGATGGCGCCCGCCAGCACCAGATCGAGATCGCCCGGCGCCAGCGTCCGGCCCCAGGGCGACGTGCGGATGAAGGTGTAGAGGTCCCCGGAGGCTTGCATCGGCGGTCTGTCCATCGAAGGAGTATGCAGACATCGCGCGCCCTGTCGCGGCGATAGCCGGCCTGTCGCTGCGTTGTCACCGCCTGTCGCAGCAGCGGGGCGCGCCCGGCGGCCTGCCACGAGGATGCGGCCTTCCCATCCCACCCGAGGCCCATCGATGATCGCTCCCCTCCACCGCCTTCTCGTCGCCACGCTCGCCGGCGTCACGATGCTTGCCGCCCAGGCGGCGGACACCCCAGCGCCCGAAGAGCTGACAGCCACCGTGGCCGCGCTGGACGCAGCAGCTTTCGAAGCCTTCAACCATTGCGAGGCCCCCGGCCAGCTCGATCGCTACGCGAGCTTCTTCGACCCCAACGTCGAGTTCTATCACGACAACGGCGGCGTCTCGTGGACGCGCGACGTGATGATCGCCCAGACCCGGGCCAACGTCTGCGGCAAGTTCCAGCGCGAGCTGGTGCCGGGCACGCTGAAGGTCTGGCCCATCAAGGGCTACGGCGCGCTGGCCCGCGGCGAGCACCGTTTCTGCCACTACAAGCCAGGCGGCACGACCCACCCCTGCGAAGGCCGCGCCGAGTTCACCATGCTGTGGCGCCAGCAAGGCACCACGTGGACGATCACGCGGGCCTTCAGCTACGGGCATGGATCGAACTGACTTGGCCACCGAGGCGCCGCATCCTCAACGCTGAGGACTGGAGGTGTGGACAGCGGCTGAAGCTGCCCACACCATCCGCTCACCTGCGAGGAGGATCAGATGCCCTACGGCGACCGGGTCTTGAAGAAAGACATGAGTGGCGACGACGTCGCCGAGCTGCAACTCCGGCTGGCCGGCTTTCGGGGCACGCTGCCCGATGGCGACTTCGGCCCGGGAACGGAGCTCCAGGTCAAGGCATTCCAGAAAGACTACATGGGCATGGCCTCGCCGACCAGCGTGGTCGACCGGGCCACCTTCCTGGCCATCGACGACATGGCCCGCAAATTCCCCATCGACTTCGCGCAGCTGCGCTGCCCTTGCGGCGTCTGCGGCGGCTTCGGTCAGGGCAAGTTCAAGGGGCTCTACATGAATGGCGGCAAGGGCCAGGAGCAGTTCCATCGCTACGAGTACCCCGGCATTCACCGGATGATTCTTTGGGCGGCTCGCGGCCTGTTCTCCTACCGCCGCGAGCTCAGGTTCTCGTTCACGTCGGGCTATCGCTGCAGCGTCGAGAACGAGCGCAAGGGCCGCACCACCACCAACCATCACGGCAAGGCCGTGGACATCGACATCGCCCTCTCGCCCGACATGGGAAAGCGCGAGGACATGGAGCGCTGCAACGAGATCAGGGGCCTGCTGGTCGAGAAATCCAATGCCCAGGTCGGCTGGCTGGGCAGCAATCGCAAGTCCCTGGAGCCGGCCGATATCGCGCCGACGTGGGTGCATTACGACGTGCGCAGCTACGAGCCCAAATACCTGAAGGACCTGCATTTCTGCACCGACCAGAACAGCCTCGACCAGCGCCTGCCCATTGCCGTGGCCTAGCTGTTCATGAGGTGATCTCTCTGCTGCGCGGGGCGCGGCCTTCAAGGTCCTGCTGCGACACGACGGCGACGCTGTAGCGGCCGAGGTTCAGCAGGCGCATGACGCCACGTTGCGCCCGGCCCGCCAGCCGCGCCGTCGCATAGGGGCCGAGCACCTTGACCGGGAACAGGCCCTTGGCATCGACGACTTCGAGCCAGTGCGCCTCGTCGTTGCCGGTCGTCATGGCCGCACTTCTTTCAAGGGAATGGTTCGCCGGGCCGGCGCGGCCTTGTCCAGGGCGTATTCCCTGGTTTCCAGCGTCGGCCCCAGGAAGGCCTTCAGCTCTGGCCCCCGGCGCTGCCGCACGGTCTTGAACACAAACTCGAACACCTCCTTGAACCAGGTGCGCCGCCCCATCTCGGAGTACCAGCGCATCGACTGGCGGATGACCGGATCCGGGTGCAGCAGCAGCCGACACAGCGCCTTGGGCCGCAGTTGCAGGATGAGCTCCATGGCCTTGAACCACAGGAACAGCCGCCACGGCGGCATGTGGCGGGTCGCCAGCACCTGGTGCTTGTAGTCCCAGCGGCGCGTGTCGAGCTGGATGACGCGGCGGTGTTCCGCCGTCTTGTAGAAGGGAGTCCAGCGGTGCGGCGTCACGTACAGCAGCTGGATCTGGTCCGGGTCGTAGCGCAGCAGATGGCGCAACGACCGCCACAGATCCGCGTCCCGCTCTTCCTCGAACCCGACCACATAGGTCGCCATCGACAGGATGCCGTGCTGGCGCAGCAGCTGTATCGCCTGCTGGTCCTCCTGGACGCTGGCGCCCTTGCCGATGCGGGCGAGCGTGCTTTCGCTGTAGGACTCGATGCCCAGCAGGAAACGGATGACGCCGGCCTGCCGGTACAGCGCCAGGATGTCGGCATCCCGGACGATGTCGCCGGCCCGCGTCGAGCCGACCAGCAGCACCGGCACCTGCTCGGCGATCAAGGCCTCGAGGAAGGCCCGCCACATCCTGCGCGAGCCGGTGGGCAGCTCGTCGGCAAAGTTGATCAGCTCCACGCCCTGCTCGCGGTGCAGCCGTGCAATTTCCCCGGCCAGCTTCACCGGGTCGCGGTGGCGCCATTGCGTCCAGAAGCCGCGCTGCCCGCAGTAGTTGCACAGATAGGGGCAGCCGCGCGAGAACTGCAGCACCACCGCGCGCTTGCCGCCCCAGTAGGTGTAGCGGCGGTGCTCGATCAGTTCCCAGCCGATGCGGTAATCGTCCAGGTTGCGGATCATGTGGGCCGCCGGCGTTTCGACGACCCTCGGCGGGCCGTCGGGGCGCGTTTCGCGAAAGGCAATGCCGCGCAGCCCGTGCAACTCGCCCTGACGGCTCAAGGCCTGCATCAGGTCGACGGCCGTCTGCTCGCCCTCGCCGCGCACGATGATGTCGATGCAAGGGCAGTCGGCGAGGATCTCGTCCCAGTGGTAGGTGGGATGCACGCCGCCATAGACGACCGTGACGCCCGGCAGCCGCTGCTTGATTGCGCTGCACAGCGTGACCACTGTGGCATGGGCGGAGCTGGAGCCGGAATGCCCCAGCATCACCACGTCAGCCTGCCTGCGCGCCGTTGCTTCGACGATCCGCTCCAGCGGCATGTTCTCCAGGTCGGCATCGATCAGCTCGACCGCGAAGCCGGCGTCGATCAGGGGCCCGCCAATGCCGAGCAAACCCAGCGGCGGCAGATGATCGTCCGGAATGCGACTGCCGATGGCCGTGTGCGGCGGGTTGATCAAGATGACCTTCATGCAAGCCTCCCGGCATGCCGCCCTTGACGCGAGATGCGCAAGGGGACCGGCTGCCCTGCCCCGAAGTTTGCAAACCGGCGGTGAGCTCAGTGAGAGGTCGGTGAGGTCAATGTGAAGTTCAAGGCCAGGGGCTCGTCATCACGGCTCGACACGGATGAACTCGACGGGCACGGCATCGACCAACCACACGCCATTGGCAGAGCAACGGAACTCGTGCCCCTGGGCGGCCATCGCCTTGGCATCGACGCACAGGAGCACCGGTTCGCCGTAGCGTTGCCCGACAGCGGACGCCGTCGAGCGGTCCTGCGTCAGATGCACATGATGTCGCGCCCGGCGCTCCAGCCCACTCTTGAGGATGGACTCCACGAACCGCGACGCGGTCCCATGGAAGAGGAGGTCCGGCGGCTGGATGGCGGGCAGGTCCAAGTCGACCTCGATGGAGTGCCCCTGGTTGGCACGGATGCGCAGGCCGTCCTCGCTGAAGGCGAAGCGCCGCTTGTCGCTGCCCGCCACCACTTCATCCAGCACGGCACGCGAAATCGACTTTCCAGCCGCTGCGGCCTTGCCCAGCAACTCGTCGACCGATGACCAACCCGCTTCGTCGAGTTGGAGGCCGATGCGATGCGGTTCGTGTCTCAGCACCAGGCTGAGAAATTTGCTGACGGCTGTCAGTTGAGATTTGGAATTCATTTCATTCGTCTTGTTCTTTGATCAGGTCACCAGCATCCCTTGCGTCTGCGCCACGCTCACCGTCACTTCCATGCCCGCCGTGAAACGCAGGAAATCCGCCTCCATGCCGTCGGAGAAGATGACGCCATGCTCGGGCATTCTGGATCGCAGGCTCAGCGGCGCCGACTTCGTCACCTGGCCGTAGACCAGACTGGCCTGCGTGCGCCGTGTCGGGAAAGGCTCCCTCACCGCAAACGTCAGGTGATCCGCATCCCAGTCCATGGGCCGGTATGCGCCTCGCCCCGCTGCGCCTGAAGCAGTGGCCAGCGCCAACGACCCCGTCATGACGCTCTTCAACCAGGCCGTGGAGCCGAGGCCGGTCGAGACGATGACGCCCGATGACGATTGCTGCTCGTGGCTGTCGCCCTGGGCGATGTCATAGAGCGCCGAGGTATGGCTGCGGGGCCCTATGAACAGGTCATTGACCGCGCGCAAGGTCTGCCCGTCCGACAGCCGGGCCTGCGCCATGGTGACCGCCCGGGTCGGCCGCCGCCCCCGCGAGACATCCCTCAGCAAGGCGCCGAGATGACAGGGCTCGAAGGGCAGCAGCAAGCCGTCCCAGCGGCCGGGCTCCGGATTCACACCGATCAGCGGCTGGCCTTCCAGGTATTTCATCGTGTTGGCGACCAGGCCATCCTGCCCCAGCGCCATCACGATGTCGTCCGGTGCGAACACGAAGTTGGGCAGCAGGGCCCGGTCCAGCACCTGATGGCGCCCCCAATCCCGCAGCGCCGCACAGACCCGTTGCAGGCTGTCGGCATAGGCCAGGTTCTCCTGCACATAGTCCGTGAAGTCGGCGCCCAGGTGCTCGATGTAGAAGCGCGCCTGCCCCAGCGTGTGGTACCTGGCGATCAGCTCCTCCAGCCGGGTCTTGCGGGTGACCAGCACGACCTTGCGTTCAACGGCTGCGTTCACGCCTGCCTCCCTCGGTTTCGGGCAGCGTGTGCCCCAGCAGCGACTGCAGCAGCTCGGGCGCCATATTGAACTGGCCGATGCGTTCGGCGTTCTCGGCAATGCCGCCGAGGCCTGCGCGATCAGCTGGGCCGGCTGCATGCCGACAGCCGCCAGGGCCTGCACCACGCGCGTGTCCGCCTGGCTCAGGGCCGTCATGACGCTGGCAACACGATGGGCCTCGGCCTCGGCCAGCGTGCGGCTGTTGGCCGCCTGGCCGCTGACGAAGGCCTTGCGGCTCTCCTCCAGCTCGATGTCCGCGTCCATCTGCTCGGCGCGCAGGCCGTTGTCCTTGCGCATCAGGGCCGCCTTGGCCTCCAGCTTGGTTTCACTGATCTCGCGGCGCTTGTGCTCGACGGCGATCTCCGTGTCCAGCTCGTTCTGGCGGATGGCGCGCTCCTTCTCCACGGCCGACATGCGGCGTGAGTAGACCGCGTCATCCGCGGCCCGCAGATTGGACTCGCGCGCCTCGGCCTCCAGCGCCCGGGCGATGTCGGGCGTCGGCTTCACGCTCAGGATGGACACGCCCAGGATCTCCAGCCCCAGCGCCTCGATCTCCGGCTGCACGCCCAGCTCACGCTGGGCCGTCCTTGCGATCAGCGCCGAGGAGCGCAAGGCCTGCTTGAGGTCCAGCGCCTGCACGGCCTGCTGGACGATGACCTCGGCCTGCTGGGCCACACGGTCCGCCAGGCGGGCCGGATCATCGGACGCATAGGTCTTGCCGTCGGCACGCAGCGAGAAGTCCATCAGGGCGGCGGTGCGCTGCGGCTCGCTGATGCGATAGGTCACCTGCCCCTGCACGGTCACGCTCTGGAAGTCCGACGTCACCAGGTCCAGCATGAACGGCCGGTCATGGCTGGCCACGGGCACGGCGACGAGCGTCGTGGTCGGCGCGTAGTAATAGAAGGACAACCCAGCGCCTTGGCGCGCCAGCTTGCCGCCGCGGAACTGCATCAGGTGGGTGGTGGGTTGTGACTTGATGAAGCGAATGCCGAACATGATTCCTTTCCTTCCTTCGACTTATAAGTTGCTCAATACAACTTTATAAGGTGTACAGTACAACCTATATCCTGGAACGTCAAGAGGCAGCGGATTCATGGCGAGCAAGGCAACCCCCAAGGCGGCAGCACCGGTCAACGACTTTCCCCGGCCCTACACGACGGTGGACGTCGTCATCTTCACGGTGCTGGAGGACGCGTTGAAGGTGCTGCTCGTGCAGCGGCCATCGGACACGGCCGAGCCCTATCCCGGGCGCTGGGCCTTGCCGGGCGGCTTCGTCAACGTCAGCCTGGACGAGGACCTGCTGGCCTGCGCGCGCC
Source organism: Roseateles sp. P1_C1_2 (assembly GCF_056406535.1). NCBI lineage: Bacteria > Pseudomonadati > Pseudomonadota > Betaproteobacteria > Burkholderiales > Sphaerotilaceae > Roseateles > Roseateles sp. P1_C1_2. The sequence goes on from NZ_JBFUAB010000008.1 coordinate 28,371, forward strand.
GCAAGCTGCTGCAGAAGACCGGCGTGACCTCGCCCTACCTGGAGCAGTTGGGCAGTTGGGGCGGCGCGGCGCGTGACCCACGCGGCTGGTCGGCGACGCACGCCTACTTCGCGCTCATCGCGGCGCAGGATCTCGAGCTGGCCAAGGGCGCCAACGCGGCGGACGTCGCCTGGTTCGAGGTGGACGAATTGCTGCAGGCGCCCAGGCTCGCCTTCGACCACGCCGACATCCTGCAGGCGGGCGTCGAGCGCCTGCGCGGCAAGGTCGAGTACACCTCGCTGCCCGCCTTCCTGTTGCCCGAGCCCTTCACCCTGCCACAGTTGCAGCGCACCTATGAGGTGGTGCTGGGGCGCCCCATCGACAAGAGCGGCTTTCGCACCCGCATGATGGCGGCAGACTTTCTGCAGGAGGTCGGCTTTGTCGAGAGCGAATCCAACCGGCCACCGATGGGCTACCGCCTGAAGGACCGCTCGGCGCCCGTGTTCTTCCCCAGGACCTTCAGCCCACGCCACACGGCCTGACATCTGAACCGGAGTTGATTCGCCATGAAGCAGACCCGCGCCATCCGCGCCAACATCACCACCCTGGCCGTCGATGCCGTCGTCAACGCCGCGAACTCCTCGCTGCTGGGCGGCGGCGGTGTCGATGGCGCCATCCACCGCGCCGCAGGCCCGGCCTTGCTCGAAGCCTGCCGCAAGCTGAACGGCTGCAAGACCGGGCAGGCCAAGATCACGCCAGGGTTTCGCCTGGCCGCGAAGCACGTCATCCATACCGTCGGCCCGGTCTGGCAGGGCGGCGGCAAGGGTGAGGAGGCGCTGCTTCGCAGCTGCTATGCGGCCTGCCTGGCCCTGGCCCGCGACCAGGGTCTGCAGAGCCTGGCGTTTCCCAGCATCAGCACGGGCGCCTACGGCTACCCCATCCAGCTGGCCGCCAAGGTCGCCGTGGAAAGCGTGCAGCTGTGGCTGCGAGAAAGCGAACTGCCTGCGGACATCACCTTCTGCTGCTTCTCCGAAGAAGACCTGGCCGTGTACGTCGCAGCCCTGGGCGCTGCGTGAGGGGTCTGCCGCTCATCCAAACGGATCCCCCCAACCCATCCGTCTGTCGGCTGGGCAGCCCGGGTGGCGCTTCCTAGACTGCTCTGCATCGGGTGACTTGCGAGCTGGCCAAAGCCGTTGACGCGGTGGATAGGTGGCCTGCCCTGCCCCGTTGACAGGGAGAGTTCCATGCTGACTTCCGCATTTGCGCGCACAGCGCGGCGCGTGGCCGCGCTGCTGGCGCTCACAGGGGCCGCGCTCTGCTGCCCGTTGCCCGCACTGGCGCACGACGACGGCGCCTATTGGCACGACACCGGCGCCACCGCGAAAAACCCGCAGTGGATGCTGACCATCAGCGGCGCGAAGAAGCTCACCGAGCTGTCCCTGCCGGGCACGCATGACAGCGGCACCTACCCGGGCATTGGCGGCCCTCTCGCGCAGACGCAGACGATGAACATCGGCGAGCAGCTGGAATCCGGCATCCGCTACCTCGACATCCGGGTGAAGTACGTCGACCCGGCGACCTTGATCGGGTGTGCCGGGATCTCAACGCGCTGCCAGGTCATGGTGTTCCACGGCGGGGTCCAGATGAACCTGTACTTCGAGCGGGACGTGCTCAGGCCGACCGTCTCGTTCCTGAAGAACAACCCGTCCGAAATCGTCATCATGCGCATTGCCAAGGAGACGGCGAACTGCAATTGCAACCCCGGCGAGGCTTTGGATGAGCTGCTGGAACGCGAGGCCATCCTGGATGGCGTGCCGAGTGGACAGAAATATGCCGACTACCTGCTGCCCCTGTCTTGCCCCGATCCCGATGCGCTGACCTTGGGGCCCGTGCGCCCCATCAACGCCAAACCAGACCCGGCCTCCTGCAATGCCCGCGGCAAGCTGCTGATCGTGGACCAGTTCATGTCGGGCGCCATGAACGCCAACCACCACTACCGGCGCGAACACACGGAAGCCGGTGACGGCTACATCCGCTATGCGGAGCCGGTGACTCATGACCTGACGACGAACTGGGACCTGTACGACCTGCTGTGGGTGCCCACCAAGGCCTTCCTCGGGGCACGCGTCAATGAAGTCTTCTCCACGCTGCAAAGGACGGGGCTGGCCGGTTCGGTCGGTGGGTTTCCCTATTTCTTCGCCAGCGGCCATGTCAGCCCCGAAACCGGCGCGGCACGGCTGTCCACCGGGCTGGTGGACGGCATCACGGCCAACGCCTCCACCTACCCGGACTTCCCGCGCACCGGCTGCGCCCTGGGCCTGTGCACCATCTCGTTCGAGGGCATGAACACCCTGGTGGCCGACTACCTGATGCGCCCGAACTTCCACCTCGCCAACAGCCGGGTCGGCATCGTCACGGCCGATTTCCCCGGCTGGCGTCTCATCACGGCGGTGGCCGGCGTGAACGCCGGCGTCACGTTCAGTCGCCCGAGCTTCGCCTACGCCCTGGTGACGTCGGACGGCAAGGCCTATGTTCCCGGCACCTGGACCAACCGGCAGGTCGTGGTCAAGCCGCAGTGCGACGTCGTCTGTGTCGGCAACCGCCTGGCCGTGTCGGAGGACCTGCCCAACGGATTCAACTACGTCATGTCGGGCGGTGGCCACAGCGTCAGCTTCATGACCAGCCCCGTCCGCGTCGACCCGAAGCCGCCCACCATCACGGCAGCCGCGACGACGCAGCCCGGCCGCGCCGGCTGGTACACCGGCAACGTGACCGTGCGCTTCAGCTGTGCCGACACCGGCGGCTCCGGCGTTGCGCAATGCCCTGGCGAGCTGGTGCTGAGCAGGGAGGGGATCGTGTCCACCGGCTTGATGTATGCGTTGGACGTCGCCGGCAACAAGAGCGACGGCGCCAGCCTCACGGTCAAGATCGACAAGACACCGCCCGCCGTCGTCTACCGCGGCAACCTGGGCGCCTACTCGCCGGGCCAGACCGTGGACATCAAGTGCGAGGCCATGGACAAGGATTCCGGCGTGGCGTCGACGAGCTGCGCCGACATCCGCGGCCTGGCGTCCTCCTTCGGCCCGGGCAGCCACCGCTACAGCGCCACCGCCACCGACGTCGCCGGCAACACCGGCTTAGGCACCACCACCTTCACCGTCGTGACGCTGCCGGGCGACGTGAACTTCGACGGCGCCATCAACTGCCAGGACCAGGCCGTCGTGAAGGCCTCCTTCGGCAGGCGCACCGGCCAGGCCGGCTTCGACGCCCGGGCCGACGTGAACGGCGACGGCGTGGTCGACATCCGTGACCTGTCCTTCGTCGCGCAGAAGCTCGCGGCGGGCACGAGCTGCCCCTGACCGCCCGACAAGGCAAGACGCCACTCCAAGGAGAACAAAATGATCAAGCTGCTGACCGGCCTGTGCGCCGTCGCCCTGGCCCTGCTGGTCGCGCCCGCACCGGCCGCGACCCTGTCCTTCACCACCCCGCCCGCCGCCGTCCGCCCCGGCGACAGCTTCACGCTGGACGTGCTCGTCGCCGAAGTGGTGGACCTGTATGCCTTCCAGTTCGACATCGCGTTCGACCCCGCGATCCTGCAGGCCAGCCCGGTCCTGGAGGGCGACTTCCTGTCCGCCGGCGGCCGGGCGACGCTGTTCTGGCCCGGCAGCATCGACAACCTCGCCGGCACGGTGTCATTCACGGCCAACACCCTGGTCGGGCCGGGCCCCGGCGTCAGCGGCGACGGCTGGGTCGTGCACCTGTCCTTCCAGGCGCTCACCGCGGGGCGAAGCGAGCTGTCCTTCGGCAATGTCGTGCTGCTCGACTCGGCACTGGCGGACATCACCACGACGCCCATGGGCAGCACCATCAACGTTTCCAGCGTGCCCGAGCCGGCCTCCCTCGCGCTGTTCGGCATCGGGCTCGCCGTCCTCACCGCAGCCGCCCGGCGGCAGCTGCGACACGGCGGTTGAACGCGGGGCCTGGCCAAGGCCCGGCGCCAGAATCCAGCGCCGGCCTGCCCGAACCCGGCGTTTGGCGGCATGATCGCGCGGCCATGACCGCGCCATTGCACGCACTGCACCTCCTCATCGTCGACGACCACCCCGTCGTGCGCGTGGGTATGGCGCAGCTGCTGCGCACGCAGCGCGAGGGCTGCGAGGTCAGCGAGGCCGACAGCCTGGCCGCCGCGCAGGCGCTGCTGAGCGCCCGGCCCGACGTGGCCCTCGTCGTGCTGGACGTGCACCTGCCCGGCCTCGCCCCGTTGCAGGCACTCCAGCAGCTGCGCACGGAATGGCCGCTGCTGCCGGTGCTGCTGATGTCGGCCGACACCGACCCGCTGCTGGCCATGCGCGCCCTGGACGAGGGCGCCGCCGGGTGGCTGCCCAAGAGCGCCGACGTGGGCGTGCTGCTCGGGGCGCTGGAGCTGGTGCTGGCCGGCGGCTGCTATCTGCCGCCGTTTCTGCTGCAACGCGGTGCCGAGGCCGCGGAAGAAGCCCTCACGCAGCGCCRGGCCGAAGTGCTGGCCGAGCTGGTGAAGGGCCGCAGCAACAAGGAGATCGCGCGCGAGCTGGGCATGGGCGAGCCGACGGTCAAGGGCCATCTGGTGACGATCTTTCGCATCCTGCGCGTGCGCAACCGCGCCGAGGCCGCGCTGGCGGGTCAGGCGCGGCTGGCGTCAATGCGGTTCTGAACGTGGCTCTGACGGCGCGCTGAGCCAGGCGCGCAGGGCCGCCGGCGGCAGGGGCTTGCGCGCCGGCTGCACGCGCAGCGCCTGCAGCGTCTTGGCGCTCATCGGCAGCGTCTCGCCGCTGATCAGCAGTGCGGGCAGCTTGCCGCCGAAGGCCTCGCGCAGGGCCGCAATGGCTTTCAGCCCGTCGCCCTCGCCGAGCCGCCAATCGCTGATGAGGCGCTGCGGCCGCGCGCCCGCCGCGCGCAGGCGCACCAGCAGAGGCGCCACCGCGGCTTCGGCCCAGACCTCGCAGCCCCAGGTGCGCAGCAGCGTCACGGTGGCCTCGCGCACCGCCTCATCGTCCTCCACGAGGGCCACGCAGCGGCCCTGCAGCGGCTGGCCCTGCGGCACCGTGCGAGGCTCGGTCAGCTGGCGCGGCTCGTCCTGCGGCAGGCTGGCCGTGAAGCAGCTGCCATGCCCCAGGCGGCTGCGCAGGGCCACCGGGTGGTCCAGCAGCCGCGCCAGCCGCGCCACGATGGCCAGGCCCAGGCCGTGGCCGCGGCGCCGGTCGCGCCCCGGGTTGGCGAGCTGCACAAACTCCTCAAAGATGCGCTCGTGGTGCTCGGGCGGGATGCCCGGCCCGGTGTCCCAGACGGCGACCTGCACGCGGCCCGCGCGTTTGCGCGCCGCCAGCAGCACGCCCCCGTGCACGGTGTGCGTCAGCGCGTTGGACAGCAGATTGCGCAGCAGGCGTTCGAGCTGCTGCGCGTCGCTGCGCACCCACAGCGGCGTCGGGCGCAGGCGCCACTGCAAACCCTTGGCCTCGGCCAGCACCGCGTACTCGGTGGACAGGCGCTCGAACAAGGGCTGCAGCGGCAGCGAGCGCCATTGCGGCTGCAGCGCGCCGCTGTCCAGGCGCGACACGTCGAGCAGGCTTTCCACCAGCCCATCCAGCGCCTGGGCCATGGCCTGCAACTGCTCCGCCGTCTGCGCCGCGCGCCGGCCCTGCAGCTCGTGCGCAGCCTGCGCGGCCAGCAGGCCCAGTGCATGCACGGGCTGGCGCAGGTCGTGGCTGGCGGCGGCCAGGAAACGCGTCTGCGCCTCGCGCGCCGCCTGGGCCTGGGCCAGCAAGGCCTCGCGCTCGAAGCGCAGCGCGTGGCTGTCGCGCAGCAGCCGGGTGTGGCGCAGCGTCAAGGCCATCGCCAGGCCCACGGCGGCCAGCACCAGCAAGGCGTTGTAGGCGCCGCCCCAGCTGCCGGGCCACAGGAAGAGCGCGATCAGTGCCGCGGCCACGGGGGCGATCAGCATCACGAAGGCGCGCGGCTGCGGCGCCATCACATTGATGCTGGCCACGCAGGTGAGGCAGGCCAGCATGGCGGCGTACATCTGGGTCGCATGGAGCCGCGCGTCGAAAGCCATCAGCAGCGCCAGCGCCCACAGCCCACCGGTTGCCAGCGCCCCCAGCTCGGCGCGCCGCTCCCAGGGCACGGCGTCGGCGGCCTCCGGCAGCTGCGCCACCTGGTGCTTCCACCGCGCCCGCAGCACGATCAGCGCCGCAAATGCCAAGCCCCAGGCCAGCAGCAGCGGCAGCGCCACGCGGTCGATCTGCGTGCCCACATGCAGCAGCACCAGCAGCGCCGCCGCCACCAGGCTCACCCCGCTCTGGGCATAGAACAAGCCCAGCATCGCGCGGCGCGTGCGTTCGTCCTGGGGGTGAGGCAGCATGCCTCGCATCATGCCCAGCCCCGCGCCAACTGGCAGCCCTACGAAAGGATAGGCCGGCTGGAGGGCTCAATCACCGGGCGCACGATGGGGACCGGCGTCGCGCGGCATGCGTGTCCATCACCTCGCCTTGCCGCGATGCCGCAGCCCTGCAGGCGTGACAAACCGTAGCCACCCGGGTAATCACCTAAAACTCTTTGGACGTGTCGCGCACAATCAATTCGTAACAAACGGCAATAACACACGAACCAAAGACTTCATCGGTAAGCGGTATTCCTAACTGGGAGATGTGAGATGACTGGTCGCAACGCCTTCGTTTGGTCTGTTATGCGTGCGGGTTTGGGGTTGGCGCTCGCCGCCCTCAGCTTCTGCGCCACGGCGCACAACGCGCCTGAATTGCCCGACTGGATCGGCGCCAATGACTGGCCCATGTTCGGCCAGAACATCCACAACACGGCCCAGGCCGTCCCTGGTTCCCTGAAGGACGTGGAGAAGCTGAAGCCCAAATGGGTCTTCACTGCCGGCGGCGAGATCTCGGCCCGCGCGGCGGTCGTGGACGGCACGGCCTACTTCCCCGACTGGGGCGGCAATGTCTGGGCCGTCGACACCAAGACCGGCAAAAAGGTTTGGGGACACCAGCTATCGGACTATGGGCTGCCGGCCAACACGCATTCGCGCACCAGCCCGGCGGTGAACGACGGCGTCGTCTACATCGGTACGCAGGAGGGCGCCTGGCTGCTGGCCATCAAGGCCGACAACGGCAAGCTCCTCTGGAAGACGCAGCTCGAATCGCCGGCCAATGATGCCTTCGCGATGATCACGGCCTCGCCGGTCGTCGTGGGCGGCCTGCTCTACACGGGCGTGGCCTCCAACGGCGAAGGCCTGGCCGCCTTCTTCCCGGGCTTTGTCTGCTGCAACGGGCGCGGCAGCGTCGTCGCGGTGTCGCTGGAGGGCAAGAACGCCGGCAAGGTGCTCTGGCAGACCTATATGACGCCCAAGGGCTACAGCGGCGCCGGGGTCTGGAGCAGCAACTTCGTCGTGGACATCCTGCGCGGCACGGTCTACGCGAGCACCGGCAACAACTACAGCACGCCGAAAGACCCGACCTATGTGGCCTGCATCGCCGCAGGCGGCACGCAAGCCAGTTGCGCCTCGCCGGACAACCATGTGGACTCCATCGTCGCGCTCAACCTGCTGACCGGCAAGATCCGCTGGGCCAAGAAGTTCGTCACCTGGAACCAACCCGGCATGGCCAAGGATGGCAGCGATGACTGGAACGTCGACTGCTTCATCTTCGCCAACGGCAACTGCCCGGCGGGCGCGGGCCCCGACTACGATTTCGCGTCGGCGCCCAACCTGATCACCTACCGCGACAGCAAGGGCCGGTACAAGACCATCCTGGGCGCAGGCCAGAAGAGCGGCATCTACTTCGCGATGGACCCGGACACCGGCGCCGAACTCTGGCGCACGCAGGTCGGCCCGGGCTCCTCGCTGGGCGGCATGGAATGGGGCTCGGCCACGGATGGCAAGCGCATCTATGTGTCGATCGCGAACTTCTACGGCATCCCGACGCAATACGGCGGTGGCGGCTCCTGGGCCGCGCTGGACCCGGAGACCGGCAAGATCCTCTGGCAGGTCGGCGACCCGAACGGCTCCATCGCCATCGGCCCGCTGTCGGTGGCGGACGGCGTGGTGTTCGCGTCGTCCATGGGCAGCGCGCCGACCGCGCCCACCATGCTGGCCCTGGATGCCGCGAACGGCCAGACGCTGTGGACCTACGCATCGGGCTCCTCGGTCAACGCGGGTGCTTCCATCGTCGACGGCGTCGTCTATTGGGGCTCGGGCTATGCCCACCTCGGCATTCCTGGCTTCACGACCAACAACAAATTCTTTGCCTTCTCGAAGAATGGCAAATAAGGAACGCAGGCGGCTGCTCATCGCGCTGGGCAGCCTGGCTTGCCTGGGCGCCCAGGCGCAAGAGAAGCAAGAGGCGCAAGTAGCGGTACAGCCGCCCCAGTTGCAGGCCCAGTTGCTCAAGACGGGCCTGTACCTGATCACCGGGGGCGGCGGCAATTCGCTGCTGCGCTTCAGTGCCAACGGACTCGTGCTGGTGAATGGGAAGTCTCCCGACAGCTACAAGGTCCTGATGTCCCAGGTCCGCAAGATCAACAAGCTTGCGGACATGCCGCTGCGCGCCTTGATCCTGACCAACGCCCTGGATGGGCAGGCAGCCAACAGCACGCGCTTCGCCGCTGCGAAGGTGCCGATCCTGCTGCAGGCCAACGCCGTGCCCCGCTTGAAGGACAGCGGCGCGGCGGCCCTGGTGCCCTTCGACCGCAGCTACCTGCTCAAGCTCGGCGGCATCCAGATCGAGTTGAAGTACTTTGGCAAGGCCACGACCGATGCCGATACGGTCGTCTATTTCCCTGACAAGCAGGTGGTGGCCGTGGGCGACCTGTATTCCCCGCAGGGGCCGCACCTGGATGCTGCCGCCGGCGGCAACCTCGCCGGCTGGAGCGCGGCATTGGCCCAGGTGCTGGAACTCGATTTCGACCAAGCGGTGCCGAATGAAGGACCGACGGTTGGCCGCGCGGAACTGACGGCTTTCAAACGCCAGATCGACGCCCTGATCTAGGGGCGCGGGCTTGAAGTCGCGGCTTCCGTCGGCCTTCGCACGTGCCACCAACCTCCTCGATCGCCACCACGCCAATCGGTCATCGTCAACGAGGGCCGCAACTGGCTGGCGGGTCTGTCCGCCTACGCACGACAGCCGCAAACCGCCTTGAGATTGCGCCTTGAGATTGCGCCTTGAGATTGCGAAAGGACCCTTGATGCCCAACTCCCGTTGCCTGCTCCTTGCCCTGATGCTCAGCCCCTGGCTGGCCCTCGCTGCACCGCTGGCCTACGTGCCGAACGAGGGCTCGGGCACGCTCAGCGTGATCGATACGGCCAGCGACATGGTGGTCGCCGAGATTCCCGCCGGCAAGAAGCCCCGCGGCACCGTGATCAGTCTGGACGGACGCACGGCCTATGTGAGCGACCAGCCCAGCAACCAACTGGTGCTGGTAGACCTGGAGGCACGCAGGCAAAGCGGAGCGATCGCCCTGGGCGAGTCCCCGGAGGGCGTGGGCATCTCGCCCGACGGGCGCTGGGTGGTGGTAGCGCTGGAGGAGTCCAACGATGTGGTCTTCGTCGACACCGGCACCAACAAGAAGGCCTTCGTCGTCAAGGTGCAGGGCAAGAACCCCGAGCACGCGGTCTTCTCGCCCGACGGGCGGCTGATCTTCGTCAGCGCCGAGGAAGGTGAGGCGGTGGACGTGATCGACTTCAAGCGTCGCGAACAGGTGGCCCACATTCCGGTGGGCGCACGCCCCCGCGGCATCGGCTTCTCACCCGATGGCAAGGTGGCCTATGTGGCTGCCGAGAACTCCAGCGAGCTCTACCTGATCGACACCGCCGGCTTCAAGGTGCTGGCCAGGATCAAGGCGGGCCTGCGCGCCAATGGCATCAGCGTGCATCCCGACGGCAAACGGGTCTTCGTGTCCAACGGCGGCGATGCCACGGTGTCGGTGGTCGACGTCGCCAGCCGCACCATCGTGGCCACCATCCCGGTGGGCCAGCGACCGTGGAACATGGCCTTGACCCCCGATGGCAAGAAGCTCTACGTGGCCTGCGGCCGATCGGGCGTGGTCAGCGTGATCGATACCGCAGGCAACGGCCGGCTGGCCGATGTCACCGTTGGCAAGCTGCCTTGGGGAGTTGCCATCCGATGAGGCCTGCCCGCTTCATCCGACTCCCTCTCGCACTCGCTACCGCCTTGCTGGCGCCGCTGGGTCACGCCGACCCGGCGCCGGCCGCCATCGAAGTGCTGCCCAAGGTCGAACTGGTGAGCCCGATGCCCTTGCCCGGCTCGACCCTGCCGCTCAGCAAGATCCCGGCCAATGTGCAGACCTTCACCAGCGGGCAGTGGGGCCCGCAAGGCACCGACAGCCTGACCGCCTTTCTGGCCGCCAACGCCACCGGGCTGAACCTGAATGCGGTGCAAGGCAACGCCAACCAGGTCGACCTCAATGTGCGCGGCTTCACCGCCTCGCCGCTGCTGGGCACGCCGCAGGGCATCTCGGTGTTCCTGGACGGCGTGCGCATGAACGAGCTGTTCGGCGACGTGGTCAACTGGGACCTGATCCCGTCCTCGGCCATCGCCGGCATCCAGCTGATCCCCGGGTCCAGCCCCGTGCACGGCATGAACACGCTGGGCGGCGCCCTGGCCCTCGTCACCAAGCGCGGTGCCAGCGAGTATCCCGACCATCCGGGCGCATCCATCACGGCCTCCGGCGGCTCGTTCGGGCGCCGCAGCTACGGCGCCGAGTTCGGCGGCCGCCAGGGTCGATGGGATTGGTTCGTGACCGGTGCCCACACCCGGGAAACCGGTTGGGCCGAGCACAACGCCAGCGAGCTCCGCCAGGTGTTCGGCAAGCTGGGCTATCAGGACACCACCCGCGAACTGACCCTGAGCCTGCAGTGGGCCGACAACCATCTCGAGGGCACGCAGACACTGCCGCGGAGCTTCAGCGACATCCGCCAGGCCTACACCTGGCCCGACCTGAACCGGAACCACCTGTTCGGCCTGGCCCTGCATGGCAGCCAGGCCCTCGGCGAGGCCTGGCGCCTGAGCGGCAATGTCTACCACCGCAGCTTCCGCAACCGCAATGTCAGCAGCAATGCCAACGACTCGCAGGACGACGAGGACGCCCCCCCGGCGGTCAACGACGCCTCGGTCGTCACCCAGACCAGCCGGGGCGGCAGCGTGCAGTTGGCCTATGCCGGCAAGCTGGCGGCGATGCCGCACCACCTCAGCATCGGCCTGGGGCTGGACGACGGGCACGCCCGCTTCACGCGCACCTCGCAGCCGGCCGCCTTCACCAGCGACCGCGGCACGACGCCGCTGGGACCGTTCGAAGCCGAAACCGATTCCGACTCGGACACCCGCTACAGCGGCGCCTATGCATCGAGCTCGCTGGACCTCGGCCCCGTCTGGACGCTGACGCTCGCCGGGCGCTTCAACCTCGCCACGGTGTCCATCAGGGACCGCAGCGGCACCGCGCCCGAACTGAACGGCAGCCACCGTTTCACCCGCTTCAATCCGTCCATCGGCGTGAACTTCAATCCGAGGCCCGGCTTGACTGCCTATGCCAGCTACAACCAGGGCATGCGGGCGCCGACCGCGATGGAGCTCACCTGCGCCGACCCTGCCGCGCCCTGCAAGCTGCCCAACGCCTTCATCTCCGACCCACCACTGCGCAAGGTCGTCTCCAGCACCTTCGAGTTGGGGGCGCGCGGCAAGCCATCGGCATCCACGGATTGGCGAATCGCGCTGTTCCGCAGCGACCTGCGCGACGACATCCAGTTCGTCAGCGGCGACGGCCTGGCGGTCAACGCCGGCTACTTCCAGAATATCGGCTCCACCCGCCGCCAGGGACTCGAGCTCGATGCCGGCCTTCGTGCGGCCCCTCTGGTCCTGAACCTGCATTACACCTACCTCGACGCTCACTACGTCTCAGGCTTCCTGGAGAGCAGCCCCAGCAACTCGACCGCCGATGCGAACGGCGCCATCAACGTCAAGCCTGGTGACCGTATTCCCGGCTTGCCGCGCCATACGCTGAAGCTGCGTGCGGAGCATTCGCCCTTGCCGGGATGGACCCTGGGCCTCAACCTCGTCACCAGCAGCGCCGTACGAGCGCGCGGTGACGAGAACAATGCCGACGTCAATGGCCGCATCGGTGGCTACTCGCTGATCAACCTCGATGGCCGCTACGCGCCCTCGCCGCGGCTGAACCTGTTCGCCCGTATCGACAACGTCCTGGATCGGCGCTACGCCAACTTCGGCGTGCTGGGCATGAACGTGTTCACGGGCCCGGGTGCGAGTTGGGACGCGGCCAACGCGCGCGCCGAGCAGTTTCGTGGCCATGGGGCACCGCGTGGCCTCTGGGCCGGCCTGCAGTACAGCATCGACTGATGCAAGGCATGACGCTCGCCACCCGCGGCTTCCAGTGCAGGCGAGCTGGTCGGGACTGCGGCGCCCGAACGCGCGCTAGTTCTGGAGCTTCAATAGGTTGTTGCGGGTGTTCACCCGGCGAGGTTTTGAGAGACTGGAAATCGCCAAACCCCCAGTCAACTTCAAAGCCGGAGCCGGATGAACATCCATAAGAATGCCCGATTGACGTACCTTGGCCGTCTGAAGATGGTTCAAGACATCGCAGAGCGTGGTTTGTCCGCCTCACAGGCGGCGATCAACCACGGTGTCAGCGCCGTTACCGCGCGCAAGTGGCACGCGCGCTACCTGGCCGGTGGCGCCCAGGCTTTACTGGACAAGTCTTCGCGCCCAGCGCGCTCGCCTCGCGCCATCACGCCGGCCGTAGCCAACACCATCGTCGAGCTGCGCCGCAAGCTGTTCCTGCAGTCCAACATCGCGTCCTACATGGGCGTATCCAAGGCGACGGTCAGCCGCGTGCTCAAGCGCGAAGGGCTGTCTCGGCTGAGCGATCTGCGTCCCGTTGAGCCGGTGCAGCGCTACGAGCGCGAAGTGCCGGGAGAGCTGCTGCACATCGACATCAAGAAGCTCGGACGCTTCGACGGTGCGGGCCATCGCGTCACCGGCGATCGAAGCCACCGAACGCGCCATGTGGGCTGGGACTTCGTCTTCGTTGCCGTGGACGACCACAGCCGCATCGCGTTCACGCAGATTCACCCAGACGAGCGCAAGGAGAGCGCAGTCAGCTTCCTGCGGGCTGCCATAGGCCACTTTGCCGCGCTGCGTGTGCCGGTGCAGCGCGTGATCACGGACAACGGGCCGGCCTTCCACTCCATAGCCTTCGCCGAGACTTGCTTGGAGAACGGCATCGCGCAGAAGTTCACGCGTGCATTCCGACCCCAGACCAATGGCAAGGCCGAGCGGTTCATCCAGTCGGCCTTGCGCGAGTGGGCCTACGGGCGACCGTACAGCAACTCCGAGGCCCGTTGCCAAGCCTTGCCGGTCTGGACTCACTTCTACAACTGGCACCGCCGTCATCACGGCATCGGATGCCTGCCACCCATCTCCAGGCTCCATGCTTCGCGCAAGAACCTATTGAGACTCCACAGCTAGTCGCCCCACTTGCCGACGTATTTCTTGTAGTTCTCTATCCAGCCGTTCGAGCCGAAGCCACCCTCGCTCTGGTGGGTGATGGCGATGGGCCAGGTGGCCAGGCGCAGGCCGGCGGCGCGGGCGCTGCGGCAGAAGTCCATGTCGTAGAAATGGAAGTCGAAGCGCTCGTCGAAGCCCACCTGTCTGGCGCGCAGCGTGTCGCGCCTGGCGGCCAGCAGCACGCCGTCAAGCAGTTCGCACTCGGCGGGCACGGGCCCGAAGGCCGAGATCTGGCCGAAGGGCGACGGGCCGTGAGAGACGACGCCGCTGAGGTTGGCACGGTCGTCCCACTCGAACTGGGTGGTCGGGAAGGCCCAGGACGGCTGCATCGGCGCGCGGCGCTTGTTGCCGGCCACGCCGATGACGTCGAAGGCGTGCACGGCCGCCATCACATGCTCGTAGAAGAAATAGTCGTCCAGCCAGACGTCGTCGTGGATGAAGGCCAGCACCGGCGCGGCATCGGGCGCGGCGATGCGTTCGTTGTAGAGGATGGGCAGGCCGCGGCGATTCTCGAAATAGACGCGCGGCAGCAGCCGGTCGTCGTGCGCCATGCGGCGCAGCGACAGGCCCAGGGCGGACTTGTTCCAGAACTCCGCTTCGGTGGCGCGCGTGGCGCAAACAAGGTCGATCACGCGCTCACCTCAGATAGAGGGCCAGCGTGTCCACCGGCGGGTGCTGCACCGGCGGGCAGGCCGCCGTGCGGCGCGGATTGGCCAGCGCATAGGCCAGCTCGCGCGGATGGTGCCACTGCTCGTAGAAACTGCGTGAAGCGCGGGCCTGATCGGCGAGCAATTCGGGCGTCAGGCCGCGCAGCACGCGGATGAGGTCGTCCGGCGTTTCCCACCACAGCGCGCTGTCGTAGATCAGATCGCGCGTCGAGTGGTGCTTGGACAGGCTGCTCTGCTGCATCAGCACCGGCAGGCCGGCGCCCTGGGTCTCCACGAGGCCCTTGCCGCCCTGGATAGGGAAGGAGGAGATGCACAGGTCCACGCGGCTGTCGCGCAGCCAGCCCCACAGGCTGGGCACGGGCGGCTGGTGGATGAAGCGCTCCTGGGCAATACCCGCCTCGCCCAGCCTGGCGCGGAAGGCCGCGAGCACGTCGTCGGGCAGCGAGCCCACATGCACATGCGTGCCGCCCACCTCGGCCAGGCGGCGCAGCATGACGTCGAAGTAGTCGTAGCGGCCGGGCGACATGAACTTGCCGGACGAACCATGCGAGCAGGTCGTCGGCTGGCCGTCTACCAAGAAGCCATGCGCCGCGCGCGCGCCCAGGTCGGGCGACACCAGCGGCCAGTAGACCGGCTTGTGCACGCCCAGGTAGTGCTGGCACTTGTGGTGGGACAGGTTGGTGCAGTCCACATGCAGGGCATGCGGCAGGAAGACGCCCAGCGCCATGTCGTGGTCGGCATGGTGGAAATAGGCCGTCTCACGCGCCACGCCGGGCTGGGCCGCGCCGATGGCCGCCGTGTCGTAGTGGTGGTTGAACAGCGTCAGCAGGCCAGGCTTGAGCGTGGCCAGCTGCAGCTGCAGCCAACCCATCTTGTCCTGCAGCGGCAGCTTGGGCGCCAGCACGATCTGCACCGGCCGCTCGAGGTCGCGGTTGAAGCGCTCCAGCGGCAGCGTGCGGTCATGCAGATTGGTGACGACGACGACATGGGTCAGGTCGGGCCGCGCACGGATCACATCCTTCAGCGCCAGCGAGTGGCCGCCTTGGCCRTCGTAGAGCTCCGTGGCGACATGCACGGCGACATGRTCGTTGTAGTCGGTCGGCGTCTGGATGCCCAGATGGCGCGCCGACATCGCACCCGCCGCCAGGCAGAAGCGGTCCAGTTCGGCCGAGCCGAACACCAGGCCCTTGGCGCGCGGGTCGTTGACGACGGCGATGACGATGTTGGTGATCTCCAGCATCATGGCCGGCCACTCGCCAGCGGCCTGGTGGGCCTCCAGCCGCCGCACCAGTTCGAGGAAGTTGGGGCTGCTGCTCATGTGCGGGGGCGGGCGACGAGGCCGATATTGGCCAGCAGCCGCGGCGGCAGTTGGTCGGAGATCTGCGTCAGCGAGCGGATCAGCTCGGGCTTCCACGTCGTCATCATGCCGTTGGGCACGGTCTTCACGAAATAGCCGAACTGCTCGACGACCTCGAAGCCGGCCTGCTCGAACAGCGCGATGAAGCCCGCCAGGTTGTAGACCCGCTGGTGGCCGACGAGATGGTCGCGCGGCGACAGCGAATCCAGCTGGGGCTGCAGGCCCATCATGACGGCGAGCTGGCGGTGCAGGGACTCGGCATTGGGTACGACGGCGATGACCTGGCCGCCCGGCGCCAGCCAGTCGTGCATCTTCTCGACGACGGCGGCGTCCTCGACGACATGCTCGAGCACATGCAGGGCCAGCACGCGATCAAAACGCTGCTTGGGCGTGAAGCGCTCGAAATAGCTGCAATGCACCGGCAGGCCCGCACCGAAGCGCGCGCGGGCGTCGTCGCACAGCGCGCTGGAGCCTTCCACCAGCTCGACGTCATAGCCGGCCTCCAGCAGCGGCCCGGTGATGGTGCCTTCGCCGAAGCCCATCTCCAGCACGCGGCGCGGCGCCGCGCCGATGCGGGCGAGCAGACTGGGCAGCTGGGTCGCGTGGATCAGCGGCTCGATGAAGCCCTCGCCCGTCGAGTCGGTCAGATAGGCCTTCTGGGCGATGGCATTGAGGTCGGGTTGAGTCATTTCTCGATGAACTCCAGCATGAAGCCAGTGCGCAGCATCACGAAGGCGATGTGGCGCCCGCCGAAGGCCACGGCCGGCACGGGCTGGACCGTCGTGACGGCGCGCTGCGTGCGCGCCCAGGCCAGGGCCTGCGCCATGTCGGGCACCACGTAGGCGAAGTGGTAGATGCGCGTGCCCTGCTCCAGCCAGGGCTTGAGCGTCGTGCTGCCGGGCAGGTTCTGCAGCAGCTCGACACGGGGCCCGGCGCCGGTCAGGAAGACGCCGCTGATGCCTTGCACCGGGTCTTCGAAGGCCTCGCCTTCGACGGCATAGCCCAGGCGCTCGAACTGCGCCTGATCCTTGGCCAGGTCGGCGCAGGCGTAACCCAGGTGGTGGAAATCGAAGCCTTGCGGCAATGCGTCAGGCGCCACGCTGCAACCTCCGGGCCGTGAGCTGGGCCAGCTGCGAAAGGCGCGCGTCGACGGCGCCCCAGGCCTCGCGCCTCAGGCGGTGCTCGACGGCATCCCGGCGCTCGCCGCGCAGCTCGACATGGCCAGGCAGCAGGCGCCGCTCGGCGATACCGCAGGAATCGTGGAAGGACACGACACGCTCGTTGGCCGCCAGCGTGCGGCAGCAGACGGCGTCCAGGTCCAGCAGCTCGAAGGCGCAGCGGTAGATCAGCGCCGCGCTCTCGACCGCGGCCAGCGAGCCGGGCTTCAGCAGCCAACGGCCCCATTCGGCCTCGCCGCCCTCGACGTCATAGACGCCGATCAGCCCCTCGGCGGCGCCCGTCGACAGCCGCTCGATGACGAAGTAGTAGTCGCCCGGCCGCTCGTAGTAGCGCGCCAGCCAGTCCAGCTGGTCGGCCACGTGGGGCGACGTCGGGTTCAGCCAGCGGCCCAGCTCGGGGTCGCTGCGCAGGCCGACGATGAATTCCGCATCGTCGTCGCGCACCGGCCGCAGGCCGAAGGCCGCGCCTCTGAGATTCAGCTCATGGCGCACGCTTGGCCTCGATGGCCGCGACGATGCGCGCGACGCTGTTCAACTCGCTCAGCTCGGCCTCGTCGAACTGCACGCCGGTGGCGTCCTCCACAGCGAAGATGACCTCGATGTGGCGCAGCGAGTCCCATTGCGGCGTGTTGTGCACGGACGTGTCGGCATTGACCTCGGTCTTGAGCACGACGCGCAGGGCGTCGAGGACGGTGTTGATCACGGAACGATTCTCTCGATGTGGACGCCGTCGGGCGGCGCGAAGGATTGGACACGCTCGGCCGGCCATTCTGTGGCCTCGCCCAGCCACTGGCGAGCGGGTTGGTTGCGCGGGCCTTCGGTGACCTGGAAACGCACGGCGCCGACGGGCAGGCATTGCAGCGCACCGATGACGATGCTGTCCTCCAGGCGCCGGCCCATGGCGCGGCAAGAGATCAGCAACTCGTCGACGACGATGCCGTCGCTGCCGGTGTGCGCCGCCAGCAAGCCGATGACGCCGCTGTCGGAGAAGCGGTCGGCCAATTCGATGGTGACGATGGCGCCCGCTGGGTCATTCAGCCGCGCGGCGTAGTCAGCCTCGCCCAGCCGCGCCAGCGCGAGGTTGAACTGGTTGGTCTTGCCGCTCATCTCGGCCATGCGGGCGAGCTGGGCGCGGTCGTTCAGCGAGAAGCGCAGCTTCACGCCCAGGGACTTGAAATAGGCCTCGGGGTCGGCCGATGCCAGTTCGGCGCGCTGGCTGTTGGCGCGCTGGTCGTCGACGCGCTTGGCGTCCTCGGCGCTGACCCGCCAGCGCCACAGCGCCGGAAGATGGCCCAGCACGCGGCTGGTCAGCGCGGCGTCGGCATGGGCGAAGACGCTGCGCAGCGTCGGCAGGCGCGCGGCCACCTGGGCCAGCTCGCCGGGGTTGTCGTCGACGAAGGCGACGGCCGACACGTCGATGTTGAGGGCCTGCGCCACGCGCTGCAGCGCCTCGGCCTTGTCGCCCCAGGAGACCTCGGTGACCGAGAAGTCGTCCCAGCGCAGCGGGAAGTCGGCGCGCGCCTCGAACAGTGCCTTCACGTCGGCATGCTCGTTGCGCGACACCAGGGCGATGAAGATGCCGCGCTCGCGCAAGGCCTTGATCTGGCGTTGCAACTCGGCGTGGCCCGGCGTCAGCAGCACGCCGTCGGGGCCGTCCTCGCCCAGCACGCCGGCATACAGCGTGTGGTCAAGATCGACCGCCACGGCCTTGACCGGGGGCAGCAGCAGGGCCGGCAGCCAGCGGCAGGCCAGCTCGCGCGCGATGACGGACTGGGCCGCGGCGGACAGCGGCGAGCCGGCCACCTTGGCCAGGCGCGCATCCAGCAGCGGCACGCCGGCGGCTTCGCAGACGGCGGCCAGGTCGGCGGCCTGCACATCCGGGCCTGAGGCCTCGACGGGCGCGGTGGCCAGCACGAGGATGGGCGCGCGGCTGATGGCGCGCAAAGCGGCGATGCGGCCGTTCAGCCAGCCCGCATCGGCCGGCAGGCGCGACGCGTCCAACCACAGCAGCTCCAGCTCGGCCGGCGCATGCTCGGCGAAGGAGAGGCTGTCGTCATAGCCGGACAGCCAGGGGTCCAGCGCCAGGTCGGCCCAGTCCAGATAGGGCTTGGCCAGCGTCAGCAGCGTCTCGATGGCGTGGTTGCGCCAGATGTTGATGCGGCGCGACTGGCCTTGAGCCGGGTCCAGCGCCAGGCCGAGGAGGTCCAGCCGGCTGGGCCGCGGCGCGAACAGCGTCTCCTGCGCGGCCATGCGGCGCAGGCTGTGCTCCAGCGCGGGCGATGCGCTCACGCGCAGCCCTTGACCGCCGCGACGACGGCGGCTATCTGCGCCTCGCTCATGCCGGGCCACAGCGGCAGGCTCAGCACCTCGCGGTGGATGGCCTCGGAGACGGGGAAGTCGCCCTTGCCCCTGCCCAGCTCGGCATAGGCGGGTTGCAGATGCGGCGGCACGGGGTAATGGATCAGCGTGCCGATGCCGCGCTCGGACAGCGCGGCCTGCAGGCGGTCGCGGGCTTCATGGCGGATGACGAAGAGATGCCAGGCCGGGTCGGCCTGCGCCGGCACGAAGGGCAGCACGACGTTGGCACTGCTCAACCCGTCCAGCAGCTGGGCGGCGATGCGGCGGCGCTCGTTCGTCAGCGCGTCCAGCTCGGGCAGCTTGGCGGCGAGCACGGCGGCCTGCATCTCGTCCAGGCGCGAGTTCACGCCCTTGACCTCGTTGTGGTACTTGACCTTGGAGCCGTAGTTGCGCAGCACGCGCACGCGCTCGGCCACGCCGGTGTCGTTCGTCGTCAGGCCGCCGCCGTCGCCCATGGCGCCGAGGTTCTTGCCGGGGTAGAAGCTCCAGGCCGACACATCGGCCGTGCCGCCGACGCGGCGGCCACCCCAGCGCGCGCCAWGGGCCTGGGCGCAGTCGTCCAGCACCTTCAGGCCATGCTTGCCGGCGATGGCGTTGATCGCGTCCATGTCGGCCGGCTGACCGTAGAGGTGGACGGGCAGGATGACACGGGTAGCAGGCGTGATGGCGGCTTCGATGCGGGCCGGGTCGAGGTTGTAGGTGCGCGCATCGGGCTCCACCGGCACCGGCGTCGCACCGCACTGGCTGACGGCCAGCCAGGTCGCGATATAGGTGTTGGACGGCACGATGACCTCGTCGCCCTCCCCCACGCCCAGCGCGCGCAGGCCCAGGTGCAAGGCGTCCAGCCCATTGCCCAGGCCTACCGCATGGGTCGAGCCGCAATAGGCCGCCCATTGCGACTCGAAAGCCTCCAGCTCCTTGCCCATGATGAACCAGCCGCTGCCGGCGACGCGGGACAGCGCCGCGTCGATGGCCGCGCGCGAGGCGGCATAGGTGGGTTGCAGGTCGAGGAAGGGAATCTTCATGCGGGAGTCTTGCCGACGGCGGCGAGGAAGTCGTCGTAGCTGCGGATGTAGTCGTCCGCGTCATAGGTGTCCGAGGCCAGCACCAGCAGCACGGCGTCGGCCGAGAAGCGGTACTGGATGCCCCAGACCATGGGCGGGATGTGCAGGCCGACCTTGGCGCTGTCCAGGCGCAGCTCGTCGCGCTTCTCGCCGTCGTCCAGCACGATGGTGCAGCTGCCCTTCACGCAGACGAGGAACTGGTGGCAGGCCTTGTGGGCATGTTCGCCGCGCACCTCTTCGCTGGGCGCGTCGTAGACGATGAAAAAGCGCTGCGGCGTGAACGGCAGATGGGCGCCGATCTCGCCGAAGCTCAAGGCGCCGCGCAGGTCGACGATCTTGGGCAGGGCATGCAACCTGGCGCCACGCGCCTGCAGGGCCGGCAGTTCGCTGCCCAGGCGCTGGGCGGAAATCGCCGGGCCGCTGACCTGCACCTCCGGCGTGTCGAGATAGCCGGTGATGTGGGCGGGGTTGCCGGCGACGATGGCGCGCGGCGGCACGTCGCGCGTGACGACGGCGCCGTCGCTGACCAGGGCGCCGGGGCCAATGGTGACGCCCGCGCGGATGGTGGCGTTGGCGCCGATGCTGGCACCGGCGCGCACACGCGTCTTCAGCAGCTCGGCGGGCTTGACGCGGCTGCGCGGCGCGGGGTCATTGGAGAAGGCCGCGTTGGGGCCGACGAGGACGTCGTCCTCCAGCGTGACGCCGTCCCACAGGTGCACGCCGCTCTTGAGCGTGACGCGGTCGCCGACGACGACCTCGTTCTCGATGAAGATATGGTCGGCGATGTTGCAGTCGGCACCGATGCGGGCACCCGGCAGCACATGCACGAAGGCCCAGATGCGCGTGCGCGGCCCGATCTGCGTGGATTCGACCAGGGCGTGCGAATGCACGAAGCCGCTGCCTTCCGTCATCGATATGTCTCCCGAACTGTGACGGCTTTCAGTATGCCTAACGCAGCGGCGCGGAAACGCCGCGGCCCATGGACCAGATCAAGGCGACGATCTGCTGGGCGTCGAACATCGCGTTCACATGGGCGACGCGCATCGAGTAGTAGTCGCCCTCGGCGGCCATCACGTCGAACAGCGAGCGGCGGCCGAGCTGCTGCCATTGCTGCAGCGTGGACGCGCGCACGCGGTCGCTGTTGCGCAGGATCTCGACGATGCGCCGCGCGCGGTCCAGCGTGGACGCACCGACCTCGTTCATCTCCAACAGGCGGTAGCGCTTGGCTTCGATGGCCTCGTCGCGCTGCAACACGGTGGCGCGGTAGCGCTGCACGGCGGCGCTGGCCTGGGCCTGGGCGCCGGGCTGCAGGATGGGGATGGTGACGGACACGCCGGCACCGATGTCGTTCGAGCGCGATTCGCCGGGGCCGCTGCGGAACATCGCACTGGCGCTGCTGGTCAGGTTGACGCTGGGCCTCTGGCCGGCGATGACGGACTCGGCAAAGCTGCGCTGCGAGCGCGCCTGGGCCTCGGCCTGGGCGACGTCGGCACCGAGCAGGATGTCGCTCTGCATCTGCTCCAGGTCGGGCATCACCGACAGCTGGGCCGTCATGCCGATGCTGGGCGGCAGCGGCTCGCCCACCAGGCGGCGCATGCGCACCTCGGTCTGGCGCAGTGCCGACATGGTCTGCTCCAGCGACAGGTCGGCCTGCTGCAGGCTCTTCTGCGCCTGCACCAGCTCGCTGGCGCGGCCGCGGTCGGCCTTGGTGATGATCTCCAGCGCATCGACCAGGCAGGCCATCTTGCGCACGTACTGGGTGTAGACCTGGCCCTGCAGCACATAGCGGCTGCGGTCCAGTGCCAGCGTGACGACGTTGAGCGACAACTGCTCCTCGGCGCTGCGCTGGCCTTGGGCCGCGACTTCGGCGAGTTCCTTGCGCCATTCGGTCAGCTTGGCGATGCGGCCGGAGTCCCACACCGGCATGCCGGCCGAGAGCGTCGCACCGGCCTGGCCGCCACGGCCGACCGTCACGCTACCGGCTTTCTGATAGACGCCATTCGTGCTGATGGTGAGGCTGGCCGTCGGCATGCCCAGAGCGCGCGTCTCCTCGAGGTCGGAGCGGGCGGCGTCGGCCAGCAGGCGCACGGCGCCCAGGGCCTTGCTGCGCGACAGCGTCGCGCCGATCAGCGTCTGCAGCGCGGCACGCGGGTCGCCGCTCTGGGTCTCGAGGGCGCTCATGTCGCGGCCCAGGCGTGACAGGCCGGCGTCGTCCTCGTTGCAGCGGCCCTGCGATGCGGGCGCCTCGGCGACCGGGGCGGGTGGCGGCGTGGCCGTCTTGGCTGGGCGCGACTGCGCCAGCGCGAGGGAGCCCGGGATGGCAAGTGTCGCGGCGAAGCCGAGGGCGATGAGGGGACGGAGCGGGTACAGCATGGCTCCGTGACTAGACCATCCGCACCCTCGGTCCAAAGCCTGAAAAAGCGCGGGTGCGGGGGTGGTTTTCGTCGGTGAGGCTGTGGTTTCCACCCGCGCGGCCCGGCCCGTTGACTGCGAGTTAGGGGTGCCGCCGAGTCGCCAACCGGACTGCGCGGGCCACTCGCCTTGCCTACCGTCGCCTCACGGCGCCAACTGTCGAGCGCCGGCATCCATCTGGAGACAATCCATGAATTCGATCCAAAACTGCCCTCGCCCGCGCGTCGTGGGCGCCTGCTTCGCCGCGGCCCTGGCGTTGAGCGCCTGCGGCGGGGGTGGCAGCGACCCCGCCCCGGCACCGGCGCCCGCGCCAGCCCCCATGCCCGAGGACACCCGGCCGCAGGACACGCGCACGTTCACGCCGGCGGTGGAAACCGGCTTCACGGCCCTCGCGGGTGCCGCAGACACCGACCGCTGGGTGGGCGTGCTGAACGGCTCGGCCTATCGCATCGAAGTGCCCAAGACCGGCTGGAACGGACAGCTCGTCATGTGGGCGCACGGCTATGCCGGCACCGGTGCCAGCCTCACGGTCGGCACGCCCATCATGCGGCGCTACCTGATCGCCAACGGCTACGCCTGGGCGGCGTCCAGCTATTCCAAGAATTACTACGACGTGAAGGCCGGCGTGGAGGACACGAACGCGCTCGCCAACAAGTTTGTCTCGCTGGCAGCCGCCAACGGCCGCACGCTGGCCGCGCCGAGCAAGATCTTCATCACCGGCGTCTCGATGGGCGGCCACATCACGGCCGCGGCCATCGAGGCGGAGGCACAGGCCAACGCGGTGAACAAGGTCAAATACAACGGCGCGGTGCCCCTATGCGGCGTGGTGGGCGACAACGAGCTGTTCAACTACTTCGCCGGCTACCAGCTGGCCGCGCAGCAACTGGCCGGGCTCCCGATGAGCAGCTTTCCGCAGGCCGACTTCCCGGCAATAGCCCCGGCCATCCAGGCCACGCTCTGGACCACCTTTCCGACCCAGACCAACGCCATCGGCGACAAGCTCAAGAACATCGTCGCCTACCTCAGCGGCGGGCCACGCCCGTTCTTCGCCGAAGGCTGGGCCAACGCCGGCAACCAGGGCAACATCTGGGCGTCCATTGGCGGCGACGGCACGATCAATGGCATCCTGACCGCCAATGTGCTCGACACCACCGCACTGACCTACAAGGTCGATGCGTCCAGCGCCAGCACCACCGCGCTGGACACGGCCTTCAACAACAGCATCTT
Source organism: Roseateles sp. P1_C1_2 (assembly GCF_056406535.1). Lineage (NCBI taxonomy): Bacteria > Pseudomonadati > Pseudomonadota > Betaproteobacteria > Burkholderiales > Sphaerotilaceae > Roseateles > Roseateles sp. P1_C1_2. The sequence continues at coordinate 52,188 of NZ_JBFUAB010000008.1, forward strand.
CAAGATCAAGCCGACGGCGGATGCCAACCGCCTGCGCCGCGACGGCCTGCGCTGGATTCCGCAGGTGGCCGGCGACTTCAGCGTGCCGGTCGTGACCCTCCACACGCTGGGCGACCTGTTTGTCCCGTTCAAGATGGAGCAGGTCTACGCCGCGCGGGCCAAGGCCAAGGGCAACGACAAATGGCTGGTGCAGCGCGCCATCCGTGACGTGGGCCACTGCGCCTTCACCGCCGCCGAAGCCACCAAGGCTTTCGACGACATGGTCAAGTGGGAGGCCGGCGGGCCCAAGCCGGCGGGTGACGACGTGAGCACGGCGGCCACGGTGGCCCTGCCCAGCTACGGCTGCACGTACACGATCAACACCCCGAGCGCCGAGGACTACACCGCCCCGGCCGGCCGCGCGGCCTTCCAGGCGAACTACCCCGCCTGTCCTTGATGAGCATATGGAGGGTAAAGGCGGTGCCGCCACTAGGCGTCACCGCTCCCGCAGCGCTTCCTGTGACTTCATCATCGGCCGCAGCAGATAGCTCAGCACCGAGCGCTCGCCGGTCTTGATCTCGACCTGCGAGGTCATGCCGGGGATGACGGGCAGCTTCTCGCCCTTGTACTTGAGGTTGTTGCGCTCGGCGGTGACGATGACGCGGTAATGGCCTTCGCCCGATTTGTCGCCCTCGGTGACGGCGTCGGGGCCCATGTAGGTGACCTTGCCTTCCAGGCCGCCATAGGTGTTGAAGTCATAGCCGGCCAGCTTGACCTCGGCCGTCTGGCCCAGGCGGATGAAGCCGATGTCCTTGGGCTTGATCTTGGCCTCCACCAGCACCTTGGGGCCGATGGGCGAGATCTCGAGGATGGGTGCGCCGCTGGCGACCACGCCGCCGATGGTGCCGGCCTTGATGCTCTTGACGACGCCATGTACGGGCGACTTCAGCACGGTGCGCGTCAGCGCGTCCTGGCGCACCACCATCTGTTCGTCGAGCTGGGCCATCTCGCTCTGCACCCGCACCAGTTCCTGGCTGGCCTCCTGGCGGTAGCGCGAGATGCGCTCGGCGCGCTGCTGCTGGATCTCGTTGACCTGGCGGTTCAGGCGCATCACTTCCACGTCGCTCATCAGGCCGCTCCTGGACATGTCCTGGGCCAGCTTGAGTTCCTTGGAGATCAACCCCAGGCTGCGGTTGATGCTGCCGACCGCCTCGTCCAGCAGATGCTTGCGCGCCTCGAAGGACTCGGTCTCGCCCTGGGCATAGCGCGCCTTGGCGTCGACATCGCGCGGCCACTGGATGCTGGCGCGGCCATTGGCCTCGGCCGTCAGGCGCGCGGCGGCGGCCTTCAGGGCCAGCAGCTTGGCCTGGCCTTCGTTCTGCTGGGCCTCGACACGGGTCGGGTCCAGGTCGACAAGCTCCTGGCCGACCTGCACCTCCTGGCCCTCGCGAACTTTCAGCTCGCGCAGGATGCCGGCGTCCAGGCTGGCAATGACCTGCTCGCGCCCGTCCGGCACGATGCGGCCGTCGCTGCGCGTGATCTCGTCCACCTTGGCCAGGGCCGACCAGGTGATGGCCACCGTGACGACGGCGCACAGCAGATAGAGCGCCCAGGTCGCACGCGGCAGGGGCTCGTCGATGTGCGCGGCATGCAGGGCGCTGACGAAGAGGCCCTCTTCCTTGGTCAGGGCCGACGTCATACGGAAGCGGAGCGCTGCACGGGCTGGGCGGACGGGTGCATGTGAACGCCCTCACCGCCCTGGGCGCCGGGCGCCGCGGCCGGGCGCACGCCCGACAGCGCCGCCAGCACCTGGTCGCGCGGGCCGTCCATGACAATGCGGCCGCCGTCGACGACGACGATGCGCTGCACCAGTTCCAGCACCGCCGGGCGGTGGGTCACGACGACGAGGGTGGCCGTGCCGGCCGCATCGCGCAGCTGGCGCAGGAATGCCATCTCGCTCTGGGCGTCCATGGAGCTGGTGGGTTCGTCCATCAGCAGGATCTGCGGCTTGGTGACGAGGGCGCGGGCCAGGGCGACGAGCTGGCGCTGGCCGCCGGACAGCAACTGGCCCATTTCGCCCACCGGCAGGTCCCAGCCCATCGGGTGGCCGGCGACGACGCGATCCAGCCCGGTCAGCTTGGCCACCTCGACGAGGCGGCTGGCGTCCAGGTGGGCGCGGCCCATCATCACGTTGTCGCGCAGCGTGCCGACGAACAGGCGCGGCTCCTGGCTGACGAAACCGACGCGCGAGCGGTACTCCGCCGGGTCGACCTGGCGCAGGTCGATGCCGTCGACCTCGACCATGCCCTCGGACGGCTGGTAGAGGCCACCGAGCATGCGCAGGATGGTGGACTTGCCGCTGCCGATGCGGCCCAGGATGGCGACGCGTTCGCCGGCCTCCAGGCGCATGGTGACGTTGCGCAGCACCTTGGGCGAGGCCGCGTCGCCCGCCGGCTGGTGGCCGGGCTGGGGCTGGGGCGGGTAGCTGAAGCCGACGTCGTGCAGGCCGACCTTGCCGCTGACCTGGGACAGCGGCACATAGTTGCGGCTGCTGTCGCGCTCGACCGGCGCATTCATCATCTGGTTCAGCGCCAGCATGGCCGCCCGGGCGCCCTGGTAGCGCGTCGCCAGGCTGACGAGGCTGCCCAGCGGCGCGATGGCGCGGCTGGCGAACATCACCGAGCCGATCAGCGCGCCGGCCGAGATGACGCCGTCATGGATCAGGTAGACGCCCCAGACGAGGATGATGAGGTTGACCGCCTGCTGCAGCGTGCTGGAGAGGTTCATGCTCCAGCTGGACAGCGCGCGCGAAGTCAGGGCGGTGTCGGCCACGATGGCGGTGGTGCGCTCGTAGCGGCGCAGGAAGCGGCCTTCGGCGCCCGAGGTCTTCAGGTCTTCCAGCCCCTCGAGGGATTCGACGAGGGTGCCATGCAGGTCGGCCGTCTCCTGCATATTGGTGCTCATGGCCCGGCGCAGCGCGCCCTGGATGGCCCAGGACAGGCCCATGATGACGGGCACGGCCAGCACCAGCACCCAGCCCAGCGGCCCGCCGATGACAAAGGTCATGCCGATGAAGATGACCAGGAAGGGCAGGTCCGACAGCGCCGACAGCGTGGCGCCGGTGAAGAACTCGCGCACCATCTCCACCTGGGCCAGGTGGGCGGCATAGGCGCCGGCCGAAGCGGGCTTGTGCTCCATGCGCACGCCCAGGGTCTGGCGGTAGAGCTTGGCGCCGATGACGAGGTCGGCCTTGCGGCCGGCCAGGTCGATGAGGTGGGAACGCAGCTGGCGTGCGAACAGGTCGAACACCAGGGCCACCGAGGCGCCGACCGTCAGCGTCCACAGCGTGACCATGGCCTGGTGGGGAATGACCTTGTCGTAGATGACCGAGGTGACCAGGCCCGACACCAGCATCAGCACGTTGGACAGCAGGGCCGCCAGCATGGAGGCGCGGTAGTAGGGCGTGAAACGCTTCAGCGTGCCCCACAGCCAGTGCGACGCCAGGCCCTTGTCAGCCAGCTTGAGCAGCGGCGACTCGGCGCGCTGGCCCTGGGCGGCCTCCTGGCGGGACACCGCCAGCATGAAGCCGCTGTACTCGGGCTCCAGCTCGGCCGTCGTGGCCGGCACGGCAGCCGCCTCGGGGCCAGGGAAAACCACCTCGTAGCGGCAGGCACCGGCGGCCACGGTGGCGGGGTCGTCCAGGCGGCGCACCAGCACGCAGGCGTCGCCGCCATTGAGCAGCAGCACGGCCGGCAGCAGCAGTTCGTGGATGTCGTCGATGCTCTTGCGCAGCAGGCCGGCGTTGTAGCCCGCCTCGCGCATGACGCGGATGGCGCTGTCGGGCGCCAGGGCGCCTTCCACCGGCGCACCGGCGCGCAGCGACTCGGGCGAGCGCGGCCGGCCGTGGTGGCGGGTCAGCCACGACAGTGCCTGCAGCAGCGGGTCGCCGGCGGGCTGGTTGGCGAGGTTCTCCAGCGGGTCCGGCGGCGGCGCCGGTTCGCCATTGGCGGCCAGGCGCAGGCCCGGCGCCTGGGGCTGGCCGTCAAAGAAGGGGTCGTGCTGGCGTGACATCAGGTCCTGCTGCGCGCGTCGAGCGCCAGGCGCTCGAATTCACGCTCTATATCGCGCACGATGGCCGGGATGTCAAACAACGGCGAGCTGTGGCCATGCTCGGCCAGGTAACGCTTGTAAGAAGCCGCGCGGGCCGGCTGGTTGCCGATCTGGATGGCGCGCTGCTCGTATTCGTCCAGCGTCGTCGTGATCAGGTCGGGCAGGCCGACGGCCGTCAGCAGGCTGCCGGCCATGCGGGAGATATACGTCCTGCCCGAGCGCGTCAGGATGGGCGTACCCATCCACAGGCAGTCGCTGGCCGTGGTGCCGGCGTTGTAGGGGAAGGTGTCCAGGAACAGGTCGGCCAGCGTGAAGCGGGCCAGGTAGTCGGCCGGCTGGGCGCGCCCCGCGAAGACGAGGCGTTCCGGGGCGATGCCCTCTTCCACCGCGACGCGGGTCAGGTTGGCCTTGGCAAAGGGGTTGTCGGCCAGCAGCCACAGCACGCTGTTCGGCACCTGGCGCAGCACGCGCATCCAGCAGCGCCAGACCTGCTCGCTCATCTTGTGGTTGTTGTTGAAGGCGCAGAAGACGAAGGCGCCTTCCGGCAGCCCCATCTCGGCACGGCTGGGCGCCGGGTTGGCGGCGCGGGTGCGGTCGCTGACCTGGTAGCAGTGCGGCAGGTAGATGGGCTTTTCGGTGTGATACGGCAGCGACTCCGGCGGCATCACGAAGCGGTCGGCCAGGATCCAGTCCACGCCCGGCAGGGCCGAGGTGGCGGGCAGGCCGAGGTAGCTGACCTGGATGGGGGCGCCGCGGTAGGCCAGGATGCCCGGGCGGGCGCCGCTGGTCAGGCCCTGCAGGTCGACCAGCACGTCGATGCCGGCCTCGGCAATCATCTCGGCGGCGCGGCGCTCGGGCACGCCATGCAGCGGGGTGTAGTGGTCCATCGCCGCACGGATGCGGGCGCGCAGCGGCGTACCGTCGTCGCGGCTCCAGCTGAAGGCGTGGATCTCGAACTTGCTCTTGTCGTGCAGCTCGTAGAGCTCCGCCGTCAGCAGGCCGACGGCATGCATGTGCAGGTCGCCCGACAAATAGCCGATCTTGATCTTGCCCTCGCGCTGGCGGCCCTTGTGCAGCGGCGGCTCAGTGACCTTGGTGACCTTCTCCAGCACGAAGCGCTGGGCCGTCAGCAGTTGCAGGGCCGGGTCGTCGCTCTCATCCAGCATGCCGAGCAGCGAGGTGCTCATCAAGAGGTGGTTGTGCGTGACCTCGCCGACGGTCTGGTAGACCGGCCAGGCGCATTGCTTCTGGCGGATGTGCACGTAATGCTGGGCGACGTCGCTCTGGCGCGGGTCGAGCTCCAGCGAGCGGCGCATCAGCGCCTCGGACTCGTCATAGCGCTTTTCCTGCTCCAGCAGGCGGGCGGCGTTGTTGAAGGCATGCAGGCGCAGGGCCAGCGGATCGGCGCCCACGCTTTCGGGTTTTTCGACGTCGTAGACGGTGCGCCATTCGCCCAGGGCCTCTTCCGGGCGGCCCTGGTGCTCGAGCTGGTGGCCGAGGTTCAGGCGCGCCTGGGCAAAGGTCGGCGCCAGCGTCAGGGCCATGCGATAGACGCCTTCGGCGTCGGCATGGCGGCGCATCTCGCCGAGGATGGCGCCCCAGTTGAAGCAGGCCACATGGCGCAGCGGCGAATTCGTAGAGCCCACCCAGCTCTGGTAGAGCAGCGCGGCGGCTTCCAGCGCCCCGGCGGCCTGCAGGCGCGAGGCCGCCTCCATGACCTGGGGCAAGGGCCATTGGCCGCTGCGGGCCAGGGCCAGCCATTGCTCGACGAGGGCAATGCCTTGGGGCTGGGCGGCGGGAGGCGACGACATGTCCATGCGACGGGCGGCTTGAGCGGATGTTCTCTTGATTTTCAAGCCGGACTGCCCCGCCGGGAGCGGGGAATAGGCCGCGGATTGCGCAGCATTTCCCGCCCGGGCGACCTCAAACTGGGGAATTACCCGCCAAGATAGTCCGACTTGCCCAGCGGCACGCCGGCGTGGCGCAGCAGGGCGTAGGTCGTCGTGGCGTGGAAATAGAAGTTCGGCAGGGCGTAATGGCGCAGATAAGTCACGCCGTCGAACCTGAGCGGGTCGCCGGTGCGGCGCGGGATGGTGATCTCCCGGTCCTCGCTGCCGTCGATGGCCGCCGCCGGCACGGACAGCACATAGTCGCGCGTCTTCTTGATGCGCTGGATCAACTCGTCCAGCGAGGCTTCGTTGTCCTCGAACTTGGGAGCATCCTGGCCGGCCAGGCGGGCCACGCAGGCCTTGGCGGCGTCGCTGGCAATCTGGATCTGCTTGGTGAAGGGCAGCATGTCAGGGGCCAGGCGCAGCGTGAGGTAGTTGTCGGCCGGGAACTTGCGAGCCTCGGCATGAGCCTTGGCGGCCTCCAGCCAGTTCAGCATGTTGGACAGCATCTTGGCAAAGGCCGGTGCACTGGCGCTGTGCATGGAAATCGTGGTCATCGGGTGTCTCCTTGAGGGAAAGCGATCGTAGCCAGCATGCCCGGAGCCTGCATCGGCCAAGGGCACAATGCCCCAAAACCTGATGCCCCCAAGCTGACGCCGTTCGCTGCGCGGGCCCCGACCATGAATGTGATCATCCTCGACGACTACCAGGATGCCGTGCGCAAGCTGCGCTGCGCGGCCAAACTGGAGCCGCTGAATGCCAAGGTCTTCACCAACACCGTCAAGGGCATAGGCCAGCTGTCCGTGCGGCTGCGTGATGCCGAGGTGTTGGTGCTGGTTCGCGAGCGCACGGCCTTCCCGCGCCAGCTGCTGGAAAAGCTGCCCAAGCTCAAGCTGATCTCGCAGACCGGGCGCGTCGGCAGCCACATCGACGTGGAGGCCTGCACGCGGCTCGGCATTGCCGTGGCCGAGGGCGTCGGCAGCCCGGTGGCGCCGGCCGAGCTGACCTGGGCGCTGATCATGGCCTCGATGCGCCGGCTGCCGCAGTACATCGGCAACCTCAAGCATGGCGCCTGGCAGCAGGCCGGGCTGAAGGCGGCGTCCATGCCGGCCAACTTCGGCGTCGGCATGGTGCTGCGCGGCAAGACGCTGGGCATCTGGGGCTACGGCAAGATCGGGCAGCTGGTGGCCAGCTATGGCCGCGCCTTCGGCATGACGGTGCTGGTCTGGGGCAGCGAGGCCTCGCGGCTGCGCGCCGAGGCCGACGGCTACCAGGCCGCGCCCAGCCGCGAAGCCTTCTTCGGCACGGCCGACGTGCTGTCCGTGCACCTGCGCCTGTGCGACGCCACCCGCGGCATCGTCACACCCGAGGACCTGGCCCAGATGAAGCCGACGGCCCTGTTCGTCAACACCTCGCGGGCCGAACTGCTTGCCGAAGGCGCGCTGGTGTCGGCGCTGAACCGCGGCCGGCCCGGCATGGCGGCCATCGACGTCTTCGAGAGCGAGCCCATCCTGCAGGGCCACCCGCTGCTGCGCCTGGAAAACGCCGTCTGCACACCCCACATCGGCTATGTGGAGCAGGACAGCTACGAGCTCTACTTCGATGCGGCCTTCGACAACGTGCTGAACTTCATCAAGGCGCAGCCGAGCAATATCGTCAATCCGGAAGCGTTGAAGGTTCACCGCTGAAGTGAATCGGCCGCAGTCCCTCACCCACCTGTTCCTGGCGTTCACGCGCCTGGCCCTGCAGGGTTTCGGCGGCGTGCTGGCGGTGGCCCAGCGCGAGCTGGTCGAACGCCTGGGCTGGATGAGCAAGGAAGAGTTCGTCGAGACCCTGGCCATCGCCCAGGTACTGCCCGGGCCCAACGTCGTCAACCTGTCGATGATGATCGGCGACCGCTTCTTCGGCCTGCGCGGTGCCGTCGTCGCGCTGGCCGGCATGCTGCTGGCGCCGGCCGTCATCGTGCTGTGCCTGGCCGTGGCCTACAGCGAGCTGGCCCGCCACCCGATGGCCGTGAACGCGCTGCGCGGCATGGGCGCCGTGTCCGCCGGCCTCATCCTCGCCACCGGCATCAAGCTGCTGCCGGCGCTGAAGAAAAGCCCGCTGGGGCGGCCGCTGGCCCTGGGCCTGGCGCTGCTGGCCTTCGTGCTGATCGCGCTGCTGCGCTGGCCTCTGATCTATGTGCTGGCCTTGCTTGGCGGCAGCGGCATGCTGATCGCCTGGTGGAGGATCAAGCCGTGACGACGCCGGTCGACCTCTTCAGCCTCTTCCTGCACTTCCTGACGCTGTCGCTGCTGTCCATCGGCGGCGCCATCACGACGGTGCCGGAGATGCACCGCTACCTCGTCGACAAGACGGGCTGGCTGACGGACACGATGTTCACGTCCTCCATCGCGCTGGCCCAGGCCGCGCCGGGGCCCAACATCCTGTTCGTCGCGGTGCTGGGCTACAACGTGGCGGGCCTCCAGGGCGCCGCGGCCGCCATGGCCGGCATCATGCTGCCGTCCAGCGTGCTGACCGTGACAGCCACGCGCTGGGCGCGCAACAACCGCGAGAACATCAACGTGCGGGCCTTCTCGGCCGGCATGATGCCGCTGACGCTGGGGCTGATCATCGCCACGGGCTGGCTGCTCGCCCTGCCCTTCCTGAAGGCCGAGGAGCATCGCTGGACGACGCTGGCCCTGATCGCCGTCACCGTGCTGCTGACGCTGAAGACGAGGCTGGGCCTCGTCTGGATGGTGCTGGGTGGCGGCGTGCTGGGCGCTCTCGGCCTGGTTTAGACGCCCAGGCCGGCCTGGGTCGTCACCGAGCGCTTGCTGACGGGCGACATGCCCAGCGTGACCTGCGCATAGACCTCATCGGAGCGCGGCATGATGATGGGCGTGTGGATGTCGGCCCAGCCGACGATCTGGGTGCCGGCGTCCTCGTCGAGCTTGGCGGTGTCGATGGCCCGCTTCTCGGAGTAGTTGACCGTGCCCGCGGACAGCACCGACACCGCCTTGTAGGGGCGCAGGATCAGGCCGCCGGCCAGCCAGGTGAAGGTGCTGATCAGGTCGTCGGCGCCGCTGTCGCCCGAGGGCAGGTTGTCACCGGCGAGGTCTTCACCGAACAGCTCGATCTCCAGGCGGTAGGTGCGGCCGACATCGCTGGCATCGAAGGTCATCGTGCCGGCAACGGTCACGTCGCGCTTGCCGGCGCTGGTGGCGCCGAGGGTGATGGTGGGGGTGGAGAGGGTGGCCATGAGGGGCTCCTGGGTCAGGTGGTGGCTCACCAGGGATTGGCTTGCCTGCCTGTACTGACGCAGGCAGGCGCCCGCAGGGATCAAGCTGCGGAGGGTGAAAGTTCACCTGCACCCGGGCCGCCCGGCCGGAAGGCCGCCGGCGGCCGGCCGAGCAGCCGCAGAAAGGCCCGCCGCATGCGCTCGGTGTTGCCGAAGCCGCAGTCCAGCGACACCCGCAGCACCGACGCCGCCCCGCTCTCCAGCGCCGCCCGCGCGGCCTCCACCCGCAGGCGCTCCACCGCCTGCGCCGGCGTGGCTCCCGTCTCGGCGCGGAAGCAGCGCGCGAAGTGGCGCGGGCTCATGCAGGCCTGGGCGGCGAGATCCTCCACGCGGTGGTCGCGCCGCAGGTCACGGCGCAAGTCGTCCAGCAAGGCGCCGAAGCGGCCCTCCGGACGCTGCAGCTCCAGCAGCGGCGAGAACTGCGACTGCCCGCCGGGGCGCCGCCTCTCCACGACGAGCTGGCGCGCGGCCTCGCGGGCGATGTCTTCGCCGTGGTCGTGGACCAGCAGGGCCAGGCAGAGGTCGATGCCGGCCGTCATGCCGGCGCTGGTCCAGAGCTCGGGCCAGCGCTGCTCGCGCACGGCGGGCTCGCGCACATAGATGCGGTCGGGCTGCAGACGCACGGCCGGATAGTCGGTGGCGAACTGCCGGCTGCGCGACCAATGCGTCGTCGCCGTGCGCTGGTCCAGCAGGCCAGCCGCCGCCAGCACCAGGCTGCCGCTGCAGATGCTGGCGATGCGCGCCCCCGACTGTGCCGCCCGCCGCAGCCAGGCGATGAGGCGGCCGTCCCGGCAGGCGCCGTCCACGCCGTCGCCGCCGATGACCATGACCAGGTCGAGATCGCCCAGGCGGCGCGGCAAGGCCTGCACCGGCCAGTCCACGCCCGCCGAGCTGCGCACCGCCGGCGGCGTGCTGGCCACCAGGCGCCAGTCGTAGCTGCCGGGGTGGGCCAGGCGGGCCACCTCGAACACCGCCATCGGCCCGGCCAGGTCGAGTTGCTGGAAGCCCGGGAAGAGCACGAAGGCGATGCGGCAGGTCATGAGCAGATCCTAGAAACGGCGGTTGGGCGCGCCCGAGGGGCTGGCGAAGCGGGCTGCCGGCAAGGCGCGACGACGCTGCGGGCTCGTGCCCGCGAGGAGGAGCAACGCAGCCAGCGGCCCGAGGCGCCAGACCAGCGGGCGTGCAGCGCTGCTCAGCGAAATGATGACGACGGCCTCATCGCCAACGCGTTGATCCCCCGAGTTTCGATGAGTCGCGAGCGGTCAACCGCCGTTTCCAGGATATGGCAGAAAAGGTGGGAACTGCGTCATGGCGGCCATGAAGGCCAGCCTGCAAACTGCCGGACATCGACGACGCAACGCGGCAGGAGGCCGCATCCAATGAACGTTGGCATCCTGGTTTTCGACGAGATGGAACTGCTGGACATGGCCGGCCCCTACGAGGTGTTCACGACGGCGGCGCGGGTGCATGGACGCAGCCAGCCAGCGGGCAGCGCCCCGCTGTTCACGGTGAGCACCGTGGCGCGCGGGACCGCACCCGTGCGCGCCCGGGCCGGCCTGCAGGTGCAGCCCGACTTCGCGCTGGGCGAGCACCCGCCACTCGCCTGCGCCATCGTGCCCGGTGGCGTGGTGGACGCCGAACTGCGGCAGCCGCAGGCGCTGGCCTGGATCGCCGCCCAGCGGCGCACGGCTCTCGTGCTGGCCTCGGTGTGCACCGGCGCCCTGCTGCTGGCCGAGGCCGGCGTGCTGGACGGCCTGGCCGCCACCACGCATTGGGAAGACCTCGACGCGCTGCGTTCGCTGCGGCCGGCCGTGCGGGTGCGCGAAGGCCTGCGCTGGGTCGACGAGGGCGAGGTGGTCACGTCGGCCGGCATCTCGGCGGGCATCGACATGTGCCTGCACCTCGTGCAGCGCCTGCACAGCCGCGAGCTGGCCTTGCGCACCGCGCGACAGATGGATTACGACTGGAAGGACAAGCCATGACCGACCTTGGCCACGACCTCATCACCATCACCCACCGCCCGGACACGGTGTTTGTCCAGGGCCAGGGCGCCTGGCTGACCGACGAGGGCGGCAAGCGCCACCTCGACCTCGTGCAGGGCTGGGCCGTCAACAGCCTCGGCCACAGCCCGGCGCTGATCACGCAGGCACTGTTGGCGCAGTCCCGGCAGCTGCTCAACCCCAGCCCGGCCTACTACAACCGCCCGCTGCTGGACCTGGCCAGGCGGCTGGTGGAGGTGAGCTGCTTCGACCGGGTCTTCCTGGCCAGTTCAGGCGCCGAGGCCAATGAAGGTGCCGTCAAGCTCGCGCGGCGCTGGGGCAGCCGCACGCGGGGCGGCGCCCACGAGATCATCGGCTTCGAGCAGGCCTTCCATGGCCGCACGCTGGCGATGATGAGCGCCTCGGGCAAGCCGGGCTGGGGCGAGATCTACCCGCCCATGCCCACGGGCTTCGTGAAGGCGCGCTTCAACGACATCGCCTCGGTCGAGCGGGCGATGACGCCGCGCACGGCGGCCGTGATGATCGAGCTGGTGCAGGGTGAGGCCGGCGTCGTTGTCGCCGACCCGGGTTTCGTGCGCGAGCTGAGGGCGCTGACGGCGGAGCGTGGCGTGCTGCTGATCGCCGACGAGGTGCAGACCGGCATCGGCCGCTGCGGCCATGCTTTCGCCCACGAGCACTTCGGCATCGAGCCCGACGTGATGACCTTGGCCAAGGGGCTGGGTGGCGGCGTGCCGCTGGCCGCGCTGCTGTGCAAGGAGGAATTGAACTGCTTCGAGCCCGGCGACCAGGGCGGCACCTTCTGCGGCAACCCGTTGATGGCCGCCGTCGGACTGGCCGTGGTGAACGAGGTCTGCCGCGAGGACTTTCTTGCCGGCGTGCGCGAGCGTGCTGAGCAGCTGTCTGCCGGGCTGCAGGCCATTTCGCGTGACCTCGGCCTGGGGGGCGAGCGCGGTCTGGGGCTGCTTCGCGCGCTGGTGCTGCCGTCAGACGGCGCGGGCGAGGTGGTCGCCGCGGCACAGGCGCTGGAACCCGTCGGCCTGCTGCTCAATGCGCCCCGCCCTCATCTCATACGGCTGATGCCGGCGCTGAACATCAGCGATGCCGAGATGGCAGAAGGGCTGGCGCTGCTGCGCCAGGCGCTGCGCGAGGTGCTCGGGTGAACGTATTTGCGGGCCGAGCGCCGGGCCGCCCCTAGCCGGCCCGCGTATGGCGACGTGCTTGCGGCTCAATGCCGCAAGCATCGCCGCCCCTCGGGGGGGCCGACCAACTCGCCCGCGTTCAACGCGGCGAACTGGGCGGGGGGCTCAACCTTGCGTCGTGCCGAAGATCTTGTCGCCGGCGTCGCCCAGGCCCGGGATGATGTAGCCGACGTCGTTCAGGTGGCTGTCGATGGCCGCCGTCCAGCAGCGCACATCGGGGTGGGCCGCCTGCAGGGCCTTCACGCCCTCGGGGGCCGCCACCAGCACCAGGGCTCGCACGTCCTTGCAGCCGCGCGCCTTCAGCAGGTCGACGGTGGCGATCATGCTGCCGGCCGTGGCCAGCATGGGGTCGATGATCAGCGCGGTGCGGGCGTCGAGGTTGCCGACGAACTTGTCGAAGTAGTTCACCGGCTTGAGCGTCTCGTGGTCGCGCGCCAGGCCGACGACGGACACCTTGGCATTGGGCAGGATGTCCAGCACGCCGTCCAGCATGCCCAGGCCTGCACGCAAGATGGGCACGACGGTGACCTTCTTGCCGGAGATCTGGTCAACCTCGGCCGGGCCGCTCCAGCAGTTGATGGTGACCTTCTCGGTCGGGAAGTCAGCCGTCGCCTCGTAAGCCAGCAGCCGGGCCACTTCGCCGGTCAGCTCGCGGAACTTCTTCGTCGAAATGTCGGCCTCCCGCATCAGGCCGATCTTGTGCTTGACGAGGGGGTGCTTGACTTCGATGACGGCCATGGCGGGCTTCCTAATTTTTCTGAATAGTCAGAATTATCGACGCTGACTCATCGACGCTGACGAAGGGCCTCGTAGAGGCAAACCCCGGAAGCGACCGACACGTTCAGGCTTTCGACAGCCCCGGCCATGGGGATGCGCACCAGTTCGTCGCAGGTCTTGGCCGTCAGCTGGCGCATGCCCTCGCCTTCCGCGCCGAGCACAAAAGCGACGGGGCGCTTCAGGTCCAGGTCGTAGATGGAGCGCTCGGCCTGGTCGGAGGTGCCGACCACCCAGATGTCGCGCTCCTTCAACTCGTTGAGCGTGCGGGCCAGGTTGGTGACCATCAGATAGGGCACGGTCTCGGCCGCGCCGCTGGCCACCTTGGCCACCGTGGCGTTCAGGCCGACGGCACGGTCCTTGGGGGCGACGACGGCATGCGCCCCGGCGCCATCGGCCACGCGCAGGCAGGCGCCGAGGTTGTGCGGGTCGGTCACGCCGTCCAGCACCAGCACCAGCGGCGGGCCTTCGACGGCGTCGAGCACGTCGTCCAGCGAGTGCAGTTGGGCGATGGCGGCCACGCGTGCGACGACGCCCTGGTGGCGCGGGCTGCCGGCGATCTGGCTCAGGCGCTCGTCGTTGCTCTCCACCAGCTTGGCGCCGGCCTCCTTGGCGCGCTCGATGAAGGAGCGCATGCGCTGGTCGCGCCGGGCGGGGTCGAAATGGACCTCGGCCACCGATGCGGGATGGGTCTTGAGGCGGACGGTGACGGCGTGGAAGCCGAACAATACTTTGGCGGAAGCGCTCATGCCCGCATCGTAGCGGCCGGCCGTTCCAGCCACTGCCGGACTTCGAGGATGGCGGCCTCGTAGCTCAGGGCCTGGCCCAGGATTTCGGCCGCCGCAAACGCGGCATCGCCCAGGGCGGCTCGCGCGCTGGCCATCAGCGGCGCCACGAAAGCCTCGTCGACCGGTTCGCGCTGGCTGCCGCCCTGCGCCATGCGCACCTGAGCCGCGCCAGCGAAGCGTGCCGCCACCGCGGGCTCAGCGCCCGCCGAGGCCAGGCCGGCGGCGACCTCCAGCAGATCCTCCCCCATGCCCCGCAGCTCGGCGGCGGTGGCCAGTTGCAGGCTTTCCAGCAGCAGCGCCCGGGCGCGGTCGAGGTTGCCGCAGGCCACCGACAGCCGGGCCAGGTTGCACAGCGGCACGAAGAGGCCGCCGGGCGACTGCAATTGCCGCGAAATGGCGATGGCCTCCTCGTAGCAGAGCCCGGCCGCCTCGAATTCGCCCTGGCTGCGGTGCAGTTCGGCCAGGTTGTTCAGCAGGATGCCCAGCGCGAACGGGCCGTCCAGTGTGCGAGCGACTGCGCAGGCACGCTCATACCGAGCCCGCGCGCCCTCCATCTGCCCGAGGGCCTGCAGGCTCTTGGCTTGCAAGCCCAGGCCGGTGGCGGTCTGTTCCGCGTCATCCAGGGGAGCCGCGATGGCCAGGCTGCGCTCGGCATGGGCCTGGGCTTCGTCGTAGCGGCCCATGCGGAAGGCGATCTGTCCCAGCGCCGAGTGGGCACGGCTGTGCCACAGCGGTTCGACATCGGGGCCGGCGCGGGCCAGCACCGCAGCGGCCAACGCGTGGCCACGCTCCAGTTGAGCCGAGGCGACCCAGTAGCGCCACAGGCAGGCCACCAGCAGGACGCCGGCCTGCTCGCCGTCCGGCGCGTGTTCGCACCAGCGGTGCGCGGCCAGCAGGTTCTCCTGCTCCTGGGCCAGGCGCAGCATCCAGGCGCCCTGCTCGGCACCCTGCATCTCGCCCCAGGCGGCCTGCGCCAGCGCCACGCAATGGCGCAGGTGAAGGTTGCGGGCCGCCTCGGCGTCGCCAGCGCCGGCCAGCCTGTCCTGGGCATACTGGCGCACGGTCTCCAGCATCCGGTAGCGCGACGGTGCCGCCCCTTGCTGCTCCACCTCCAGCAGCGATTTGTCGTGCAGCCGCTGCAGCAGCGCCAGTACGGCGTAATCGTCGCCCGCATCGGCCACCGCGGTGGCGGCGGCCAGCGTGCAGCCGCCGACGAAGACGGACAGCCGCCGGAACAGCCCCTGCTCGTCCGGCGTCAGCGCGCCATGGCTCCAGTCCAGCGTGGCCTGCAGGGTCTGGTGGCGCGGCACGGCGCGGCTGCCGCCGGTCAGGAAGCGGAAGCGGTCGTCCAGCAGCGCGCCGATCTGCGCCACCGGCAGCATGGCCACGCGGGCCGCCGCGAGCTCGATGGCCAGTGCGATGCCGTCCAGGCGCCGGCAGATGTCGGCCACGGCCGGGGCATTGCCGGCGTCCAGCGCGAAGTCGGGCTGGGCCAGACCGGCCCGGTCGATGAAGAGCCGTACGGCCTCGCAGGCCTGCACGGCCGCCAGGTCGGTGGCCGACGGCAGTGACAGCGGCCGCACCGGCATGATCTGCTCACCGGCAAGCCCCAGGCTTTCGCGGCTGGTGGCGATGATCTTCAGGCCGGCGCAGCACGAGATCAGCTCGTCGGCCAGTGCCGCGACGGCGTCGATGACATGCTCGCAGTTGTCGAGCACGAGGACGGCGCCGCGCGGCCCCAGGTGAGCGCACAAACGCGCGTGCAAGGGCGAGCCGGCGTCCTCGCGCAGGCCCACGGCCGCTGCGACGGCCGCCATCACGCGCTGCGGGTCTTGCACCGGCGCCAGGTCGACAAACCAGGCGCCGTCGGGGAAGGCGTCCAACTGCTGACTCGCCAGTTGCAGCGCCAGCCGTGTCTTGCCGCAGCCGCCGGTGCCCGTCAGCGTCAGCAGGCTGGCCTGGGCCAGCAGCCCGGCGCATTGGGACAGCAGCAGTTCGCGGCCGATGAAGCGCGTGCGCGGCCGGGGCAGATGGGAAACCGGGCTGGGAGGGGGTGCCTCGGCGCTGGCGTTCACCGCGGCGGTGAACTGGTAGCCGCGCCCGGCAATCGTCGTGATGGCTGCCGGCCCCAACACCTTGCGCAGCGCCGAGATATGCACCTGCAGCGTGTTCTCCTCGACCACGCTGCCCGGCCATATCGCCTGCAGCAGATCCTCCTTGCTGACCGGCGCATGGCGGCGCTGGAACAGCAGCAGCAGCACATCGAAGGCACGGCTGCCCAGGGCGGCAGGCTCGCCCTCGACCAGCAGCAGGCGCGCCGCCGGCCTCAGCTCGAACGAGCCAAAGCGGCCTTCCTCGCGGGACAAGCGACCGTGCACCGGCTCTGCTGGGCTCATCCCCCTAGCTTAGGGCGAAGGGGGCAGCAAATATCAGAACTCTTCAGCCACCCCCCAAGGACATGAAGTCGGCGCCGGCGCAGAGTCAGTTCAGGCATCGCGTTCGGTGCCTCACCCCCAAGGAGCGAAACATGAGCGTGCCTTCAAACGCCAAGTCCCGTCCGGCTGGACGGCCCTCGTCAACCGCGGCCGTGCATCGCCGCCGCCGGCTGGCCATCGCCTCCGGCGTGGTCTGCGCCGCGGCGTCGATGCCCGCCAGCGCCGTCGACTTCAGCGCGCTGTTCTCGCTGAAGGGCCAGAGCGTCTATGCGCCCGGCCCCGCCGTCGATGTCAACACCAACCAGCGCCTGGGCCCGCCGGCCTTCAATTTCGGCAAGGAGTACGGCGGCATCACCAACATCTGCGACCCGATCTACGACTGCTCGACCGGCGTGCGCGCAGGCGCCGACACCAATGGCAGCTTCGGCCTGAACTACGGCGCCAAGTTCAACAGCGGCTCCTACGACCTGCTCTACCCGGTCTATGCCCACATCAACGAGCCCGTGGCTTTTTCAAACGCCATCGGGAGCCCTTTCAAGCTGAGCAGCAGCTTCAAGGTGGCGGGCTATACGGCGCCGGGCTATCAGGAATACCTGAACGGCCAGCGCGTGGTCGCCAAGCTCACCACCCATTCACCCACGCTGCAGGCCTATGTCGATCTCGATGCGAGATTCCATGCCTTCGTCGGCGCGCAGGCCTGTTTCGCGGGCTTCTGCACCGGCCCTGCACTGGCCCCTCCCGATGTCAACGTGTCACGGACGCTGGTCGGCATCAACCGCAACAACGACGGACGCATCCAGATCGGTGACGACATCGTCCAGCTCAAGCAGTACCGCACCTTCCTGGACGGCAATGTGACGGCGCGGCTCAACATCCCCAATGTCGATGGCGTCTCCAGCCCGGCCAACAGCACGGCCACCCAGCTGAACAGCCACGGACGCGACAGCATCCTTTCGCTGAGCGCCAACGTCGGCAACATGGTGTCCAAGGCCGTGGGCATCCCGCTGGTCGGCAACGCGGCAGGCATAGGCTACAACCTGCTGAGCATCAACGCGGGGCTGGGGCTGGACCTGGCGCAGACCCTCAGCGTGCAGCTGACGCCGATGGAGACCTTCAATTTCCTCAGCCCCGTGCGGCGCCAGCTGGCCGATGGCTCCTGGAGTGGCTTCACCAAGCAGATCACCGTGCCGCTGGGAGAAGACCTGGTGCTGAAGTCCAGCGTCATCAATGTCGGCGTGGTGCCGTCGACCGCCCTGCAGCTCACGTTTTCCAACCTGACCGAGCTGGTCGTCCAGGGTGACTTCAATGTCCAGGCCCTCGCCGCCGACATCTACGGCCTCAAGATCGGGCCGCTGTACGACTCCGGCCCGGGTGGCGTCGGCRAGTTCAACATCCCGCTCTACCAGGACAGCTTCAGCTTCTCCACCGGCGCCATTTCCGGCCTGCCCTTCAACGTGCTGCAGTCCTTGCCCCTGTCGACGAGTGCCGACCCGGGCTATCGCGCGCTGTTCTTCGTCGGCGATCAGGACGACCAAGGCCTGGCGCCGGGCGAAATCCGCGCCGTCCAGTACCTTTGCCGGGCTTGCCCGTCCACGCATGTCAGCGACACGGATCCGTCGGTGTTCAGCCAGTCCGGCGACCGCGTGTTCATGGTCGACGGCGACGCGCTCAAGCTGGCCACCAACAACCCCGGTGAGGTCGGCACCGACGCATCGCAACTCGCGCTGCTCTACGGCACGGGCTTCACAGGCCAGCGCGTCGAGTTGGTCTCGCCGATCGGCCTGCCCAGCCCCGTTCCGGAGCCTTCGACCTGGCTGCTGATGGCCGCGGGCTTCGCCGCGGTGGGCAGCGTCGTACGGCGGCGGACGAACCAGGCCGCATGAGTGCTGCGGGCTAGGGCTTGGTCGCCTGCTGCGCCCTCACCTGCGTCATCACGTTGACGAAGCTGTCGGTCCAGAAGCGCGCCTTGTTCTTGGCCAGGTGGTCCAGCAACTGGTCGTGGGCCTCGCGGGTCACGCTCAGGTGCTCGGCGCCGACGCCATGGAAGAGCAGCGAAACCAGCGCATGCTGGGCCGCCGCCTTCTCGACCAGGGCGATCAGCTGTTCGCCCGTCCAGCCCTCGACGAAATAGACCGGCATGGCATAGGGGTCGAGGCCGGCCGTGTCGGTGACCATGCCCGGGCCGGCCGCACGGTAGGCGACGAAGTAGGGCTTCAGCGCGGCGACAAAGTCCTGGCCGCCGGCCTTCATGTCCAGGCAAGGCGGCGTGAAGGTGCGCTGGGTCCTGCCGTCCAGCGACTGCAGCCAGGTGTTGGCGGCCAGGATGTGCTCCTGTACCTGGACCGGCGTCTGCTTGTCCAGGTCACGATGCGGCGCCACCCATTCGCGGCCCGGCCCCTTGGCCGAGCAACCGTGGAAAAGGCTGTGATTGCCCAGCTCATGGCCGGCGGCCGCAGCGGCCTTCCATTCGTTCTGGCGGCCGGGCAGCGTCGGGCCGTTGATGGGCACATAGAAGCTGGCCCGCAGGCCGCGCTTGTTCAATGCCGGGATGACATGGTCGAGCTGGCTGTCCAGGCCATCGTCATAGCCCAGGCTGACGGCCGCCTGGGCGCCGTTCGGCCACACGAAGGGTGCCGCCGTGGCAGCGGCCGCAACGAAAAGGCCGAGCGCGGCCACAAGCATCTTTCGCATCACATTCCCTTCAAGAACTGAACCGCCATCAGCGCGCCGATCAGCACCGGCTGATGGACCATGTAGAAACTCAGCGACCAGCGCCCCAGCAGGGCCAGTGGCCGCGGAGCGCTGCCCGCCCACAGCTGCGGCCGCGCCCGCGTGACGACAAAGCCCAGCAGCATGACGCCCAGCCAGGGCAGCACCGGCACATAGTCCTCGGTGATGGGCTTGTGGGTGACGAGGCCGATCCAGTTGGTCCAGCGCATGTCGAACCAGGGGCTTTGCACCAGCCGCGGTGCGGCGATGGCGGCGGCCGCCAGCACCAGCAGCACCGCGTTCGGCAGCCGGCTGAGGCCCATGCGCAGCAGCAGCAGCATGACGGCGATGCCGTGCAGCACGCCAAAGCTGATCCAGCTGTTCGGGAACATGAACCACGAACCCGCCGACACCAGCAGCGCGCAGCCGGCCACCTGGGCCCAGCGCTTCCAGAAGCGCGCGGCGCCTTGGCCCGCCAGTACCGCGAAGGCCTGGCCGCCGCCGGCGCAGAACAGGAAGAGGCTGACGATGCAGACACGCTGCCAGGTCCAGACCGGGTCGCGGTAGAAGTCTTGGCGGATCCAGCCGAAGTGGTTCAGGTCGAAGCCGAAATGGAAGGCCGCCATCCAGACGATGGCCAGGCCGCGCAGCGCATCAAGGCGATCGGATCGGGCGGGCGATGCGGGCATGCAGGGCGTCAGGGAATCACGGCGGACGCGGGATTCTGGCCTCTCTGCTGCTGCAGCTGGTTACGGCGCTGCATCTTCTCCTCGGCGATGCGGCGGCGCGTGATGCGGTCGCCCTCGTCCGGGTCGGCGGCGCTGTGCATGGCCTCGGCGCGAAGGCGGGCGTCGTAGCGGGCCCGGTCGCTGAGCTGGGTCTGCGCAGCCTGGGCCTCGCGGCTGATGACCCAGTCGGCCTCCCGGTAGCGGCCCTGGCCGCTGCGGCACTGGCGCACGCGGCGCACTTCGTCCTGCAGGAACTGGCGCTCGGCATCGCCCAGCGTCGTCGAATTGGCGCGCGTCTCCATGCTGCGGATCTCGCCATCGCCCGGGCAGGCATTGCCGACGGACGCTTGTGGCGCCGAAGCCGCCGGCGCCCGGCCCAGTGCCGCGTCGACGATTTCCGGCTTGATGGCGTCGACGACATTGGTCCGCAGATTGCGCTCCGACACCGGCTGGCCGGCCTGCGGGCAGGGCTTGTCGCTGAAGTTGACCTTGCCGTTGACTTCGCATTTCCAGACCTGCTGCGCCCATGCACCCGACAGCGCCAGCGACAGCGCAAGGCCGCAAAACATCCCCCTCATCCCAAACCTCCGTCACCAAGAGCGCCGCACAACGCGGCGACCGGAGGTTACGCTGACAGGGTCAACGCGGTGCTGCGTCCAGCTCGCCGGCGGGCTCGACGGGGTTGACGCGCGGCAACGCGGCCAGTTGCTGCGCCCTCGGGTTGCCGCGCTGGATGAAGCCCGGCGGCGCCGGTGCCAGCGGGTCGGCCGGGCGCCGGTGCGCGGCCGAGCCACGTCGGCGTGCGCTGCGCTCGGCGATGGCCGAGACCGGCCTGGCCTGGGCGGCCACGCCCGATGCCTCGCGCGCCACGGCCGCCGAGGCGCCTGCGAGCGGCACCGACGCGGCCGCTTCGGGCTTGCTGACATCCACCCCATTGGGCTGCAGATTGCGGCTGGGCACGGGCCGGCCCTGCGCTTCGCAGGGTTGGTCGGTATAGCGCACCACACCGTCTTGCTCGCATTTCCACACCTGCTGCGCGGCAGCACTGCCCAGCAACGCACACAAGCCCCATCCCAACAACAACTGCTTCATGGCCGTTTTCCTTGCTGCTGCATCGATTGCCGACGCGGCGTGACGGTCGGCAAGTCGGCACCCGCCCGCTTCACAATGGCCGCCAACGCCATCGCCGACTTTCCGCCGACATGCCTTCGCGCCTTGAAATCCTGACCGTCGCCGCCTGCCTGGGTTTGGCAATCGCCGTGCCCGCGAACGCGCAGGCTCAAACCCGCCAGGCCCAGCCTCGCTCGCCGGCCCCGCGCGCCGCGCTGGACGCCGAGGAGATGAACAACATCAGCGTCTTCAAGCGGGTTTCGCCGTCGGTGGTGCACATCACGACGCTGAGCGTGCAGCGCGACTTCTTCTCGCTGCGCACCAGCGAACAGCCCAGCGGCACCGGCACCGGCTTTGTCTGGGACGATGCCGGCCACGTCGTCACCAACTTTCACGTCATCCAGGGCGGCGACCGAGCCACCGTGACGCTGAGCGACCAGAGCAGTTACCCGGCCAAGCTCGTCGGCGCCTTCCCCGACCGCGACATCGCCGTGCTGCGCATCGAGGCACCGCGCGAGAAACTGCCGGCCATCGGCATTGGCGCCAGTCGCGACCTGCAGGTGGGACAGAAGGTCTATGCCATCGGCAACCCTTTCGGGCTGGACCAGACGCTGACGACCGGCATCGTCTCGGCGTTGAACCGCGAGATCGAATCGGTCACGCGGCGCACGATCAAGGGGGCGATCCAGACGGACGCCGCCATCAACCCGGGCAATTCAGGCGGCCCGCTGCTGGACTCGGCGGGGCGGCTGATCGGCGTCAACACGGCGATCTACAGCCCGAGCGGCGCGAGCGCGGGCATCGGCTTCGCGATTCCCGTCGACGAAGTCAACCGCATCGTGCCGCGGCTGATCCGCGACGGGCGCTTCATCCGGCCCGCACTCGGCGTGACGGCCGGGCCGGAGAACCTGGCCAAGGCGCTGGGGGCGCCCAAGGGCGTGCTGCTCGTCAATGTGGCGGATGGCAGCCCGGCGGCGGCGGCCGGGTTGAAACCCTTTGGCCGCGACCGCAGCGGGCGCATCGTGCAGGGCGACGTCATCACGGCGGTCGATGGCCAGGCGGTGGCGGACCTGGATGACATGCTGTCGCTGCTGGAGACGCGGCAGATTGGGGAGAAGGTGACGTTGACGGTCTGGCGGGCGGGGCAGACGCGGAAGGTGGCGGCGACGCTGGGCAGCTCGGACTAAGCTGCTGCGAGAAGGCGCCCAGATATGGCAATGTCTCACTGGCTCATCGCTCTACTTGTCTTGCCTATGACGATGGCTTGCGCCGATCCCGCAGGTTCAGTCGCCCGTTGCAACGGGGATCCCGACTGTTTGCAGACCGAACGGTTGATCCCGCATTTCGTCAAGGAAAACAACATCCCCGAAGCCGATGTGCGAGAAGCGCTTAACAACTGCGATCTCGACCGCAACATTCGCTTTTGCCAGTGGTTCTATCGATTCGGCGCAGAGATCAAGGTGAAGGAGCAAATGGCGCGGCTTGTCAGCACGACGACAAAGACTTGTGCAAGCCGAGTCCTTGCACGCCAGCGCCAATGGGAGCGGATAGAAAGAAAGCGATGCGAAGACGAGGCGACGGAGGACACGGGCTATTGGGGCCGGCGTCAACATGAACTCCTGGAAATTTGCCTTCGGACGGCGAATGATCAGCGCGGCAAAAGGCTGAACTCCATCGCCAAATGCTCGCCCTGCAGCCTTTGCGAATAGCCCAATCAAGCTCCCCGTAAAGTAGCGCCCCTCGGCGGCGTCACGTCAAGCCGCAATCACAGATCAGACAGGACACCCCATGGGCGCGCAATGGAAAGCCAAACACAAGGACATCGCCGCCAATGCCAAGGGCCGGCTCTTTGGCAAGTTGGCCAAGGACATCATGATTGCCGCGCGCAGCGGTGCTGACCCCAAGGACAACGCCCGGTTGCGGCTGGTGGTGGAGCAGGCGCGCAAGGTGTCCATGCCCAAGGACACGCTGGACCGCGCCATCAAGAAGGGTGCCGGCCTGACCGGCGAGACCGTGCACTTCGAGCAGGCCATCTACGAGGGCTTTGCGCCGCACCGCGTGCCGGTGATGGTGGAGGTGCTGACCGACAACGTGAACCGCGCCGCGTCGGACATGCGCGTGCTGTTCCGCAAGGGCCAGCTCGGCGGTGCCGGCTCGGTGGGCTGGGACTTCGACCACCTCGGCATGATCGAAGCCGAGCCTGCTGCGCCCGGGGCCGACGCCGACATGGCGGCCATCGAGGCGGGCGCCCAGGACCTGCTGCCGGCCGACGAAGACGGCGTCACCGTCTTCCTGACCGACCCGGCCGACCTCGACCTCGTCAGCCGCGCTCTGCCCGCCCAGGGCTTCACGGTGCTCAGCGCCAAGCTGGGCTACCGCCCCAAGAACCCTGTCGACCCGGCCAGCCTCAACGCCGAACAGCTCGAAGAGGTGGAGAGCTTTCTCGCCGCACTGGACGACAACGACGACGTGCAGCACGTGTACGCCGGGCTGGCGGGCTGAGACAGCGCTTCTGGGCGGCGCCGGCCACAGCTTCCCTTGACGCTGCTCAGGGTCGAAATGAATCTGCTGATTCGGTTAGGCATCCTGATCAAGAAGGCGGTACTGGCCGTGATCGGCGTCGCCTGCATCGCCGCAATTTTCTGGGGCATCCTTTACAAACTCTGGCTGCCGTTCACACCGCTCTGGTTAGACGAGATTTCCATTGCCGTCATCCCGCTGGCACTCTTGACCGCTTGGATGCTGAGCAGGTCGGCCAACAAACAGAGTGCCGACAAAGATGTGGATCCCGCACCAGCCGTACCTGATGCAGCGGCGCAACTTGCAAGCGACGATCAGCCTCCATCGCATTTGTGATGGGAAGGCTTGGCGTGCAGCTGCGAGATCTCATTCAAAGCCTGACGAATTCGCTCATTCGCCTTCAGGTCCAGCGCCGCTTCGCCGTGCCAAGCGCATGCCGCCCAGACTGACCAACCCGGCAAGCATCAACGCCCAACTGCCGTTTTCCGGCACGGCGTTCACCATCAGTCCGCGGGCCGACGTCAGGGTGTAGCCGGCCGGCAGCGAGTATTCGATGCGCGCGCTGAAGCTCAGGGATGTGTTCAGGCTGGACAACCCGAACTCGAAGCCGCGTTCGAAAGGCGTGCCGACCACCGCTGTGAACGAGGCAGCATCCACGCGATGGAGGATGGGCTGAGTGACGCCGCCACCGAAGGTTGCGGTGCGACCGAAGGCGAGCACGTCGCGGGACGGGTCATTGCTGATCCGATCGGCGTACGAATTCGCCGACGCACTCGGCGCTGGCGAGCGCTTGCCGCTGATGAAGGTGTAGCTGGTCAGCACAAAACCTGAACCGTTCCGAACCGTGGTGCCATCGAGGGTGACCGTGACGCCGACCTGCACCGTGGGCGTCGGCCCCGTGATCATGAACTGGTCGAACTGGACGGCATCGATGACGGAGGTTGGCACCGTGGAGCGGGTCGACGTGACGGACAAGTGCATGTCCATCCCGTTGACGAAGACATGGGCGCTGCCGCTCGAAGGGCTGCCGTAGTAGTCGGCAAACGAAGCCGTCAGGTCCGCGCCATTCGTCAGCGTGCACGACACGGAGTCGCCGCCCAGCGGCAGCAGGCCGGTACACGTCGAGTGGTCGGAGACGAAGTTGATTTCGCGGGTGACGCCCGATGCCAGCGGCAGCGCCCACGCGGCCCCACTGCAGGCGGCGGCAAGAAAGGCGACGGCCGTCACGGCCACCGAGCGCCTTGCGTGTTGGAGATCAGTGTTCATTGCAACTCCCAGGTATGCCGCCGGCAGGGCGCTGGCTGCGTATTGATGATGAAAGGCGCGCCCAGCCCACGCCACCCACAAATGACCCACAGCACGGGCTTAGCATGCAGCGATGAACCCGTCGCAGCCCGAAGCGGCAGCCGCGCAGCGGTCGGGTGAATTGCTGGATGCCCTGCGCGCGCTGTCGGCCCAGGCCCCGGGCGCGCTGGACAGCGCGGCGGCGCTGGCCCTGCGGGCGCAAGCGGACGGACAGGCGCCGCTCGCCGCGGGAGCCGCTGGCCTGGTGGTGCTGGTGGAGCATCTGCAGGCGGCCGCCTACCGCCACGCCATGGCCATGCTGGGCGTGCTGGCAGCCGTCGGCCCCGACGCGGCCGGTACCGCGACCGAGGGCCTGCTGGCCTGGGCCGGGGCCTCGATCGCGCATGACTACGGCGTGCTGCCCTCGTGGCCGCCCGCCAAGGCGGCCCTGTTGATGGAGCGCGCCCGCGGCACTCCCACAGACGTGTCACTGGCGCTGGCCTGCGCGCTGGGTGAGCTGTGCGAGCGCCACGGCGAGGACGCGGAGTTCGAACTGCTGTTCGCGCAGGTCGCGTCCCTTGAGAAGCAGCCGGACGCCTCGCCCTTCTGGCGCGGCCATTGGGCCATCACCGCGGCCTGGCATCTGAGCGCCTTCGCCAAGGTGGACGAAGCGCGGGAGCGGCTGGTGCTGGCGCAGCAGCTGGCGGCCGAGCACCAGCTGCCGGGGCTGGCCGCCGTCGCGGCGCTGCAGCGGGCACGCCTCGTGGAGTGCACCAGCGACCCCGCTGCGGCCTTGGCCCTGGCAGCCCAGGCCGCGGCCGCGGGCGATGCGGCCAGCACGCCGCTGTGGTGGGCCGATCAGGCCGATGTGCGCTGCCGCGTGGCCCTGCGCGCGGGCGACTTCCACGCCGCCCTGGGCCACGCCCGGCGTGCCTTGGGCCATCTGCAGATGAGCGGCGCCTGGCCCGGCTACCAGGTCACCTACCTCGTGCAGGAGGGCTATGCGCTGATCGGCTGCGGCAATGCGGAGGAAGCGGCCGGGCGCTTTCAAGGCTTGAGCGAGATGCAGCTGCCGCGCTATCTGGCGGCACGCCTGCGCTGCCTGGCGGACCTGACCGCACTGATCGCCGTCGGCCAGCGCCAAGGCTGGCACGCCCTGCCGAACGCCGCCCTGGCCCGCGTCATGCGCACGCTGCGCGAACTGGAATGGCCCGGCGTGCTGCCCCTGCTGCCGCTGCACATCGGCCAGATCTTCTGCCAGGCCCTGGTGCATGGCACCGAGACGGACTGGGTGCGCTCGGCCATCCGCACGCGCCGGCTCGCGGCACCGGCCGGGGCGCCCGAGACCTGGCCCTGGTCGGTGACGATCCGCGCACTGGGCGGCTTCGAGGTGGGCACCGACGATGGCGGCGCCCCAGGCCGCTCGGCGGAGGGCCGCAAGGCCGCCAGCAAGCCGCTCGAACTGCTGCGCTATCTGGCCTGCCGCGGCAACGAGGCCAGCTCGACCGAGTCGGTGGCCCGTGAGCTGTGGCCCGGCGACGGCCGGGAAGGTCGTCAGAAGGCCTTCGAGGTCACGGTCGCGAGACTGCGCCGGCTGCTGGGCCACGATGCTGCCCTGCTGGTGCAGGACCACGGCATCCGCCTGAACGCGGACTGCGTCTGGATTGATGTGCAGGCCCTGAACGACCGCCTGACCGAGCACGAGCACGCACCCGCCGGCAGCACGATCGCATCAGCGGCCCTGGAAGCCGCGCTCAAGCTCTACCGCGGCGCCTGCCTGGCGCTCAGCGAGCAGGCCTGGGCGCTGGCCGCGGCCGAGCGCTCGCGGGCCCGCCTTGCCGCCGCACTGCTGCGTGAGGCGCGCGATCCGGGCACCGCCCGGGCCCGGGAATGGCAGCTGCGCGCGCAGTCGGCCGACCCTGGCATCGCGAGCCACTTGAACGGCGCGGGCTGAGCCCGCCGCGCCCAAGCGATCAGGCGGGCAGGGATTCGCCGGCGCATTGCGCCAGCAACCACTGCTCGAAGGCCTTGACGGCCGGCCGATGGCGGGCCGCCGGGTCGATGATGAGGCGATAGGCCCGCGCCGAGGCGATGCCGGCGTCGAAGGGCGTGACGAGTTGCCCGCAGGCCAGCAGTGCATCGACGAGGGGGCGGCGCCCGAGCGCCACGCCCTGCCCCGCCACCGCGGCGGCAATCGCCTCCGAATAGCTGGAGAAGCTCAGCCGTGCCGCCGGACGCAGATCGGCCAGGCCCCAGGCCGTCAACCAGGGCTCCCACTCGGCCGGCATGCCGGCGCTGTCGCCGTCCATGGCCAGGTGCAGCAGCGTGTGGCGCGCCAGGTCGGGCGGCTCGCGCAGCGGCAGGCCCAGTTCCCCCACCAGGCGCGGGCTGCAGACCGGCAGCATGGCTTCGGCAAACAACTGCTGTCCCTGGACCGCACCGATGGGGCTGTACCGGATGGCGAGGTCGAAGCCCTCGCTGGCCAGGTTGCGGTTGCCCAGGCCCGCGTCCAGGCGCACATCGATGCCCGGGTGCGCGCGTGTGAAGGCCGTCAGCCGCGGGATCAGCCACAGCGACGCGAAGCCCGGCGTCGTCGTCAGCGCGAGCACTTGGCGCTGGTGGGGTTCGCGCACTGCCCGCACGGCCACGCGCAGCGTGTTCAGGGCCGTCGAACAGGCGGCGTACAGGCGCTGGCCGTCCTCCGTCAGCGCCAGCGCCCGGTGGCGACGCTCGAACAGCGTCACGCCGAGTTCGTCCTCCAGTGCACGCATCTGGCGGCTCATGGCCGATTGCGTGACGAAGCGCTCCGCGGCGGCCTGCGTGAAGCTGAGGTGGCGCGCGGCCGCCTCGAAGGCGGCCAGCAATTGCAGCGGCGGGAGATGGTCGACCGGCTTTGTTGACATGAGCTGAAGGAATGCGAAGCCTTCCAAATCATCGTTTGTCGGCACAGCGTGGAACCGTCACTATCCGCCCCAGACGGCCCCGGCGCAAGCATGCCAACCCGGCATGCAGCCAAGACCGGATCCCGGCCCGAGGAGCAAACCATGCTGATCGACGTCCCCCGCACCCGGCTGCTGCTGCAACGCGGCCAGATCTCCCGCCTGCCCGAGGCGCGCGCCACCCATCTGTGCAGCGCCTCCGGCACCTTGTGGATCACCATCGACCACGACACCCGCGACATCGTGCTGGAGCCCGGCCAATGTTTCGTGGTGCAGAGCGACGAGGCCGTCACCGTCAGCGCGCTGAGTGGCCCGGCGGTGCTGGACCTGCGGCCGGCCGAGGCGCGGGTGTGAACACGCTGCTGGCAGCGGCGGCGCCCGTCGCCACCGAGGCGCCCGAGCACTGGCGGCTGAGCGGCGGCCAAGAGGTCGGCCTGCGCCTCATCGCCGCGACCGACGCCGCCGCCGAACAGGCCTTCTTCAGCGCGCTGTCACTGGACTCGCGCCACAAGCGCTTCCATGTCGGCCTGCGCGAGCTCAGCCCCGCCTTGCTGAAGCTGCTGACCGAGGTCGACCAGAGCCAGCATGTGGCCTGGGTGGTGGAGTCCCGCGAGCCCGGCCACCCCGTCATCGCCGACGCGCGCTATGTGCACGATGTCGACCGCCCCGAGCGCGCCGAGTTCGCGCTGGCCGTCGCCGACGACTGGCAGGGCCGCGGCCTGGGCCGGCGGCTGATCGCCCACCTCGCCGCTCATGCAAGCCGCCATGGCGTGCAGCGCCTGCACGGCGACATCCTGGCCGACAACCGCCGCATGCTGGCGCTGATGCGCGAGTTCGGCGCGCGCCTGACCCCGCATCCGGATGGCCCGCAGCTGGTGCGCGCGGTGCTGGACCTGAGCTGAGCGGCCAGCCAACCGGCAGCGACGAAACACGGGTGCCCCAGCCCGGCGACGCTCGGGCCGCGCGACACTGCAGGCTGGGCGCATCAACCTACCGCTTTGCAGCCTGTGCGCTGACAAGCCCGTCACCCTGTCGCGGGCAGCCTTACGTCGCATGAATCGCATCCTCTTGATCACCCTGTTGCTGGCCCTGGGCGTCGTCGTGATCAGCCTGGCCGCCGGCGAATGGCTGACCCGGCCCGCCCGCGCGGCTCTCGGCGCACCGCCGCCCGGCGTGCCTGGCGAAGCCCTGCGCATCCCCTACGGCGATGGCCAGCAGGTCAGCGGCTGGTTCCTGCCCGGGCGCACGGACGAAGGCGCCGTGCTGTTGCTTCACGGCGTGCGCGGCAGTCGACTGCAGATGCTGGAGCGCGCGCGTTGGCTGCAGCGCGAGGGCATTGGATGCCTGCTGATCGACCTGCCTTCCCACGGTGAGAGCAGCGGCGACCGCATCAGCTTCGGTCGCCGCGAGGCCTTGGGTGTGCAGGCCGCGCTGGGCTGGCTGCGGGGGCGCCTGCCGGGCGAGAAACTGGGCGGCATCGGCGTGTCGCTGGGCGGCGCCTCGCTGCTGTTCGCCGACCGCCAGCCCGAACTGGACGCACTGGTGCTGGAGTCGGTCTACCCCACCATCACGGACGCCGTCCAGGATCGGCTCACAAATCGCCTCGGCCCGGCCGGCGCCTGGGCCGCGCCGCTGCTGTTGCTGCAGATCCCGCTGCGCCTGGGCCTGGGTGTGCACGAGCTGCGGCCCATCGAAGCCATCCGCAGCGTTCGCGCGCCCTTGCTCGTGGCTTCGGGCACCGAAGACCGCTCCACGCGCTGGGTCGAGACCGAGCAGCTCTTCAATGCCGCGCCCGAACCCAAGCAATTGTGGGCAGTGCCGGGCGCTGGCCATGAGGACCTGCGCGACTTCGACCGCCAGGCTTATGAGGCCCGCCTGTTGCCTTGGCTGCAATCACATCTGCGCAAAGCCCCGGTCGCATGGGGCGAAACCGATCTGGGCAAGATGGCGGCATGACCGCCCTGCCCCCGCTCTCCATCCTCGACCTGGCGCCCGTCGTCGAAGGCGCCACCACGCGCGAAGCCCTGCTGAACAGCCTGGACCTGGTGCGCCTGGCCGACGAACTGGGCTACACGCGCTACTGGGTCGCCGAGCATCACAACATGGAAGGCGTGGCGAGCTCGGCCACCGCCGTGCTGATCGGCCAGCTGGCCGCGGCATCCCGACGCATCCGTGTCGGCGCCGGCGGCATCATGCTGCCCAACCATGCGCCGCTGACCATCGCCGAGCAGTTCGGCACGCTGGCCGAACTCTTCCCTGGCCGCATCGACCTGGGCCTGGGCCGCGCGCCGGGCACCGACCGGCCGACGATGCGCGCGCTGCGCCGCAGCCTGGAAAGCACCGGCGAGGATGGCTTTCCCAACGACGTGCTGGAGCTGCAGTCCTATCTCGCGCCGGCGGACGCCGAGGCGCCAGTGCGCGCCGTGCCAGGCCAGGGCACCGAGGTGCCGATCTGGCTGCTGGGCTCCAGCCTCTATTCGGCCCAGCTCGCCGCCTACCTCGGCCTGCCCTTTGCCTTCGCGTCGCATTTCGCGCCCGAGATGCTGATGCAGGCCCTGCAGATCTATCGCAGCACCTACAAGCCCAGCACCCGGCATCCCAAGCCGCATGCGATGGTCGGGCTCAATGTCATCGTCGCGCCGACGGACGAGGAGGCGCAGTTCCTCTTCACCTCGGCCCAGCAGCGCTTCCTCGGCATGGTGCGCGGCCGGCGCGGCAAACTGCCGCCGCCGGTGGCGAGCATGGACTCGCTGTGGTCGCCCGCCGAGGCGATGCAGGTCGAGCGCATGTTGAGCGAATCCATCGTCGGCTCGCCACAGACCGTGCGCGCCGGCCTGGCCGCCACCAGGGAGCGCACGCAGGCCGATGAGTTCATCGTGGCCTGCGCCGTGCACGACCATGCGCTGCGGCGGCGCTCGTACGAGCTGCTGGCGGGGCTTTGACTGGCATCGGACACAGCCCCATCAACACCCGAAGAAATATAAATTCTCGGAAACATATCTAAATAGATATAATCCGCGGTCGCCGCGCCATTCCCAATGGCCGTTCGCGCCCACCCAAGGCGCGATTAGCGAACTTCCACGCGTTATTTGCCGGCAAAACTGACCGCGCGAAGACGTGCCCCGGCGGGCGATTCAAGCCCGCAGTTCTGACTGAACAAGATTTCGAACAACACCATCCCCATGGGCAAGTACGTCGTTTCGCCCGCGACACACCCGACCGACTGTGGCCGCTTTCGCGCCTCGTTCTCGGTTCGCCCCGCCCAGGGCAACGAAGGTTGTCGCCGCGTATTCCGCTTCGACACCACCTTTGCCTCACGCGAAGCTGCGCGGCTGTACGCCGTCACCCAGGGCTGGCTTCAAGCGTGCATGCCGCTACCTAACGCGTGCTGACGTCCCACTCGCTGCGAACTGCCGAGTGCAGATTCGCACAACCGCGCCCAGACCGTGCGCAAACACTCAGAAAGGCTCAACCATGAGCAGCAAGATTTACGTGGGCAACCTGCCCTACTCCGTGACCGATTCCAGCCTGAAAAGCAACTTTGCCGAGTTCGGTGGCGTTTCCTCCGCCAAGGTCATGATGGACCGGGAAACCGGCACGTCCAAAGGTTTCGGCTTCGTCGAAATGGCTTCTCCTGAAGTCGCCCAGGCCGCCATCTCGGCACTGCACGGCATGACCGTCGATGGACGCTCCATCGTCGTGAGCCTGGCCCGTCCCCGCGAAGCCAGCAAGGATTCGAGCGGCTACGGCGCGAATGGCTACACCGCCACCAAGCGTTCGGATGTCGGCTACGGCACGGGTGGCTTCGGCGGTGGCCGCTACTGAACCCAGCGGCTCTGCATGAAAGACCGGCTCTCCCGAGCCGGTTTTTTTTCGCCCGATCCGGACCTGGCGTTCAACCGCGTGCCCAGGGCTACATCGAGCTCAGGCCCAAATACTGGGCGGCCTTCCATCTGCCGTCTGCGCGAGGATCTCCCTCGTGGACTCGGCGATCCGATGTGCGGGGACATGGGACAGGACCTGGTGCGCAAATGCGGGCAGTCCCATCAGCATCGCGGAGATACGAATCGTCGCCCCTTGCTGGGTTCTGATCCTGAACCACTTCATCACCGAGGCGTACTCGACGCTGCTCACCTCCTCCCATCTGAGCTTCCCGCGGCGCCCCAGCAGCCGTCCAAACTCAAGCCCATCGGGTGTCAGGCGATGTCGGGCCAGGAAGTAGTCGCCGATCATGGGCAGCGACATCAGGGAAAGGAACAGGAACAGCAGATCCGTCCAGACGCTGGTCGTCTCGTTCTTGCCAATGGTGTTCGATATCAAGCCGAGGGCCGCAAAGAGAACGAAACCGACGGTGCCGATGACGAGGGTGCTCGGAGGGTGCCGCATGTCATCGCCGAGCTGCTCCGGTCGCTGCTTCATCCGGCTTCGAGCCACCCAACCCATCACGGCCGCCATGAGGACGCCCCAGGTCGTCCATTGAATGATGGGCACCCACCATGACTGACCTGTTCGCCCTCTGCCCGAAGCCGGTTGGCCAGCTTTCTTGTACCAAACCGAGAAGCTCAAGAAGTCGGACTGAAATGCCTCCCCTGCATCCTCGGCGAGCCTCAGAGCCTCGGCGGCATGGGCCGCCGCAGCTGCGTCATCACCTTGGTAGAAGGCGACATCCGCACGGTCTTCGCTGACGATGGCTTCGAGCCAGCGCCCAAGCTGCATCGTCACGCCGCTGGCTTTGGCCTCTCGGACAAACGCATCCATCTGCTCGTGGCTTCCATTCCATTTCGGCGCGAGACTGATCAGATAGCGAGCCCGCGCGAAGAGATTGTCTGGAAGCAGGCTGTTGGCGGCGTCGAGATAAGCGCGGGCGCCTTCGCGATCCAGCTCAAACTGCGCAATGTTCAGCAGGTGCACAACCGTGACGTATGACCTGGGGTGCTGCCGCAATGCTGCGATCAGGTCCTGCTTCGCTCGAGCATGCATCTGTGTCATGTACTCAAGGTCCGCCGCCCGTGTTTGACGGGCGTACCCCCGCCCCCTGCGGAATTCCCCCAACTTCCTGAAATAGATGCCCCGACTCAGACGCGCCAGGGCTGAGTCGGGCCGCTGCTCGATCCACGCGGCGAAGTCGTCAGACAGCGTGTCCTCCTTGCGATAGAACGGGTAATAGGCACCTATCAGATCGCGCTCGCTCAACTCGCGCCGTTCGAACCTGGATTCGACTTCTTCGTAGTGGCGCTCCAGCTCGGAGAACTCATGGGCTCTGAGCTTCGCGATCACGTCCGTGCTGCCGGCTTGGGCGCTCGGCAGCAGGATTGCACTCAACAGCAGACACCGGATCAGTCCGGCCCTCAAGGAGGCGGCCCAGCTCGCGAACCCCACAGCCCCCCATCCGCATCGCATGCTTCGAGTTGCATGCCCGGTCGCGTCGATAGCGCAGCATTTCATCGACGAGCACCCGAGGCTGATGGCGTGCCCCCCTGAGGAGGCCGGCGTGTCAGGCCAGTCCGTGACAAAGCGCAGACGAACCAAACCAGTCTCTTCCACGATCTTCATCACTGGCGCCATCTGGGCATATGAAACCTTGTCGCTGCCTGACACGTGGAGTTGCACGTCGGGATGGGCGGCCTTGAGTTCGAGAAGCCGCGCGCGCAGATCCGATAGCGCGACGGGCTTGCGTTGCAGCGTGCAGCGCCCGTCGTCGGCGACCTTGAGACTCGCGTCGACAGGTTTCGAGAGCGCGGTTGCAAGCTTTTTGGGTGCGGTCATAGGCAGAGATCGATACAGCCCGTCGATCCGAAGGCATCGGGCATGCGACTCTGCCCGCCACCTCTTTCAGCTGCAACGGTGCGTATTCACCGTCTATGCGCCAGACTACATTGAGTCCCCGCCGACCTGAAGCCAGCGCATGCAAACGGAGACCTATTACGCCGCCACGGCGCCTCGCCTGAGCTTCCCACCCCTCGCCGAGTCGTCCACCAATGTCGAAGTGGCCGTGCTCGGCGGCGGCTTTGCCGGCCTGGCCACCGCGCGCGGCCTGCAGGAGCGCGGCATCGCCAGCGTCGCGGTGCTGGAGGCGCAGACCATCGGCCATGGCGCCTCGGGGCGCAATGGCGGCTTCGTCTTCGGCGGCTACAGCCGCGACGCGGCAGACCTGGTGAGCGACCTGGGACTGGCGCCGGCGCGCGAGCTCTATGCCCACAGCCGCGAGGCCGTCGCGCTGATCCGATCACGCATCGAACGCCATGCGATCGCCTGTGACCGCGTGGAAGGCGGTGCCCTGCTGCTCAACTGGTTCAAGCACAGCCCACGGGCCGAGCGCCAGCTGCGCGACCAGGCGCGCTGGCTGCGCGAGAACTTCGGCGTCGTCTGGGACGAGATCGAGCCCACGCAGGTGCGGCAGTGGCTGGACACGGAGCGCTACGGCGGCGCGCTGATGGAACGCGATGCCTTCCATTTCCATCCGCTGAAGTACGCGCTGGGCCTGGCGCGCGTCATCGAGCAGGCCGGCGGCCGGGTGCATGAGCACAGCGCCGTGATGGCCATCGACCGCCTGCCTGCCGGTGGCTTCGAGCTGCGTACCGCGCAGGAGGCCTCGATCCGTGCCGCCCAGGTCGTCGTGGCCGGCGGCGCCTATCTGAAGACCTTGCTGCCGGCCTTGACGGGCGCGCGCCTGCCGATCGCGACCTATGTCATCGCCACCGAACCCTTGCCGCCGGCGCTGCGGCCGATCCGCACGCCGGCAGCGCTTTACGACAACCGTTTCGCCTTCGACTACTACCGGGCGCTCGCCGACCACCGCCTGCTGTGGGGCGGCCGCATCTCCATCCAGGAGCGCGACCCGGCGCGCATCGCCCAGATGCTGCAGGCCGACCTGCTCAAGGTCTATCCGCAGCTCGCCGCGGTACGCATCGAGCATGCCTGGGGCGGCCTGATGAGCTATGCCCGCCACAAGATGCCGCAGATCGGCCAGCTCGCGCCGGGCCTGTGGTTCGCCCAGGCCTTCGGCGGCCATGGCGTGGCCCCGACGACGGTGGCTGGCGAGTGGCTGGCCGACGCCATCAGCGGCCGCGCGGATCTGCCGGCGGCCCTGCAGCGCTACGGCTTGACGCCGGTCTTCGGCCAGGCCGGCCTGCTGGCGGCCCAGGCCACCTACAGCTGGGCCGAACTGCAGGACGCACTGAGAGAGCTGATCACTTGATGCGCTGCTTCTCGAGCTTGCGCGCCAGCGTGCGTCGGTGCATGCCCAGGCGGCGGGCCGTCTCGCTGATGTTGAAGTCGGTCTCGGCCAGCACCTCGTGGATGCGCTCCCACTCCAGCGTCTTGATGGACGCCGTCTGACGCTCGGTGACCTCGACGTCGGCATCACCCTGCCTGCGCGCAAAGGCGGCCTCGATGTCGTCGGTGTTGGCCGGCTTGGCGAGGTAGTGGCAGGCACCGAGCTTGATGGCCTCGACGGCCGTGGCGATGCTGGCGTAGCCCGTCAGCACGACGATCAGCACCTCCGGGTCCCAGCCATGCAGGGCTTGCACACAGGCCAGGCCCGAGGCACCGCCGGCGAGCTTCAGGTCGACGACGGCGTGGCCCAGTTCCTCGTCGTCGGGCAAGGCGTCGAGCAAGGCCTTCATGTCGTCCAGCCCGGTGGCGCGCACGACGCGCCAGCCGCGGCGCTCGAAGGAGCGGGTCAGCGTGTGGGCAAAGCTGTCGTCGTCCTCGACGATGAGCAGCAGGCGGTCGGATTCAGCGGCGGACATCAGCGGCGTGGCAGCAATGAGGCCATGGGCAGGGTCAGCACGACCTCGGCGCCGCCGCCCTCGCGGTTGCGCGCCTCCAGCCGGCCGCCCAAGGTGCGTGCCACGTTAACCGACAGGAAGAGGCCCATGCCACGGCCGGGCTGGCCCTTGCTGCTCTGGTAGGGCTCGCCGAAGTGCTTGAGGCGCTGGGCGTCGAAGCCGGGGCCGTTGTCGCGCACGCACAGGCGCAGCGTGGCTTCGTCCGGGCAGGTGGCCACGAGGGTCAGCGGCATGCCGGGCGCAGCCTCCAGGGCGTTGTCCAGCAGGTTGGCGACGACCTGTTGCAGCGCGCTGTCCGAGATGATCTCGACCTCGGGCAGGTCCTTGTTGCGAAGGGCCAGGTCGGCTCCTGCGTGGGCTGCCCGCCAACTCTTGGCCAGGCCTTCCGTGAAGGCCTGCAGCGTCGTCAACCGTGGCGCCTCGCCGCGCATTTCGCCGGCCGACATCAGGATGCCGGTGACGATGGCCTTGCAGCGCAGGATCTGGCGCTGCATCTCCTCGATCTCCTCGCGCAGCTCGGGCTCGGCGGCAAAGGGGGCCATATGCGCCCAGTCGCCGAGGATGACGCTGAGCGTGGCCAGTGGCGTGCCCAGC
This sequence comes from Roseateles sp. P1_C1_2, assembly GCF_056406535.1. Lineage (NCBI taxonomy): Bacteria > Pseudomonadati > Pseudomonadota > Betaproteobacteria > Burkholderiales > Sphaerotilaceae > Roseateles > Roseateles sp. P1_C1_2. The sequence goes on from NZ_JBFUAB010000008.1 coordinate 88,316, forward strand.
TCGTGCGCCGCACCGCTGGCCAGCAGGCCCATGCGCACGATGTGCACTTCCTCGGCGGCGCGCTGCTGCAGCTCGGCCAACTCGGCGTCGCGCTGGCGCAGGTTGCGGTTGATGCGCACGATGAAGACGCTGAGCAGGCCGACGTTGAGCAGAAAGCACAGCAGCAGGCCGCCAAGGTAGTTGGGCGACAGCGTCGTCGGCGAGGAGGTATCCAGCAGCAGCGGGCGGTGCCACTGCGTCAGCGCGACAAAGCCGGTCAGCGTGCTCAGCACGATGACACCAAGGTAGGCCGGCCGCAGCAGCACAGAGGCGACGGCCACCTGCAGCAGATAGAGGTAGATGAAGGGGTTGTCGCTGCCACCGGCCAGGTAGAGCTGGCCCGTCAGCACGCCGACGTCGACGAGCAGCGCGATGCAGAGCTCGATCTGCGAGACCGGCTGCGTGAGCTTGTTGCGCCAGATGCTGAAGAGGTTGAAGACGACGAGGATGCCGAGCAGACTCAGCATCTCGGCCCAGGGCAGCGCGATGGCGAGGCCCACGTGCACGACCAGCACCGTGGCGAGCTGGCCGCCCACCGCCAGCCAGCGCAGCTCGATGAGCTGGCGCAGGTTGGCACGGCCGGCGCGGCGCTCGGGCGCGACGATGACCGGCTCAGCGGGTTCGGCGGTGGGGGTCAGCGGCGTGGGGTTCAAGGCAGGGAGCGGCGGCGCTCTTCGCGGAGCAGATAGATGGCGGCAGCCGCAGACATGGCCGCGAGCGCCAGCCAGGTGATGGCGTAGACGGCGTGATTGTTGGCGAAACGGATCACCGTCAGGCCGGGGCGCGGATAACGCAGCGGCTGGGCGGGATCGGCGGACTCGTCGACAAAGAAAGGCGCGACCGTACCGCGGACGCCAAGCTGGGCCGCGATACCGGCGACGTCACGCGAATACCAGCGCCCCTCCGCGGGCACGTTCTGGCGCAGCGGGCCGCCGCCGGTTTCGGTCAGGCGCAGCAGGCCCGTCAGCTCGACGGCGCCGGCGGGCGCGGCATGCCGGTCGGGCGCGCGCTGCTCGGGCGGCACGAAGCCGCGGTTGATGAGGACGGCCGTGCCGTCGTCCAGGCGCAGCGGCGCCAGCACCCAGTGGCCACCGCCCAGTTCGGTCGTGGCCTGCACCAGCACCTCACGCGGCTCGAAGCGGCCGTGCAGGCGCAGGCGGCGGTATTCGTCGGCCTTCGATACCGAAACCGATGCGGCTGGCGGAGACACCGGCTCCGCATGAACCTGGCGCTCGACGCGGGCAATGAGATCTTCTTTCCAGCCGAGGCGCTGGAACTGCCAGACGGCCAGCGCGAGGAAGCCCACGCTGGCCAGCGCCGTGGCGACGATCAGTGCCAGGCGCGCCGCGCGGATCACGGCATGTTGCGCATCGCGGCGGGATCGGGCGTCGGCATCATGTTGGCGTTCATGTGATACATGACCCAGACCGAGCCGGACAGCATGATGACGACCAGGGCGCCGGTGAACAGCAGCGCCAGCAGGGACCAGCCCTGCTCGACCTTGGCGTTCATGTGCAGGAAATAGATCATGTGCACGACCATCTGCACGGCCGCGAAGCCGAGGATGACCAGGCCGGTGAGCTTGGGCGTGGGCAGCACCTTGCCCATGACGAGCCAGAAGGGAATCGCCGTCAGGATGACCGACAGCATGAAGCCGACGGCATAGCCCTTGAAGCTGACGTGGAAGTCGCCTTCGCCGTCGTGATGGTCGTCGTGGTGATCGTGGGCATGGTCGGCCATCACAGCACTCCCATCAGGTAGACGAAGGTGAAGACGCCGATCCAGACGACGTCCAGGAAGTGCCAGAACATCGACAGGCACATCAGGCGGCGGCGGTTGGCCGGCGTGAGGCCGAGCTTTTGCACCTGCACCATCAGCGTGACCAGCCAGATGCAGCCGAAGGTGACGTGCAGGCCGTGGGTGCCGACCAGCGTGAAGAAGCTGGACAGGAAGGCGCTGCGGCCGGGGCCGGCGCCCTCGTGGATGAGGTGATGGAACTCGAACAGTTCGATGCCGAGGAACCCCAGGCCGAACAGGCCCGTGATGGCCAGCCAGGCCAAGACCTGGTTCTTGCGCTTGGCCTGCATCGCGATCATCGCGAAGCCATAGGTGATGGACGAGAACAGCAGCAGGCCCGTGTTGACGGCCACCAGCGGCAGGTCGAAGAGGTCGGCGCCCGACGGGCCGGCCGCGTAGTTGCGGCCCAGCACGGCGTAGACGGCGAACAGCACCGCGAAGATGAGGCAGTCGCTCATCAGGTAGAGCCAGAAGCCCAGCATGGTGCTGGGCTGCGGGTGGTGGTCACCCGTGTCGTAGAAGACGGGCGCGGCGCCGTTGACGTGAGAGGTCACAGTTGCAGTCATGTCAGCGGTCTCCCGGTCAGGCAGCGGATGCAAGCGCGCGGGTGCGCTCGTCCTCGGTGCGGGTCACCGCATCGGCCGGGATGTGGAAGTCACGGTCGTAGTTGAAGGTGTGGACGATGGACGCGATGACGGTGGCGGCAAAGGTCGCCGCGGCGATCCAGTACATATGCCAGATCAGCGCGAAGCCCATGGCCGTGGCCAGCATGGCGATGATGAATCCGGCGCCGGTGTTCCTGGGCATGTGGATGGCCACGAAGCCTTGGCGAGGGCGCTCGGCATTGCGCTGCTTCATGTCGTGCCAGGCGTCCATCTCGTGGGCGACGGGCGTGAAGGCGAAGTTGTAGTCCGGCGGCGGCGAAGAGGTGGACCATTCCAGCGTGCGGCCACCCCAGATGTCGCCCGTCGTGTCGGCCAGTTCCTTGCGACGCCAGATGCTGACGGCGATCTGCACCAGGAAGGCACCGATACCGCAGGCCACGATGCCCGCACCGATGGCGGCGACGACGAAGTAAGGCTGCAGCGTCACGTCGTCGAAGTGGCTGACGCGGCGCGTGATGCCCATCAGGCCCAGCACATACAGCGGCGTGAACGCGACCCAGAAGCCGATGAACCAGCACCAGAACGAGACCTTGCCCCAGAAGGCGTCGAGGCGGAAGCCGAAGGCCTTGGGGAACCAGTAGTTGATGCCGGCGAAGGCGCCGAACACCACGCCGCCGATGATGACGTTGTGGAAATGGGCGATCAGGAAGAGGCTGTTGTGCAGCACGAAGTCCGCCGCCGGCACGGCCAGCAGCACGCCCGTCATGCCACCGATGGTGAAGGTGATCATGAAGCCCACGGTCCACAGCATCGGCACTTCGAACTTGATGCGGCCGCGGTACATCGTGAACAGCCAGTTGAAGATCTTGGCGCCCGTCGGGATCGAGATGATCATCGTCGTGATGCCGAAGAAGCTGTTCACGCTGGCGCCAGAGCCCATGGTGAAGAAGTGGTGCAGCCAGACGAGGTAGGACAGGATGGTGATGACGACCGTGGCATAGACCATGGACGCATAGCCGAACAGCTTCTTGCGACTGAAGGTGGACACCACTTCCGAGAAGATGCCGAACACCGGCAGCACCAGGATGTAGACCTCGGGGTGGCCCCAGATCCAGATCAGGTTCACGTAGAGCATGGCGTTGCCGCCAAGGTCGTTGGTGAAGAAGTTGGTGCCCAGGTAGCGGTCGGCCGTCAGCAGCGCGAGCGTCGCGGCCAGCACGGGGAAGGTCGCGACGATGAGCACGTTGGTGCACAGCGAGGTCCACGTGAAGACGGGCATCTTCATCATGGTCATGCCCGGCGCGCGCATCTTGATGATGGTGGCGATCAGGTTGATGCCCGACAGCGTCGTGCCCACGCCCGCGATCTGCAGTGACCACAGGTAGTAGTCCACCCCGACATCCGGGCTCGCCAGGATGCCCGACAGCGGCGGGTAGGCCAGCCAGCCGGTCTTGGCGAACTCGCCGATGAACAACGAGATCATGACCAGCACGGCGCCGCCGGCCGTCATCCAGAAGCTGAAGTTGTTCAGGAAAGGGAAGGCGACGTCGCGCGCGCCGATCTGCAGCGGCACGACATAGTTCATGAACCCGGTCACGAAGGGCATCGCGACGAAGAAGATCATGATGACGCCGTGGGCCGTGAAGACCTGGTCGTAGTGGTGCGGCGGCAGGAAGCCGGCGTTGTCGGCAAAGGCCATGGCCTGGTGGGCCCGCATCATCAGCGCGTCAGCGAAGCCGCGCAGCAGCATCACCACGCCGAGGATGATGTACATGATGCCGATCTTCTTGTGGTCGATGCTGGTGATCCAGTCGGTCCACAGATGGCCCCAGAGCTTGAACTTGGTGATCAGCGCGAACACCAGCGCGCCGCCCAGCATCACGGCGATGAAGGTGGCGACGAGGATGGGCTCGTGCAGCGGCAGCGAGTCCCAGCCGAGGCGGCCGAGGATGGGATGCAGCTGATCGAGCGTCTGGTGTTGGGCAACGACGGGATTGGACATCGGTCGGTCTCAGTTCTTCAGCGCGGCGGGTGAAGCCTCGGGGGCTTCGACGGGCAGACCCAGCAGGTTGGTCGGCGTGCACAGCGCGGCGACGACGGTGCGTTCGCGCTGCGTGCCCTCGGCATCACGCCAGGGGCTGCGCATCGTGCTGGCCACGCCACCCTTGCCGGCACCGCCGGCCGCGTCGATGGCCATCATCTGGCTGGCGCACATCTTCTTGCCGTCGACGCAGCGGTCGACGATGGCGCTCCACAGGCCGGGCTCGACGCTGGCGAAGCGGCGGATGGGCTCCTTGGCGCTCGGCTGTTCCAGCTTCAGGTAGTCAGCGCGGGTCAGCGTGTTGCCGCCGGCCTTGTTGCCGTCGACCCAGCGCGCGAATTCTTCGTCCGTCAGACCATGGAACTTGAAGCGCATGTCGGAGAAGCCGGCACCGCTGTACTGGGCCGACAGGCCGTCATAGACACCGGCCTTGTTGATGACAGCGTGCAACTGAGTCTGCATGCCCGGCATCGCGTAGATCATGCCGGCCAGGGCCGGCACGTAGAAGGTGTTCATCACCGAGGTGGACGTGAAGCGGAAGTGGATGGGGCGGTCCACCGGCGCGGCCAGTTCGTTGACGGTCGCGATGCCCTGCTCGGGGTAGATGAAGAGCCACTTCCAGTCCATCGACACCGCGTAGACCTCCAGCGGCTTCACGTCGGCCGCCACGGGCTTGCCTTCGGCGATGCGGTCCAGCGGGCGGAAAGGGTCGAGCTTGTGGGTGCTGATCCAGGTGATGGCGCCCAGCGCGATGATGATCAGCAGCGGCGCACCCCAGATGACGAGTTCCAGGCGGGTGGAGTGGTCCCAGTCCGGCGCATACGTCGCCTCCTCGTTGGACTGGCGGTAACGGTATGCAAAGAACAGCGTCAGCGCGATCACCGGGACGATGATCAGCAGCATCAACAGCGTGGACGTGACAATGAGCTGCGCCTGCTGTTGCGCGATGTCGCCATGCGGCTTCATCACGATCCAATCGCAGCCGGACAAAGCGAAGCTGGCTGACAAGACCAGGGCGCTGTTGAGGAGAGACTTGTTGGGGTACATCCTGAGGTGCGCGCAAGGGTTAACGATCTTGCTCGCAGCGATGGAATGTAAGTTGATTGAGGTAAATCAACGATTGGACATTTTGTCCAAGGCACAGACGGAGACAAGCCCGAAATGGCAGTTGCAGGTAGTACTTTCCATAGCCCCAATTCCGGCCCGCTGACCACCCGGACGGACGAGGACCTGGCCCCCGGCGACATCGCGGTGGGCGTCATCATCGGCCGCGCGTCCGAATATTTCGACTTCTTCGTCTTCGGCATCGCCTCGGTGCTGGTCTTCCCGCAGGTCTTCTTCCCCTTCGCCGACCGCCTGACGGGCACGCTCTACGCCTTCCTGGTCTTTGCGCTGGCATTCGTCGTCCGACCGGTCGGCACGCTGATCGGCATGTCCATCCAGCGCCATTTCGGCCGCTCGGCCAAGCTGACCGCCGCCCTCTTCCTGCTCGGCTGCTCCACGGTCGGCATGGGCCTGCTGCCTGGTTACGCCGAGGCCGGCAGCGCAGCCATCTGGCTGCTGGCGCTCGCACGCGTCGGCCAGGGCCTGGCCTTGGGTGGCTCCTGGGACGGCCTGCCCTCGCTGCTGGCCCTGAACGCCCCGCCGCACCGCCGCGGCTGGTACGCCATGCTGGGCCAGCTCGGCGCGCCGCTGGGCTTCTTCGTCGCCTCGGGCGTGTTCCTGTACGTGTTCGGCAGCCTGGACGCCAAGGACTTCCTGTCCTGGGGCTGGCGCTTCCCCTTCTTCACCGCCTTCGCCATCAACGTCGTCGCGCTGTTCGCCCGGCTGCGCCTGGTCGTCACGCACGAGTACGAGAAGCGCATGGAGGAGCATGAGCTCGACCCCGCCTATCTGCGCGAGCTGCTGCCCGCCCAGGGCCACCACATCGTCATCGGCGCCTTTGCGGCCCTGGCCAGCTATGCCCTTTTCCACCTGGTGAGCGTGTTCCCGCTGTCCTGGGTGGCGCTGTACGGCACCGAAGGGGTCGAGGACTTCATGAAGATGGAGCTTCTCGGCGCCGCCTTCGCGGCCGTCGCCATGCCCATGTCCGGCCTCATCGCCGACAAGATCGGCCGGCGCAGCTACCTCGGCACCATGGCCATGGCCATCGGCGTGTTTGCGCTGTTCGCGCCCTTCATGCTGGGCGGTGGCAAACCCGGCCAGGCCGCCTTCATCCTGATCGGCTTCGTGCTGCTGGGCCTGTCCTATGGCCAGTCCGCCGGCTCGGTGACGTCCAATTTCCTGCCTCACTTCCGCTATACCGGCGCAGCGCTGACGGCCGACATGGCCTGGCTGCTGGGCGCGGCCTTTGCGCCCGTCGTGGCCCTCTTCCTGTCGTCACGCTTCGGCCTGGTGTCGCTCAGCCTCTACCTGCTGTCCGGCGTGGTCTGCACGCTGGTGGCGCTGCGGGTGAACAAGCGGCTGCAGGCGGCCGCCGTCGTGCAGGACTGATCCGGTTCGCCATCCAGACAAGGCGGGCCGAGGCCCGCCTTTGTTTTGCCTCGACAGTTTCCTTTTCCTGAAAGTTTCCATACACTTAGCCATCACGGAAACTTTAGAGCCACCATGTCCCTGACCCTGCACTACCACCCGCTCTCCTCCTATTGCTGGAAGGTCCTGATCGCCCTCTACGAGAACGGTGCGCCTTTCGAAGCCCGCACCGTCAATCTCGGTGACCCGGCAGCACGCGCGGCCTACGCTGCGCTCTGGCCCACGGCCAAGATCCCGCTGCTGGTCGACGGGGACCGCGTCGTGCCCGAGACCTCGATCCAGATCGAGTACCTGGATCGCCGCCATCCGGGGGCCGTGCAGTTGCTGCCCGATGACTTCGAGGCGCAGCTGGAGGTGCGCTTGTGGGACCGCGTCTTCGACCTGCACGTGATGACGCCCATGCAGCGCTTCATCGGCCAGCAACTGCGCCCCGACGCCGAGCGCGACGCGGCCACGCTGACCGGCGCCGTCAATGACCTGGGGCTGGCCTATGACCTCATCGAAAGCCGCCTGGGCGACCGTACCTGGGCAGCGGGAGAGGCCTTCACGATGGCCGATTGCGCCGCAGCGCCGGCCCTGTTCTACGCGGCCATCGTGCGGCCCTTCTCGCCCGCCCATGTCAAGCTCAGCGCCTACTTCGAGCGCCTGCTGGCCCGTCCCTCCGTGTGGCGCTGCATCGTCGAAGCCCGACCGGTCTTCCAGTACTACCCCCTGCGTCATGCCCTCCCTGCACGCTTCCTCGGCTGAAGGCCTGGACCGTCTTTTCGCCGCCCTGGCCGACGGCAACCGCCGCGCCATGGTCGACCAGCTGGCGCGCGGGCCGGCCTCGGTGTCGGACCTGGCCAAGCCGCTGTCTCTTCGCCTGCCCTCGGCGCTGAAGCACCTGGCCGTGCTGGAGGCCGGCGGCGTCGTGCAGTCGGACAAGGCCGGCCGCGTGCGCACCTACCGCATCGCGCCGGATGCCTTTGGCGGCCTGGAAGACTGGGTGGCCACGCGCAAGGCGATGTGGCATCGCCAGTTCGACGCCCTTGAAGCCCTTCTCGAAGAACAGGACAACCCACCGTGACGACGACTCCCGCCGCCCACACCAGCTTCGTGCTGGAGCGCCGCTTCAAGGCCTCGGCCAGCCGTGTGTTCGCTGCCTGGGCCGACCCGGCCACCAAGCAGCGCTGGTCCGACTGCCATGCCGAGATGAACGCCACCGAGTTCAGCATGGACTTCCGCCCCGGTGGGCAGGAGATCTACCGCAGCGAGCTGCCCGATGGAACGCAGCTCGCCGTCGACAAGGTCTTCCTCGACATCGTGCCGCAGGCCCGCATCGTGTTCGCCTACTCAATGGCAGCGGACGGCCGCGCGCTATCGGCGTCACTGGTCACCGTGGAGTTCGCCAACACGCCTGCCGGCTCGACGCTGAAGCTGACCGAGCAGTTGGCCTACCTCGACGGCCACCAGGACCTGGAGCAGCGCCGGCGTGGCACCGAAGAGGGCCTCGACCGGCTGTTGCTCGAGGTGGATGCGGCTTAGCCCAGCGCCTTCCTCGCGCTCTGGAACATGCGCAGCCACGGGCTGTGCAGCGCGCGGTCGCCCGAGGTCCAGCTCATCTGCACATTGCGCAAGACGCGCTCCGGGTGGGGCATCAGCGCCGTGAAGCGGCCGTCCGGCGTCGTCACCGACGTCAGGCCGCCCGGGCTGCCGTTGGGGTTGAACGGGTAGGCCTCGGTCGCTTGGCCATGGTTGTCGACAAAGCGCATGGCCTGGAGGACCTTGGCCGCGTCACCCTGGCGCGCGAAGTTGGCGTAACCCTCACCGTGTGCAACGGCGATGGGCAGGCGGCTGCCGGCCATGCCCTGGAAGAACACGCTGGGCGACTCCAGCACCTCGACCAGCGACAGGCGGGCCTCGAACTGCTCGCTCTGGTTGCGCGTGAAGCGCGGCCAGGCGTCGGCGCCCGGGATGATGGGCGCGAGGGCGGCCAGCATCTGGCAGCCGTTGCAGACACCCAGGGCCAGCGTGTCGGGGCGCGCAAAGAAGGCGCGGAACTGCTCGGCCAGCACGGGGTTGAACATGATGCTGCGCGCCCAGCCCTCGCCGGCGCCCAGGGTGTCGCCGTAGCTGAAGCCGCCGCAGGCCACGAAGGCCGCGAAGCCGTCCAGCTTGACCGCGCCGGACTGCAGGTCGCTCATGTGCACGTCGAAGCTGTCGAAGCCGCCCTGTGCCATCGCATAGGACATCTCGATGTGCGAGTTGACGCCCTGCTCGCGCAGGATGGCGACCTTGGGCTTCGCGCCGGTGACGATGAACGGCGCCTCGGGCGTGAACGTCGTGTGGACATGCAGGCCCGGGTCGTCGGCCTTGCCGGCAGCGGCATGCTCGGCATCGGCGCCGGCCGGGTTGTCGCGCAGCTGCGCGATGCGCCACGACACCTCGTCCCAGGTCTGCTGCAGCGTCGTCAGGTCGGCGGCGAACACCTTCTTCGCATCGCGCCAGACTTCCATCTGCCGCTTCGGGTTTGGCTTGGCGACGACATGGGAATGCCTGGACAGGCCATGCGCGCGCAGCACCTGCATGACGGCATCGCGGTCGCCCGCGCGCACCTGGATCAGCGCACCCAGTTCCTCGCTGAACAACGCGCGCAGCGTCAGCTCTTCGCGGCGGGCGCTGACCTGGCCGGCCCAGTTCTTGGAGTCACCCATGTCGGCGCGGCTGTCGTTGATGCCGTCGCCTTCGGTAACCAGCATGTCGACGTTCAGGCTCAGGCCGGTCTGGCCGGCAAAGGCCATTTCGCAGGCAGCAGCCCAGAGGCCGCCGTCCGAACGGTCGTGATAAGCCAGCAGCTTGCCCGCAGCCCGCAGTTCGTTGATCGCGTTGACCAGCGACACCAGCAGCTTGGGGTCGTCGAGGTCCGGCACATCGCTGCCGAACTGGTTCAGCGTCTGCGCCAGGATGGAGCCGGCCATGCGGTGCTGGCCCTGGCCCAGGTCGATGAGGATGAGCGCGGAGTCTTCGCGCTGCCATTCGGGCGTCAGCGTGCCGCGCACGTCGGCGATGCTGGCGAAGGCCGTGACGATCAGCGACACCGGCGCGGTGACCTGGTTGCTGTCCCACTTGGTACGCATCGACAGGGAGTCCTTGCCGACCGGGATCGAGATGCCCAGGGCCGGGCACAGCTCCATGCCGACGGCCTTGACGGTGTCGAACAGCGCGGCGTCTTCACCGGCTTCGCCACAGGCAGCCATCCAGTTAGCGCTGAGCTTCACGCGCGGCAGCTCGAAGGGCGCGGCCAGCAGGTTGGTGATGGCCTCGGCCACGGCCATACGGCCCGAGGCGGGTGCGTTCACGGACGCCAGCGGCGTGCGCTCGCCCATGCTCATGGCCTCGCCGGCAAAGCCGTTGAAGTCGGCCAGCGTGACGGCGCAGTCCGCCACCGGCAGCTGCCAGGGGCCGACCATCTGGTCGCGGTGGTTGAGGCCGCCCACGGTGCGGTCGCCGATGGTGACGAGGAAGCGCTTGCTGGCCACCGTCGGGTGGCGCAGCACGTCGAAGGCGGCCTGCTCCAGTTTGACGCCGGACAGGTCCAGCGCACCGCCGCTGCGGGCCACGCGCTTGACGTCGCGCTGCATCTTGGGCGGCTTGCCCAGCAGCACGTCCATGGGCATGTCGATGGGGTGATCGGTGACTTCCGCGTCGCCGTCCACCAGCTTCAGGTCGCGCTCCTCGGTGACGACACCGACGACAGCGAACGGGCAGCGCTCGCGCGCGCACATCGCCGCGAAACGGTCCAGGCTGCCCGGCGCAATGGCCAGCACATAGCGCTCCTGGCTCTCGTTGCACCAGATTTCCTTGGGGGCGAGGCCCGACTCCTCCAGCGGCACCTTGCGCAGGTCGAAGCGCGCACCGCGGCCGGCGTCGTTGACCAGCTCGGGGAAGGCGTTGGAGATGCCGCCCGCGCCCACGTCGTGGATGGCCAGCACCGGGTTCTCCTGCCCGAGGCCCCAGCAGTGGTTGATGACCTCTTGCGCGCGCCGTTCGATCTCGGGGTTGCCGCGCTGCACGGAGTCGAAGTCGAGGTCGGCCGTGTTGGTGCCGGCCGCCATCGAACTGGCCGCGCTGCCGCCCATGCCGATGCGCATGCCCGGGCCGCCCAGCTGGATCAGCAGGCTGCCGGCGGGGAACTCGATCTTCCGGGTCAGGTCGGCGCGGATCTGGCCCAGGCCGCCGGCGATCATGATGGGCTTGTGATAGCCGCGGCGGATGCCATCCACCGTCTGCTCGTAGACGCGGAAATAGCCACCCAGATTGGGCCGGCCGAACTCGTTGTTGAAGGCCGCGCCACCCAGCGGGCCCTCGATCATGATCTGCAACGCCGACGCGATGTGCGCCGGCTTGCCGACCGGGTTCTGCTCCCAGGATTCGACCAGGCCCGGCAGGTGCAGGTTGGAGACCGAGAAGCCGGTCAGGCCCGCCTTGGGCTTGGAGCCGCGGCCCGTAGCACCTTCGTCGCGGATCTCGCCGCCAGCGCCCGTGGACGCCCCCGGGAAGGGCGAGATGGCCGTCGGGTGGTTGTGCGTCTCGACCTTCATCAGCACCTCGGCCTGCTCGGCACGGGCCGTGTAGGCCGAGCCCGGCGCATCGGCCGCCATCCAGCGCTGGATGGCATGGCCTTCCATGATGGCGGCGTTGTCCGAGTAGGCGACGACCGTGTGCTGCGGGTTCAGCTTCTCGGTGTTGCGGATCATGCCGAACAGGCTCAGCGGCTGGGCCTCGCCGTCGACGATGAAGCTCGCGTTGAAGATCTTGTGCCGGCAATGCTCGCTGTTGGCCTGGGCGAACATCATCAGCTCGACGTCGCTGGGGTTGCGGCCCAGCTTCTTGAAATTGGTGTCGAGGTAGTCGATCTCATCGGCCGACAGGGCCAGGCCGAATTCGACATTGGCCTTCTCCAGGGCTGCACGGCCCTGGCCGAGCACGTCCACATGCGCCAACGGCTCGGCCGTGCGCTCGTCGAACAGATGGGCGGTGGCCTCGCGCGTGAAGCACACCGACTCGGTCATGCGGTCGTGCAGCAGTTCGGCGCAGGCCTGCAGCTCGGCCTCGCTCAGCTGCCTGGTGCCGCCAAGGCTTCCAAGGAGGCCGGACTTCAGCGCGATGCGGTATTCAACGACGCGCTCGACGCGCTTCAAGGCCAGGCCGCAGTTGCGCGCAATGTCGGTGGCCTTGGACGCCCAGGGGCTGACGGTGCCGAAGCGCGGCGCGACGACGACGAGATCGCCGCTGGCAGCCGCATCGGCGGGTTCGCCGTAGGTCAGCAGCGCCTCGAAACGCTGCTGAGCGCCGGCCGCCATGGCCGTGTCGGTCCAGACCCAGTGCACCGCGCGGGCGCTGACGGCGCTGATGCGCTCGTTGACCTGTTGCAGCCGGCCCAGCAAGGCCTGGGCGCGGAACGTGGACAAGGCGTTGCCGCCCTCGAAACATTGCAGATGCAGGGTGCGGGTCATGGCGTCGGGAGGCGGGGCCGCGCGGCCGGCGTAAGGGGAAACCAGCATTCTAGGCGGCAGTCCGCCCTGCGCCAGCTATGCGCCCAGACTGAGGCCGCGACTGCGCAGCCAGGCCTCGGCCTCAGCGACGCTGGCGCAACCGTGGAAGTTGGTCAGCGTGGCCGCGCGAGCCGCCATCGGCTGGATGATGAGAGCCTGGAAACTGTCCGGAATGACCGTGGCCGCGGCGGCGAGGTCGTGGGCCAGGGCGTCCTCGAAGAAGGCCCAGATGCCATCCAGTGCCTCGGGCGTGGCGCCTTCCCAGGCGGCCGTGTCGCTCAACAGACCCCAGGGGCGGCCGGCACGCTCGCGCGCCAGGCGTCCGCCCTCTTCCTGCAGCCGGGCTGCGGCGATCTCGTTCCAGGTGCCCTCCAGACGCAGAACCAGCACGTCGCCACGCCAGGTGAGGCTGAAGCGGCCATGCTGGCTCCACACTGGGCTCATGGGGCCTGCATTCGGCCGACGACGTCGCGCACCTCGGCCAGCAGGGCCGGCACATCGATGGTCGTCGGCTGGCGCTCGCGCAGCACCTGGCGGCCGCCGATCCAGACATTGCTGACCTGCTCGCGGCCGGCGACGTAGACGAGCTGGGCCGCGGCGTTGTACACGGGCTGGCATTCGATGCTGTCCAGCGACACGGCGACGCAGTCAGCCAGCTTGCCGACCTCCAGCGAGCCGAGGTCGTCGCCGCGGCCCATGGCCTTGGCGGCGCGGATCGTGGCCATTTCGAGGGCCGTGCGCGCAGAGGCCACCGTCGGGTCACCGGTGATGCCCTTGGCTAACAGCGCTGCTGAGCGGATCTCACCGAACATGTCGAGACGATTATTGGACGCCGCGCCGTCGGTGCCAAGTACTGTATTGACGCCGGCGGCCTCCAGCGCCTTCAGCGGCATGACGCCCGAAGCCAGCTTGAGGTTGGAGTTGGGGTTGTGCACCAGATGCACGCCCTTCCTGGCCATCAGCTCGATCTCGGCCTCGTCAAGGTGGACCATGTGCACGGCGATCATGCGCTCGTTGAACAGGCCCAGCTTGTCCAGGCGCGCAATGGGACGCACACCGTGGGCCTTGAGACCGTCGCTGACCTCGCCCGCCGTCTCGTGGATGTGGCAGTGCATCTGGATGTCGAGCTTCTCGGCCAGATCGCGCAGCTTGATGAAGGTCTCGTCGGACACCGTGTAGGGCGCATGCGGCGCGCTGGTCCAGTCGAGCAGCTTCTCGCCCTTGTACTGTTCGTAGGCCGCGATGCCCTTGGCGATGTAGTCGTCCGGGCCGGAGGCATAGCCGGTGGGGAAGTCGATGACGTTCATCGACACGGCGGCACGCACACCCGAGTCCACGGCGGCGCGGGCCATGGCGGTCGGGAAGAAATACATGTCGTTGATATAGGTCGTGCCGCTGCGCAGACCTTCGGCGGCTGCGAGCTTGGAGCCGAGATAGGTCCACTCCTCACTGACCCATTTCTTTTCGAGCGGCCAGATGTGGTTCTGCAGCCAGTCCATCAGCGGCACGTCGTCGGCGACACCGCGCAGCAGCGTCATGGCCGAGTGGGCGTGGCCGTTGATGAGGCCGGGGATGAGGATCTGCTCGGGCAGTTCGACACGCTCGGCTTGCGGGTACTTCGCGAGCAGGTCAGCGCGCGGGCCGACGGCGGCAATGCGCTCGCCGTCGATCAGCAGCGCGTGATCTTCAAGCGTGCCTTCGCCGGCCTTCATGGTCAGCAGCCAACGGGGCAGCAGCAGGGTCTGGGACATCTTGTTCTCCTTGTGGGATTCAGTGCTTCAACGATTCTTGGACTTCGGCGCGGCGCGGCATCGCGTCCTGCACGCCGGGGCGCGACACGGCGATGGCCGCGGCGGCTTGGGAAAAGGCGAGCGCCTGGGCAATGGGCTGGCCCTCGGCCAGCGCGGTGACGAGAGCGCCGACGAGGGTATCGCCGGCGCCGACGGTGTCGACGGCCTTCACCGGGCGGGCGGGCACGCGGAGGATGCCCTGGTCATCGAGCCAGCACAGGCCATCGGCACCGAGGGACACGAGGACGGCACCCGGGCCCTTGGCGCGCAGCGCTCGGGCCAGCGCCTCGGGCTCGGCGACGCCACCACCCAGGGTCGTGACCAAGGCCTGGGCCTCCAATGCATTGACGACGAGCAGGTCGACCAGGGGCAGCAGCGCCTCGCAGCCGGCGCGGAACGGCGCCGCGTTCAGCAGCGTCTTCACGCCGGCCGCATGGGCGCGTTCAAAGGCGCGCGCGACGCTTTGCAGCGGCAGTTCCTGCTGAGCGACCAGCCAGCGCAAGCCGTTCAGCTCCAGGGCCTCCACCTGCTCCAGCGGCAGCGTGCCGTTGGACCCGGCCACCGTGACGATCTGGTTCTCGGCATCCTCGGCGCCGACGACGATCAACGCAACACCCGGCACTTCGTCGGCGGGCTGGGCAACCGCATGGGTGTCGACGCCCTCGCCTTTCAGCTGCTCGACCATGGCCGCGCCGTTCTCCAGCAGGCCCACGCGCGCAGCCAGAGCCACGCGCGCACCGAGCCGTGCTGCTGCGACCGCCTGGTTCGCGCCCTTGCCGCCCAGGCAGGAGCCGAAGCGCTGGCCGCGCAGCGTCTCGCCCGGCAGCGGCAGGCGCGGCGCATGCACGATGAGGTCGCGGTTGACGCTGCCGAGGACGAGGATCTCAGGACGGGTCATCAAGGTTCCCAAACGAAAGAACCCCTCGGAGGACCGAGGGGTTCGCGGTGATGCGAGAGCCGATCAGCGCTGTGCGATGGGCTTGACGTCGCGCGGGGTGGCGCCGACGAAGAGCTGGCGCGGGCGGCCGATCTTGTACTCGGGGTCGCCGATCATCTCATTGAGCTGGGCGATCCAGCCCACCGTGCGGGCCAGCGCGAAGATGGCGGTGAACAGCGGCACGGGGATGCCGATGGCGCGCTGCACGATGCCCGAGTAGAAGTCGACGTTCGGGTAGAGCTTGCGGGCGACGAAGTACTCGTCTTCCAGCGCGATCTTCTCGAGCTTCATGGCCAGTTCGAACAGCGGGTCGTTTTCCAGGCCCAGTTCGCCCAGCACTTCGTGGCAGGTCTCGCGCATCAGCTTGGCGCGCGGGTCGTAGTTCTTGTAGACACGGTGACCGAAGCCCATCAGCTTGACGCCGGAGTTCTTGTCCTTGACCTTGCTGACGAACTCGCCGATGCGGGCCACGCCGCCCTGCTTCTGGATGTCGCCCAGCATGTTCAGGCAGGCCTCGTTGGCACCGCCGTGAGCGGGGCCCCACAGGCAGGCCACGCCCGCGGCGATGGCCGCGAAGGGGTTGGTGCCCGACGAGCCGCACAGGCGCACGGTCGAGGTGGAAGCGTTCTGCTCGTGGTCGGCGTGCAGCGTGAAGATGCGGTCCATCGCGCGGACCAGCACCGGGTTGGGGTTGTAGTCCTCGCAGGGCGTGGCAAACATCATGCGCATGAAGTTGYCGGCGTAGCTCAGGTCGTTCTTCGGATAGATGTAGGGCTGGCCAATGGTGTACTTGTAGGCCATGGACACCAGCGTCGGCATCTTGGCGATCAGGCGGATCGCCGCGATCTCGCGGTGCTCGGGGTTATTGATGTCGGTGCTGTCGTGATAGAAGGCCGACATCGCACCCACCAGGCCCGTCATGACGGCCATCGGGTGGGCGTCACGGCGGAAACCGCGCAGGAAGAACTGCATCTGCTCATTCACCATCGTGTGGTGCATGACCTTGTCCTCGAACGTCGCCTTCTGGCTTTCGTTCGGCAGCTCTCCGTACAGCAGCAGATAGCAGGTCTCGAGGTAGTCGCAGTTCACCGCGAGTTGCTCGATGGGGTAGCCGCGATACAGCAGCTCGCCCTTGTCACCGTCGATGTAGGTGATGGTGGAGTTGCACGACGCCGTGGACAGGAAGCCGGGGTCGTAGGTGAACTTGCCGGTCTGGCCGTACAGCTTGCGGATGTCGATGACATCCGGGCCGATGCTGCCCTTGTACAGGGGCAGATCCATCGAAGGGCTGCCGTCGGAGAACGACAGGGTGGCTTTCACGTCGGACGGGGTCATGTTGCAGTCCTTAGGGTTTTGAAATCAGGTGCGCAGGTCGGCAAGGACTTGGTGCACGGCAGTGGTGTCGATTTCACCACTGGGCTCCTTGCGGCGCAGTAACAGGTCGAGAAGGTCGTTGTCGGCCAGGTCCATCAGTATCGTCAGGCCTTCGGCTTGCACGACGCTGATGCCTTCGTCGGCATGCCGGGTAAAGAATCGTTCGATGAAGAGGTCGTTCTCCAGCAGGCCACGGCGGCAGCGCCAGCGCAGCTTGGAGAGTTCGCGTTCACCGATCAGTTCGGGCATGCGTCAGACCGCGCGGCGGACCATCAGTTCCTTGATCTTGCCGATGGCCTTCGTGGGGTTCAGGCCCTTGGGGCAGACGTCCACGCAGTTCATGATGGTGTGGCAGCGGAACAAGCGGTACGGGTCTTCGAGGTTGTCCAGGCGTTCGGCGGTGGCCTCATCGCGGCTGTCGGCGATGAAGCGGTAGGCCTGCAGGAGACCTGCCGGGCCGACGAACTTGTCGGGGTTCCACCAGAAGCTCGGGCAGCTCGTCGAGCAGCTCGCGCACAGGATGCACTCGTAGAGGCCGTTGAGCTCGTCGCGCTCCTCGGGCGACTGCAGCCGCTCGGTCTCGGGCGGCACGTTGTCGTTGACCAGATAGGGCTTGATCGAGTTGTACTGCTTGAAGAACTGCGTCATGTCGACGATCAGGTCGCGCACGACGGGCAGGCCCGGCAGCGGCTTGAGCGTGATGACGCCCGGCAGCGTGCGCATATTCGTCAGGCAGGCCAGGCCGTTCTTGCCGTTGATGTTCATCGCGTCCGAGCCGCAGACGCCTTCGCGGCAGGAGCGGCGGAAGGACAGGCTGGGGTCGACGGCCTTGAGCTTGTTCAGGGCGTCCAGCAGCATGCGCTCCGAGCCATCCAGCTCGACCTCGAGGGTCTGCATGTAGGGCTTGGCGTCCTTGTCCGGGTCGTAGCGGTAAATCTGGAAGGTGCGCTTCATGAGGTTTTTCTCGACAGACAGGACGCGTTAGAAGGTTCTGACCTTGGGCGGGATCGATTCAACGGTCAGCGGCTTGAGGTTGACCGGCTTGTAGTCCAGGCGGTTGCCGTCGGAGTACCACAGCGTGTGCTTCATCCACTGCTCGTCATTGCGGCCGTTCGGGTGGGCCGGCGTGTCGCCGTAGTCGTTGACGGTGTGGGCGCCGCGGCTCTCGGTGCGGGCCGCCGCCGACACGATGGTGGCCTGCGCCGCCTCGATCAGGTTCTCGACCTCCAGCGCCTCGATGCGAGCCGTGTTGAAGACCTTGGACTTGTCCTTGAGCGTGATGTTCTTGACCCGCTCGGCAATCGCCGCGACCTGGGTCACACCCTCGTTGAGCATGGCCTGGGTGCGGAACACGCCGGCGTGCTGCTGCATCGCGGCACGCAGGTCGTTGGCCACGTCCTGGGCATATTCGCCGCTGGTGCTGTTGTCCAGGCGCGCCAGGCGGGCCAGCGAGCGGTCCGCCGCGTCCGCAGGCAAGTCCTTGTGCGACTGCTTGCCCAGGTCTGCGGCCACCAGGTGGTTGCCGGCCGCGCGGCCGAACACCAACAGGTCGAGCAGCGAGTTGGTGCCCAGCCGGTTGGCGCCGTGCACGCTGACGCAGGCGCATTCACCCACGGCGTACAAGCCCTTGATGACCTCGTTGGGGTTGCCGTTCTTGGGCGCCACCACCTGGCCGTGGATGTTGGTGGGAATGCCACCCATCTGGTAGTGGATGGTCGGCACCACGGGGATGGGTTCCTTGGTGATGTCGACGTTGGCGAAGTTGTGGCCGATCTCCAGCACCGAGGGCAGGCGCTTGGCGATGGTGTCGGCGCCCAGGTGGGTCATGTCGAGGTTGATGTAGTCCTTGTTCGGACCACAGCCCCGGCCTTCCTTGATCTCCTGGTCCATGCAGCGTGACACGAAGTCGCGCGGCGCCAGGTCCTTCAGCGTGGGCGCGTAGCGCTCCATGAAGCGCTCGCCATCGGCGTTGCGCAGGATGGCGCCTTCGCCACGGCAGCCTTCGGTCAGCAGCACGCCGGCGTTGTGCACGCCGGTCGGGTGGAACTGCCAGAACTCCATGTCTTCAAGCGGGATGCCGGCGCGCGCCGCCATGCCCAGGCCGTCGCCGGTGTTGATGAAGGCGTTGGTGCTGGCGGCAAAGATGCGGCCGGCACCGCCGGTGGCCAGCAGCACGGTCTTGCCTCGCAGGATGTGGACCTCGCCGGTCTCCATCTCGAGCGCGGTCACGCCGACCACGTCGCCCTCGGCGTCGCGGATCAGGTCCAGCGCCATCCACTCGACGAAGAACTGCGTGCGCGCCTTGACGTTCTGCTGATACAGCGTGTGCAGCATCGCGTGGCCGGTGCGGTCGGCTGCGGCGCAGGCACGCTGCACGGGCTTCTCGCCGTAGTTGGCGGTGTGGCCGCCGAAGGGGCGCTGGTAGATGGTGCCGTCGGCATTGCGGTCGAACGGCATGCCGAAATGCTCGAGCTCGTAGACGACCTTGGGCGCCTCGCGGCACATGAACTCGATGGCGTCCTGGTCACCCAGCCAGTCCGAACCCTTGACGGTGTCGAAGAAGTGGTAGTGCCAGTTGTCCTCGCTCATGTTGCCGAGCGAGGCACCGATGCCGCCCTGCGCGGCGACGGTGTGCGAGCGGGTCGGGAAGACCTTGGACAGCACGGCCACGTTGAGGCCGGCCAATGCCAGTTGCAGCGAGGCGCGCATGCCGGAGCCACCGGCCCCGACGATCACCACATCGAACTTACGGGTAGCGAGCGCCGCCATCACAGTCTCCACAGAACCTGGATTGCCCAACCGGCGCAACCCAACAACCAAACGATGGTGAGCACCTGCAGCGCGAGGCGAACACCGACGGGCTGGATGTAGTCCATCCAGATATCGCGCATGCCCACCCAGGCGTGATACGCGAGCGACAGGATGGTCACGAAGGTCAGCAGCTTCATCCACTGCTGGGAAAAGATCGCCGCCCAGCGGTCGTAGCCGAGGGCGCCGGGCATCAGCAGCTGGGCCAGCAGCACGACCGTGAAGACGGCCATCAGCACGGCGGTGACGCGCTGCGCGAGCCAGTCACGCAGACCGTAATGCGCACCGACGACGATGCGCTTGGAACCGAAAGTACTCATTCTTGTTCTTCCTCAGTACAGACCGAACAGCTTGGCACCCAGCAGCAGCGTCAGCAGCGTGCTGAGGGTCAGCGTGACCAGAGCCGAGCTGTGGCCCTGGGCCTTGCTGACGCTGTGCGTCGCGTCCATCCACAGATGGCGCACGCCGGCGATGAAGTGCAGGAGGTAAGCCCAGATCAGGGCCAGCGTCACCAGCTTGACGAACCAGCCGGGGATGCCGGCGAAGCCCGCCACGAACACGTTGGTGAAAGTCTCGAAGGAGATTTCCGTGCTCAGGCTGCTGTCCAGCATCCACACCACGAAGGGCAGCAGCAGGAACATCAGCAAGCCGCTGATGCGATGCAGGATGGAGACGATGCCGGCGGGTGGAAGGCGGTAACTGACGATCTGCGTGACGTGAATATTTCTGAAGACCGGTCGGGTCTTGGCACTGTCCGTCATGGTCGAGCCTGCGTAATCAATGTGAAACCGAAAGATTCTAGGCCAGAGACAAAGGCCGAGCTTCGCGGTTGCTGCACTGCGGCATTGTCAGATTCAGTTCAACTCATTGAGGTAGAAGTCCGCCTGCGTGTGGTAGAGACCGCGTCGCAATTCGACCGGTCGGTCGCCATAGGTGTAGGCCACGCGCTCGACGCTGAGCAGGGGGGCGCCGTCGGGCAGGCCCAGCAGTTCGGCGGCACCGGCGGTGGCCGCGATGGCGCGCAGCTTCTCCTCGGCGCGCACCATGTGCACCTGGTAGCGCTCCTCGAAGAGCGCGTACAGTGTGCCCGCGTAGGCGTTGATGACTTCGCTGCTCAGCCCGCGGAAATGCCGTTCCGGCAGCCAGAGATCGTCCAGCACGACAGCGCGGCCACGGCGCAGCAGCAGCCGCCTGACCTCGATGACGGGCTCCGCCGTGCGCAGATGCAGGGCCCGCGCCGTCTCGGCCGTGGCACGGGCGCGGCGGCAATGCAGCAGCTCGCGGGTGAAGCCGGTGGCGCCGTCGTCGGCCACCAGGCGCAGGAAGCGATAGGCGTCGCGCGGCGCCGTGTGCGTCGCGACAAAGGTGCCGGCGCCCTGGCGGCGCTCGACGACATGCGCCGCCGCCAGTTCATCCATCGCCTTTCTGACCGTGCCCGCACTGGCGTGGAAGCGCTCGGCCAGGGCCGCTTCGCTGGGCAGGGCATCCCCTGGCCGCCACTCGCCCGCCGCGAGGGCGGCCACGATCAACTGGCGGATTTGCTCGTACAGCGGCGCGGGGGACTTTGGCATGCGCGCATTGCAGCACAGGGTATGCCCGTACACTCGACAGGTTGAGGGCGAAACGCCCTAGCCCAGCTTTATCAACTGTCCCTCGGAGACCTCCATGAGCAAGAAACCCGTTCGCGTCGCCGTCACCGGCGCAGCTGGCCAGATTGGCTACGCCCTGCTGTTCCGCATCGCCTCCGGCGAAATGCTGGGCAAGGACCAGCCCGTCATCCTGCAACTGTTGGAAATCCCCGACGAGAAGGCTCAGAACGCGCTGAAGGGCGTGATCATGGAACTCGAAGACTGCGCCTTCCCGCTGCTGGCCGGCATCGAGGCCCACAGCGACCCGATGACCGCCTTCAAGGACACCGACTACGCCCTGCTCGTCGGCGCCCGCCCGCGCGGCCCCGGCATGGAGCGCGCCGACCTGCTGGCCGCCAACGCCCAGATCTTCACGGTGCAGGGCAAGGCCCTGAACGCCGTCGCCTCGCGCAATGTGCGCGTGCTGGTGGTCGGCAACCCCGCCAACACCAATGCCTACATCGCGATGAAGTCGGCCCCGGACCTGCCGGCCAAGAACTTCACCGCCATGCTGCGCCTGGACCACAACCGCGCGGCTTCGCAGATCGCCGCCAAGACCGGCAAGGCCGTCGCCGGCATCGAGAAGCTGGCCGTGTGGGGCAACCACTCGCCCACGATGTACGCCGACTACCGCAACGCCACCATCGACGGCCAGCCGGTCAAGGCCCTGATCAACGACGAGCAGTGGAACCGTGAAGTGTTCCTGCCCACCGTCGGCAAGCGCGGCGCGGCCATCATTGCCGCTCGCGGCCTGTCGTCGGCCGCCTCGGCCGCCAACGCCGCCATCGACCACATGCGCGACTGGGCGCTGGGCAGCAACGGCAAGTGGGTCACGATGGGCATCCCGTCGAACGGCGAATACGGCATCCCCAAGGACGTCATGTTCGGCTACCCGGTCACCACCGAAGGCGGCGAGTACAAGATCGTGCAAGGCATCGAGATCGACGCCTTCTCGCAGGAGTGCATCAACAAGACGCTGAAGGAACTGACGGACGAGCAGGACGGCGTCAAGCACCTGCTCTGAGCCGGTATCGAGGACGGGCTTGCCCGTCAGCGTCCACGAGACACCCTTGCGAGGGTGTCTTTTTTTTTGCCCTTGTCGAGCGCGCAAGCCGGCCGGTCAAGCGGCCGCAGCGCTGCGCAGTCGCGCGCTCCATGCAGCCCCGGCGCTCACGGCAAGCGCCACCGTCACCAAGGTCAGCACCAGGTCCTCCGCCGCGGGAACGCCGAAGTGCAGCAATCGCCTCGGGCCCGGCACCAGCACGGCGGTCGCCAGCGCGGAGGCGGCAACGACGGTGACTGCCCAGAAGGCCCGGGAGCTCGCATTCGCCAAGGTGCGAAGCCCGCTGCCGATGGCCATGTTGGCCGCCACCAGCATCAGATTCCCAAGCGTCAGGCCGATCACGGCCAGCGTGCGGGCCACGTCGGCCTCACGCCCGGCCTGCAGCGCCAGCAGGTACACGCCCAGGGTCGCCGCGAGCAGGCAGCCGCCCTGCACCAAGCCCCGCCACAACATCGCCCAACCCACGATGCCATCATCCGTGCGGCGCGGCGGTCGCTGCATCAGCCCCGGCGCTTCTGCCGCACCTTCGAAGGCGAGCGAGCACACCGGATCAATCACCATCTCGGTGAGCACCACATGCACCGGCAACATCAGCGGCGGCAGGCCGAACAGCAGGGGCAGCAGCGCCAGGCCAGCGACCGGGACATGGATGGCGGTGATGTAGGTCATCACCTTGCGAAGGTTGTCGAAGATGCGCCGCCCCATGCGAACGCCACCCACGATGCGCCCGAAGTCTTCGTCCAGGAGCACCAGGCCGGCGGCCTCGCGCGCGACGTCCGTGCCGCGCACGCCCATCGCGATGCCGATGTGCGCCGCCTTCAACGCCGGCGCGTCGTTGACACCATCGCCGGTCATGGCCACGGTCTCGCCGTTGTGCCGCAGCGCCAGCACCAGCTTGAGCTTCTGCTCCGGCATCACGCGGGCAAACACGCGCACATGCCGCACGGCCTCGGCGAGGGCGAGTTCTCCCAGCGCATCGATTTCGGCGCCGGTCAGGACGCCCGCCTGCACGTCGATGCCGGCCTGCTCGGCGATGGCCAGCGCCGTGGCCGCATGGTCGCCGGTGATCATCGCCACCGCAATGCCGGCTTCACGCGCCTGCGCGACCGCGCCCGGCACGCTTTCACGCAGCGGATCCTCGAAGGCGGCCAGGCCCAGCAGCGTGAAGTCGTGGTCATGCGGGTGCATCACCGTTTCACCGTGCGGCGAACAGGCTTCGGCCACAGCCAGCACGCGAAGGCCCTGTGCGGCCAGACCCTTCACCCGGCTCAAAAGATCGGCAGTGCGTTGCGGGTCGAGGTGGCACAGATCAAACACGGCTTCCGGCGCGCCCTTGGCCGCGATGCGGAGCCGACCGGCCGCGTCCGTCCACTCATGCGACATTGCCAGCAACTCGGGGCTGAGCGGAAATTCGCGTGTCAGCGTCCAGTCGGGGTGCAGATGTTCGGTGCCGGCCAGCACGGCATCGCCTCGCGCGATCAGTGCGCGATCCATCGGATCGCTGCCGTCCCTGCGCGAAGCCAGCATGGCGAATTCGAGCAGCCGATGCACCGCCTCGGGCAGGTCCTTGCCGGCCTCGAGCTTGACGTCGACCTCCCCGGTCACGAGGCGGGACAGCTGCATCCGGTTTTCGGTGAGGGTTCCGGTCTTGTCCACGCACAACACCGTGGCCGCACCCAGCGCCTCGATGACGGCGGGACGACGTGCCAGCACCTTGATGCGCGCCAGGCGCCAGGCTCCCAGCGAAAGGAAGACCGCGAGTGCCATGGGGAACTCTTCGGGCAGCATCGCCATGCCGATGGCGACGGCCGACAGCAGCCCCTGCATCCACTCGCCCCGCAGCAGGCCGTAAACCACCACGATCACCGTGCAAATGGCAGCGGCACCCAGGCCGAAGACACGCACCAGCCGGCGCAGATGCTGCTCCAGCGGCGTGGCTGCTGTTTCGATGGCCGCCAGCGACGCGCCGATGCGGCCGACCTGCGTGCCGGCGCCTGTCGCCACCGCCTCGATGACGGCGTGGCCCGCAATGGCCAGGGTGCTCGCGTAGACGAAGGCGCCGCCGTTGCTCTGGGGCGATGCCATGGCCAGGCCGTCTTGCAGTTGCCACACCCGCTTGCTCACCGGCACCGACTCCCCCGTGAGCAGCGACTCGTCGACCTGCAATCCGACCGCCTCGCGGACGATGCCATCGGCGGCGACGCGCTCGCCCTCCCCGACCAGGAAGAAGTCGCCGGGCACCAGTTCGCGCGCCGGGATGCGTGCCATGAGCCCGCCTCGCAGGACGCGCACCTGCGGTGCTGACAGCACGCGGAGGGCCGCCAGCGCATGCTCGCTGCGTCGCTCCTGGAAAACGACCAGGCCGACGGTGACGACGGCGAAGAAGGCCAGCAGCAGCCCTTCGCCCAGGTCGCCCAGCAAGAGGTAGAGGGCCGCGGCAGCCAGCAGCAGCAGGAACATGGGCTCGGTGAATACGCCGCGAAGCGTGCGCAACATGCCGCGCCTGTCGGTATCACCCACCTCGTTCGGGCCATGCGTCGACAGGCGCTGGCGGGCCTGCGCGTCGCTCAGCCCGCGTGGGAACAGGGGTGTTGCGGCAGGGGGATTTCCGCTGGTGGGCGCCGCCGCTTCAGCGTGCAAGATAGCCACCGCTGGCACGACCGATTCCCGAGGCGCCTCCGCTCATCAGGGTGACTTTTGCTTGAAGCATGGCGCTCTCCTGGCTGCGCGAAGGCCGACGGCAAACCCTCAGTCGGGCGCTCGCTGTCGCAAAGGACGGCCCGTCCCCTGCCTGCCATCGGCACGGGCCGACAGATAGGCGTAGAGATCGATGATGTGGGCCGTCACCGTGGGGTCGCCCTGCCAGGCCGGCATCACCAGCGCCTCTTCCCTGCCCTGCAGGACCTTTTCGACCAGGGCACTGCGTGCAGAGCCCTGCGGGTCGGACTCTGCCGCAGCGAGTATCCAGTCGTAGCGCCTGAGCACCAGGCCCACGAACTGATGCGAGCCCATCTCGCGCAGCCTGGGCAGCAGGTCGGGGCCGGTCGCCGTACCTGTCGCCGCTGCGCCATGGCAAGTCGCGCACTTCTGCTGGAACACACGCCAGCCGACGTAGACCTCGCCTTCCGGCAAGGCGCGGCGCGCCAGCTCTTGAGCAGGCCTGGCGTTCTGCACCTCCAGGGCGCAACCGGTGGCCAGCGCGGCCACGGCGAGTGACGCGAGCACCGGCAGGCGATATCGCGCCGCGTCGTTCGCGCTCATGGCAGACGCTCCTGGGCAGCCTGGCAGGAAGCGCACAGCCGCACGGACGGCAGGGCCGTGAGACGCGCCGCTGCGATGGCCTCGCCGCAACCGGCGCAGTCGCCATAGCTTCCAGCCTCCAGCCGGCCCAGCGCGTCATCAACGTCCTGCAACTCCTGCAAGTCCCGGGCGGCCTGGAAGTCCTCGGTCTGCTGGCGCTGCATGAGATCCGCGCCGTCCTTGAGGTCTCGGACCTCCGGGCTTTCCGTCTGCGCGTCCTGACGCGCCAGCTGCACCGCACGCACTTCGGCTCGCAGTTCGGTCTGGCGGTGTAGCAGCAGTTGGCGCAGCAGGGGCCACTGCGCTTGCGTCCGAGTTTGCATCTTGGGCTGTCCTTGGTCGGCGAACAACCATGCTATGCAGCGCGCGGGCAAGCGGGTTGCGCTGGATCAATCCGGACGACGAAGCCCGGACCCATGGGCTGCAAACACCGGACGTCCCGGCTGGCGCATGGGCGCTGCTGGCAGCCCCGCTTGCCAACAGCGGCACGTCGGGACGTCCGCCGCGCCTCAGCGCGTGGCAGGAAGGCGGAAGGTCGACACCGTCTCCACCAGTTGCTGGGCCTGCACCTTCAGGCCATCGGCCGCGGCGGCCATCTCCTCCACCATCGCCGCGTTCTGCTGCGTGGCCTGGTCCATCTGCGTGACGGCCGTGCCGACCTGGCTGACGCCGGCGCTCTGCTCGGCGCTGGACGAGCTGATCTCGCCCATGATGTCGGTGACGCGCTGGATGCTGCTGACGACGCGGTCCATGGTCGCGCCGGCCTGGTCGACCAGGGTGTTGCCACGGTCCACACGCTCCAGGCTCTGCGAGATCAGCGTCTTGATCTCGCGAGCGGCTTCCGCGCTGCGGCCGGCCAGCAGCCGCACCTCGCCCGCCACCACCGCGAAGCCGCGCCCCTGCTCGCCCGCGCGCGCCGCCTCGACGGCCGCGTTCAGCGCCAGGATGTTGGTCTGGAAAGCGATGCCGTCGATGACCGAGATGATGTCGCCGATGCGGCGCGAGCTGTCGTTGATGCCCTTCATCGTGTCGACGACCTGCTTGACGACCTGGCCGCCCTCGGCCGCCACGTGCGAGGCGTTCTGCGCCAGCTGGTTGGCCTGCTGGGCGTTGTCGACGTTGTTGCGCACCGTCGCACCCAGCTCGTCCATGGACGCCGCCGTCTGCTGCAGCGCGCTGGCCTGGCTCTCGGTGCGGGCGCTCAGGTCCTGGTTGCCGGAGGCGATCTCCGAGCTGGCATTGGCCACCGACTCCGAGCCGTCACGCACCTGCTGCACGATGCTGGCCATGCTGTYGCGCATGGCCTTCACACCCTGCATGACGCTCTCGTGGCTGCTGCCCCTCAAGTCGATGTCGACGCTGAGGTCGCCTTCGGCGAGCTGGCGCGTGATCTCGTTGACGCGGGCGGGCTCGCCGCCCAGCTGGCGCGTGATGCTGCGCGTGATGGCCAGGCCCAGCACCAGCAGCACGCCGGCCAGCACCCCCACCCCCAAGCCGACCTTCCAGACGCGCTGCCAGATGGCCGCGTCGACGGTGTCCACATAGACACCCGAACCGATGATCCAGCCCCAGGGCGTGAAGCCCTTGACGTAAGACACCTTGGGCACCGGCTGCTCGCTGCCCGGCTTGGGCCACATATAGGGCAGGTAACCCGCACCACTGGCCTTGACGATGTCGACCATCGCAACGAAGAGCGGCTTGCCGGTCGGGTCCTTGTTGTTGTTCAGCGTCTTGCCTTCCAGCTCCGGCTTCATCGGATGCATGACCATGATGGGGCTCATGTCATTGACCCAGAAATACTCATTGCCGCTGTAGCGCAGACCGCGCAGGGCGGCGAGGGCCGCCTTCTTGGCGTCATCGTCGGACAGCTTGCCGGTGGCGACCTGACCGTGGAATTGCGCCACGATGCCGTGCGCCGTCTCGACCGCCTGGCGCACCGCCTGCTGGCGCTCGTTCAGGATCAGCTCCCGCTCCGAGAACAGCAGGATGGCGGCCACCAGCAGCACGCCGACGACGGCGCCGAAGGTCTGCAGGGCCAGGCGGCGGGAAACTCTGAGCGACTCGAGCTTGAGCATGGCTTTGTCTCCTGAGATCGTTATGGTCGGATGCTGTCACGCCTGACTCAGATATGACAGTGTGCAAGCACCCTTTGCGCCCCGCAAACGTCGCGATTCCGCGACCGGCGTCACATCTGCCGCCATTCCCGGCCTGGGTACAGTGGCGCGATGAGCGCCCTCCTCCACCCTCGCCAGGCCCTGTTCGGCCATGAAGCCACGCGGCCCGCGCTGCCCGTCGTCGACCATTACTGCGGCGTCGAGGCCCGCATGCGCAAGAGCCTGGCTCTGCAGGCCGAACTCGGCCCCGTCTTCGACATCACGCTGGACGCCGAGGACGGCGCCCCGGTCGGTGGCGAGGCCGAACATGCGCTGCTGATCGCCGACCTGGCGACCAGCGCGGCCAACCGCTTCGGCCGCGTCGGCACGCGGGTCCACCCCTGGGGGCACACCGCTTTCGAGGCCGACGTGGACACGCTGATCGCCAAGGCCGGCGACCGGCTGGCCTATCTGATGATTCCCAAGCCCGAAAGCGCCGACGATGTGGACCGCGCCGTCGCCGCCATCGACGCCGCCTGCGAGCGCCATGGCAAGCCGAAGCTGCCACTGCAGGTCCTCATCGAAACCCACGGCGCGCTGCGCGAGGCCTTCCGCATCGCCGCCCACCCGCGCATCGAGTCACTGTCCTTCGGCCTGATGGACTTCGTCTCGGCGCATGGCGGCGCGATCCCGAAGACGGCGATGGAGCTGCCGGGCCAGTTCGAGCACCCGCTGGTCGTGCGCGCCAAGCTCGAGATCGCCGCCGCGGCGCATGCCTTCGGCAAGACGCCCTCGCACTGTGTCGTCACGGAGTTTCGCGATGCCGAGCGCTTGGCCGCCGCCGCGCGCCGCGCCGCGCGCGAGTTCGGCTACACGCGCATGTGGAGCATCCACCCGGACCAGATCCGCCCCATCGTCGAGGCCTTCGCGCCGGCCGCCGACGAAGTGGCCGAGGCCGCCGAATTGCTGCTCGCCGCGCAGGCCGCGCAGTGGGCACCGATCTCCTTCCACGACCGCCTGCACGACCGCGCCAGCTACCGCTATTTCTGGACCGTGCTGGAGCGCGCCGAGCGCACCGGCCGCGCCTTGCCCGTGGAGGCACGATCGGCGTTTTTCCCCGTAGCCATCGGGGTAATCGCCGAGTGAGCACGGGCCGGCGTGCACTTCGTCACGCCGACAATGCCTACATCTTTTCACCCATCCGCCATGGCTTTGCAGCCATGATGCGCCACCCTTTTTCCACCCTCTCCTCCGACTTCGACTCCAGATGCCGATGCCCACGCTTCGCAGCAGCGCTGCTGCCCTGATCCTTTGCGCCACCCTCCCCGCTTTCGCTCAGACCGCACCGGCCAAGCCTGCAGCCAAGCCGGCCACCAAGGCCGCAGCCAAGCCCGCACCGGCCAAGAAGACCCCGCCACCTCCGCCCGAGCCCGTGCTGGTCGATGCCGATGAAGCCCAGCTCGCCGCCGCCGAACGCGCCTACCTCGGCGACTACGCCTGCGAGTTCAAGGAGACCGTGCTGATCGAGAAGCATCCCAAGGTGGCCGGCTATATCAACGTGGCCTGGCGCAAGCAGGTCTTCACGATGAAGCCCGTGCTGTCGTCCACCGGCGCGCTGCGCCTGGAGGACGTCACGGGCCGCACGCTGATGATCCAGATCGCCAACAAGTCCATGCTGCTGGACACCAAGATCGGCCAGCGCCTCATCGACGACTGCGTCCACCCCGAGCAGATCAAGCTGATCGAAGCCGCCAAGGCCGCCAAGATCAACGACCCCGAGGCCGAAGCCGCCGAGGCGGCGCGCAGCGGCCTGGGCATCACACCGACGGCGCCCGAAACGCCCGCCGCGCCGCCGGTGGCTGCAAAGCCCACCAAGCCGGCCAAGGCCAAGTGAGTCATCTCAGTTGAAACCCCGGGCTCCGGTATGTAGAATGAATACATACTTTCCAATGCATACCTGAGCCCACCGCCTCCGCGGCGCTCAGCCGCTGGAGGCGCCATGGAAGCCACCGTTGCCGAACGCGGGCAGATCACCCTGCCCAAAGCCGTCCGAGATGCCCTCGGCCTGACCAAGGGCACGACGCTCAAGGTCGAGCTGGACGGCGGCCGCATCATCCTGCGCAAGAACGTCGACGACGCGATTTCGCGCTTGCGCGGTCGTTTCAAGCTGGACGGCTTTGCCAACACCGACGAGGCCATGCGCGCGATCCGCGGCCATGCGCCTGGCGACCCGTATCTGCCGCCCGAGCCTGAATCCGAAGTGCCGGCGGGAGAGCCCACGCCTTGATCGCCACCGATTCCTCCGTGCTGATCGACCTGATCGCCGGCGACGACGAGGCCTGCTCCACTGCGGCCGAGGCCGTGCGCCAGGCGCTGCATGTCGGCCCCGTGGTGCTGTGCGAGGTCGCGCTGGCGGAGGTTTGCACCGCGTTCAAGGGCGGCACTGATGTGCTCCAGTTTCTTGAGGAACTGGGCATCCGCTTCGACGCGATGGAAGCCAAATCGGCATTGCGCGCTGGCGAGATGCAGCGGCGCTACCGCCAGCGCGGCGGCAGCCGCTCCCGCACGGTGGCTGACTTCCTGATCGGTTCCCACGCGATGATGCAGTGCGACGGCCTGATCACGCGGGATGCCGGCTTCTACCGAGACTATTTCAAAGGGCTGAGGATCGTTGTCCCGGCCTCTGCCTGACCTGCTGCTTCAATGGAGAACACCATGCTTCAAGCCTACCGCCAACACGCCGCCGAACGTGCCGCCCTCGGCATCCCGCCCCTCGCCCTGGATGCCAAGCAGGTCGCCGAGCTGATCGAGCTGATCAAGGCCCCGCCCGCCGGTGAAGACGCCTTCCTGCTCGACCTGCTGACCCACCGCGTGCCCCCGGGCGTGGACGATGCCGCCAAGGTCAAGGCCAGCTTCCTGGCCGCCGTCGCCCACGGCGACATCAAGGTCGGCCTGATCTCCAAGGCCAAGGCCACCGAGCTGCTGGGCACCATGGTTGGCGGCTACAACGTCCATCCGCTGATCGAGCTGCTGGACGACGCCGAAGTCGCCGGCGTGGCCGCCGAAGGCCTGAAGAAGACGCTGCTGATGTTCGACTTCTTCAACGACGTCGCCACCAAGGCCAAGGCCGGCAATGCCAAGGCCAATGAAGTCATGCAGTCGTGGGCCAACGCCGAGTGGTTCACCAGCCGCCCCGAGGTCGAGAAGAAGATCACCGTCACCGTCTTCAAGGTGCCCGGCGAAACCAACACCGACGACCTGTCGCCCGCCCCCGACGCCTGGAGCCGCCCGGACATCCCGCTGCACTACCTGGCCATGCTGAAGAACACGCGTTCTGACGCGGCCTTCAAGCCCGAGGAAGACGGCAAGCGCGGCCCGATGCAGTTCATCGAGGACCTGAAGAAGAAGGGCCACCTGGTCGCCTACGTGGGCGACGTCGTCGGCACGGGCTCCTCGCGCAAGTCCGCCACCAACTCCGTCATCTGGGCCACCGGCCAGGACATCCCCTTCGTGCCCAACAAGCGCTTCGGCGGCGTCACGCTGGGCGGCAAGATCGCGCCCATCTTCTTCAACACGCAGGAAGACTCGGGCTCGCTGCCCATCGAGGTGGACGTGTCCAAGCTGGAAATGGGCGACGTCATCGACGTGCTGCCCTATGACGGCAAGCTGGTGAAGAACGGCGAGACCCTGGTCGAGTTCAAGCTCAAGAGCGATGTGCTGTTCGACGAAGTGCGCGCCGGTGGCCGCATCAACCTCATCATCGGCCGCTCGCTGACCGCCAAGGCGCGCGAGTTCCTGGGCCTGCCCGCCTCCACCCTGTTCCGCCTGCCCTCGCCGCCTGCCGAGACCAAGGCCGGCTTCACGCTGGCGCAGAAGATGGTCGGCCGCGCCGTCGGCCTGCCGGAAGGCCAGGGCGTTCGCCCGGGCACTTATTGCGAGCCCAAGATGACGACGGTCGGCTCGCAGGACACCACCGGCCCGATGACCCGCGACGAGCTGAAGGACCTGGCCTGCCTGGGCTTCTCGGCCGACCTGATCATGCAGTCCTTCTGCCACACGGCTGCTTATCCGAAGCCCGTGGACGTCAAGACCCACCGCGAACTGCCGGCCTTCATCAGCAACCGCGGCGGCGTGTCGCTGCGCCCGGGTGACGGCGTCATCCACAGCTGGCTGAACCGCCTGCTGCTGCCCGACACCGTCGGCACCGGCGGCGACTCGCACACCCGCTTCCCCATCGGCATCAGCTTCCCGGCCGGCTCCGGCCTCGTCGCCTTTGGTGCCGCCACCGGCGTGATGCCGCTGGACATGCCCGAGTCGGTGCTGGTGCGCTTCAAGGGCGAGATGCAGCCCGGCGTGACGCTGCGCGACCTCGTGCACGCCATCCCGCTGTACGGCATCAAGGCCGGCCTGTTGACCGTCGCCAAGGCTGGCAAGAAGAACGCCTTCTCGGGCCGCATCCTGGAAATCGAAGGCCTGCCGGACCTGAAGGTCGAGCAAGCCTTTGAACTCTCCGACGCCTCTGCCGAGCGCTCGGCCGCCGGCTGCACGATCAAGCTGAACCCGGCGCCGATCAAGGAGTACCTCACCAGCAACGTCGTGCTGATGAAGAACATGATCGCCGACGGCTATGCCGACGCGAAGACGCTGCAGCGCCGCATCGAGAAGGTCGAAGCCTGGCTGGCCAACCCCGAGCTGCTGGAAGCCGACAAGGACGCCGAGTACGCCCATGTCATCGAGATCGACCTGGCCGACATCAAGGAACCCATCCTCTGCTGCCCGAATGACCCGGATGACGCGAAGTTCCTGTCCGAAGTCGCCGGCACCAAGATCGACGAGGCCTTCATCGGCTCCTGCATGACCAACATCGGCCACTTCCGCGCCGCGGCCAAGCTGCTGGGCGGCCAGCGCGACTTGCCCGTCAAGCTGTGGGTTGCACCGCCCACCAAGATGGACCAGAGCGAGCTGATCAAGGAAGGCCACTACGCCGCCTTCGGCACGGCCGGTGCACGCACCGAAATGCCGGGCTGCAGCCTGTGCATGGGCAACCAGGCCCAGGTGCGCGAAGGCGCGACCGTCGTGTCCACCTCCACCCGCAACTTCCCGAATCGCCTGGGCAAGAACACCAATGTGTTCCTGGCTTCTGCCGAGCTGGCGGCCATCGCGTCCAAGCTGGGCAAGATCCCGACGGTGCAGGAGTACCACGAGGCCATGGGCATCATCAACAAGGACACGGCCAGCGTCTACAAGTACCTGAACTTCGACCAGATCGAAGAGTACGCGGACACCGCCAAGACCGTGACGGCCTGAGCCTCGCGGCCCCAGCAAAAAGCCCGCCGGATTGAACTGACCCCAAGAAGTTGGACAGTTGATCTAGTGGCCCAAGGCCTGAGTTCGGTACTGCACCGGGCTCAGGCCTTTCAGCTTGAGTTTGATGCGGTGGTGGTTGTAGTAGTGGATGTAGCGACGCAAGCCGCTACGCAGTTCTGCCACGTCAGCGAATCGGTTCAAGTAGAAGAACTCGGATTTCAACGTGCCGAAGAAGCTCTCCATCGCCGCGTTGTCCAGGCAGTTCCCCTTGCGTGACATGCTTTGCTTCAGGCCGCCGGTGATGAGCGCCTGACGGTAGGCGGCCATCTGATATTGCCAGCCCTGGTCGGAATGGATCAACGGCGTGTCGCCGCGGCCYGCGAGCTTGCTCAACGCCTTCTTGAGCATGTTCCCCACGAGCGCATACACCGGGCGCTCCTGCATCTCGTAGGCCACGATTTCACCGTTGTAGAGATCCATCACCGGCGACAGGTAGAGCTTGGCTCCGCGGACATTGAACTCGGTCACGTCCGTCACCCATTTCTCGTTCGGCCGCGCCGCGTCGAACTGACGGTCGAGCACGTTGGGCGATGAGGCGTACTCGCCTCGATAGGAGCGATATCTCTTCGGGCGCACCAAGGACTTCAGGCCCAGCTCGTTCATCAGTCGTTGCACCGTCTTGTGGTTCACCGCTTGGCCCTCTTGGCGAAGATGCGCGGTGACGCGCCGGTAGCCGTAGCGACCCTTGTGGCGTTCGTACACCGCCCTGATGCTTGACTTCAAGCCCGCGCGCTTGTCCCCGCCCTGCGCAACCTTGGCTTGGTAGTAGAACGTGCTGCGCGACAAGCCGGCGGCTGTCAGCAACCTGCGCAATGGGTAGTCTGGCCTCAGCTCGAGTACGGCTTGCGCTCTTTCTGCGCAGCTTGCCGATTGGCTCGAACCAAGGCCTCCAATTTTTTTAGGTAGGCCACCTCCGCGCGCAGGGCTTCGTTTTCCTCGCGCAGCTCTTCCAAGGTGCGTGCGTCGTCTTGCGGCGGTGGCGGGGATTCAGGGGGCTTGGGCATCAKCTTCTGGCGCCCTCGTGGCTGGGGTTGGAGCGCCTGCAGTCCACCCTCATCGTACTGGCGCTGCCACTTCCTCACCACGCTGCCTCCACCGCGCAAATCGAATGTCACGGCCGCCTGTCGATGCGACAGCATTTGCTGCTTCACGCGTTGCAGCACCGATAGCTTGAACTCTGCGCTGTAGCTACTGAACTTCTTGCGCAACCCCTTCTCGCCATGCGCCACGTAGCGAGCTATCCAGGACCTGATGACGGAATGCTCCGTCCCGTATTGCTTGGCAAGCGCCTTTGCGCCCGCCGACCCCGACAGATATCGCTGTACGACTTCGAGCTTCAGACTCTCTTCATGTTTCGCCATGAAAAACACCCCAGTGGTTGGACGGGTGTCCAACTTCTGGGGTGCAGTTCAGATGGCGGCCTTTCTCATAGCATTTCGGGCCGAGCGCTGGGCCGCTCCCGAGCCGGCCCGCTTTGGCGATGTGCTCGCGGCTCGATGCCGAGAGCATCGCCGTCCCCGCGGGGGACCGACCAGACTCGCTCGCGTTCAGCGATGCGAGGTTGGGCGAGGGGCAGTTTCACTTCAGGCCGAGATCGCGTCCACCAGGCGCTGGGCGCAGCGTTGGGCCACCGCGGCATCAGAGGCCTCGACCATGACGCGCAGCAGTGGCTCGGTGCCGGAAGCACGGATCAGGATGCGGCCCTTGTTGCCGAGCTCGGCCGTGACCGCCGATTGCTCGTCGGCGAGGCGGGTGCTGCTCTTCCAGTCCTGGCCGGCCTGCAGGCGCACATTGATCAGCGTCTGCGGGAACAGCTCCACGCCCTGCAATTGCTCCGACAGGCTGCGCCCGCTGCGGCAGACGGCCTGCAGCACCAGCAGCGCGCTGACGATGCCATCGCCGGTCGTGTGCTTGTCCAGCGCCAGCAGATGGCCCGAGCCCTCGCCGCCCAGCTGCCAGCCGCGCGCGGCCAGCTCTTCCAGCACATAGCGGTCGCCGACCTTGGCACGCACGAAATCGACGTCGCGCGCGCGCAGTGCCAGCTCGACGGCCATATTGGTCATCAGCGTGCCGACGGCACCCGGCACGCGCAGGCCCTGGGCCAGACGGTCGGCCACCATCACATAGAGCAGTTCGTCGCCGTTGTAGAGGCGGCCGTTGGCATCCACCAGCTGCAGGCGGTCGGCATCGCCGTCCAGCGCCACGCCGTAGTCCGCGCCATTGGCCTTGACGGCCTCGACCAGGGCACCGGGCGCCGTCGCGCCGAAGCCGGCATTGATGTTGAAGCCGTCAGGCTTGCAGCCGATGGAGATGACCTCGGCGCCCAGTTCGTGGAAGACGTCGGGGGCGACGTGATAGGCCGCGCCATGGGCCGCGTCGACGACGATCTTCAGCCCCTTGAGCGTCAGGTCGGAGCCGAAGCTGTTCTTGCAGAACTCGATGTAGCGGCCGCGGGCGTCTTCCAGGCGCTTGGCGCGGCCGAGGCTGGCCGAGTCCACCCACTGCGGTGCCTCTTCCAGCGCGGCTTCGACGGCCAGCTCCCAGGCATCGGGCAATTTCTCGCCTTTGGCGGAGAAGAACTTGATGCCGTTGTCGGCGAAGGGATTGTGCGAGGCGCTGATGACGACGCCCAGGTCCAGGCGCAGGGCCCGCGTCAGGTAGGCGACGCCCGGCGTCGGCAGCGGGCCGGTCAGCAGCACGTTGACGCCCGCGGAGGCGAAGCCGGCCTCCAGGGCGGATTCGAGCATGTAGCCGGAGATGCGCGTGTCCTTGCCGATCAGCACCGTCGGGCGCTTGGACGTGTTGCGCAGCACGCGACCCACCGCATGACCCAGGCGCAGCATGAAGTCCGGCGTGATCGGGCCCTGGCCCACCGTGCCTCGAATGCCGTCGGTTCCAAAATACTTGCGGGCCATCGAGCTCATCCTTCTATTCAATGGCCGGGATTGTCGCCGCATCGACTGCGGCCCAGACCTTGAGGGCGTCCACCGTGGCCGGGACATCGTGCACACGAATCACGTTCGCGCCCGCGCTGACGGCCCGCAGCGCCGCGGCCAGGCTGGCAGCCAGGCGCTGGTCCACCGGCCGGCCGGTGATGTCGCCCAGCGTGCGCTTGCGTGACCAGCCCACCAGCAGCGGGTAGCCCAGTTCGGTCAGGCGCCGCTGGCCGGCCAGCAGCTGGAGGTTGTGTTCGGCGGTCTTCGCAAAGCCGTAGCCGGGGTCCAGCGCAATGCAGTCGGCCGGGATGCCCGAGCCCAGTGCGGCCTGGGCGCGCTGGGCCAGGAAGCCGCCCACTTCGGCCACGACGTCGCCATAGACGGCCAGGTCCATCATCGACGCCGGCTCGCCGCGCATATGCATCAGGCAGACGCCCGCACCGCTGCCCGCCACGGCCGCCAGCGCGCCGGGCGCCTGCAAGGCCAGCACGTCGTTGACGATGTCCACGCCGCCATCCAGCGCACGCCGCATGACCTCGGGCTTGCAGGTGTCGACAGAGACCGGCACGCCCAGCGTCACGGCCGCGGACAGCACCTCGGCAATACGCGCCCATTCGCTGTCGGCATCGACGCGCGATGCGCCGGGGCGGGTCGATTCGCCACCGATGTCGAGGATGTCGACGCCCTCGGCGACGAGGCGCTCGCAGTGCGCGATCGCCGTGCGCGTGTCGTCATGCCGGCCGCCATCTGAAAACGAATCCGGCGTCACATTGACGATGCCCATCACACGGGGGCGACTCAGATCGATGCGGAAGCGGCGGGTCTGCCAATGCATGTGGGCTCGGAATTGAAAACGGGCCCGGTGTAAGCCGGGCCCGTCGTTGGGGTGTGGATCAGGCCGCGGCGGGGGCGCCGTCGGTGCTGACCGGGGGCGTGCCGCCGCCGGTCGGGCCGCTTGCGGTCGGCTTGTCGTCAGGCGCGCGCGGCGGGCGACCGGCCATGATGTCCAGGATCTGGTCGCGGTCGATGGTTTCCCACTTCATCAGCGCCTCGGTCATGACCTCGACCTTGTCCTTGTTGTCCTCGAGGATCTTCTGGGCCACGGCGTATTGCTGGTCGAGGATGCGACGGATTTCGCTGTCGACCTTCTGCTGCGTGGTCTCGCTGATGTTGGTCGTCTTGGTCATGCTGCGGCCGAGGAAGACTTCGCCTTCGTTCTCGGCATACACCATCGGGCCGAGGGCCTCGCTCATGCCGTAGCGCGTGACCATGTCGCGGGCCATGCGGGTGGCACGCTCGTAGTCATTGGACGCGCCGGTGGAGATGTCGTGGACGAACAGGTCCTCGGCAATGCGGCCACCGAACATGATGCTGATGCTGTTGAGCATCTGCTTGAAGTACAGGCTGTGCTGGTCACGCTCGGGCAGCTGCCAGGTCACGCCCAGCGCACGGCCGCGCGGCATGACGGTGACCTTGTGGACCGGGTCGGTGCCGGGCAGCAGTTCGGCGACGACGGCATGGCCGGACTCGTGATACGCGGTCGCGCGCTTCTCGTCCTCGGTCATGACCATGCTCTTGCGCTCGGGGCCCATGTAGAGCTTGTCCTTGGCGCGCTCGAAGTCGATCATTTCCACCAGGCGGCCGTTGCGGCGCGCCGCGAACAAGGCAGCCTCGTTGACGAGGTTGGCCAGGTCGGCGCCGCTCATGCCGGGCGTGCCGCGGGCGAGGATGGACGCGTTGACGTCCTGGCCGATGGGCACCTTGCGCATGTGCACGTTCAGGATCTGCTCACGGCCACGGATGTCCGGCAGCGTCACATAAACCTGGCGGTCGAAGCGGCCGGGGCGCAGCAGGGCCGGGTCGAGGATGTCGGGTCGGTTGGTGGCCGCCACGACGATGACGCCGAGATTGGTCTCGAAGCCGTCCATCTCGACCAGCATCTGGTTCAGCGTCTGCTCGCGCTCGTCATTGCCACCACCGAGGCCCGCGCCACGATGGCGGCCGACGGCGTCGATTTCGTCGATGAAGATGATGCAGGGCGCGCTCTTCTTGGCCTGCTCGAACATGTCGCGCACGCGGGCCGCGCCGACGCCGACGAACATCTCGACGAAATCGGAGCCCGAAATCGTGAAGAAGGGAACCTTGGCCTCGCCGGCAATGGACTTGGCCAGCAGCGTCTTGCCGGTGCCGGGAGGGCCGACGAGCAGCACACCGCGGGGAATGCGGCCGCCGAGCTTCTGGAATTTCTGCGGGTCCTTCAGGAAGTCGACCAGCTCCTTCACCTCTTCCTTGGCCTCGTCGCAACCGGCGACGTCAGCGAAGGTGATGGAGTTGCTGGCTTCATCCAGCATGCGGGCCTTGCTCTTGCCGAAGCTGAACGCGCCGCCCTTCCCGCCGCCCTGCATCTGGCGCATGAAGTAGACCCAGACGCCGATCAGCAGCAGCATCGGTGTCCAGTTGATCAGCATGCTGACCAGGAAGCTCTGCTCCTCGCGCGGCTTGACGTCGAACTTGACGCCGTTGTTGCGCAGGTCGCCCACCAGGCCCTGGTCCTTGGCGGTGGCCAGGGTGCGCAGCTTGTTGCCGTCGGTGTCTTCGGCGACCACATCGCCGGCGAAACCATCCGGCAGGACGACCGACTTGATGCGGCGGGCCTGCACCAGGTCAAGGAATTCGGAATAGGTCACTTGCTTGCCGGGGGCGGTCGTGCCGCCGAACTGCTTCACGACCGTGAACAGCACCAGGGCGATCACGATCCAGACGGCAAACTTCGAAAACCATTGATTGTTCACTACGACTCCTTGGCCCTGATGGCCCAGCGCGGGTTTCAGGACAGTGGGGGCGATTTTAGGGGCGGCAAGGGGGTAGCCCCTGTAATCAGCGGTTTTTCAGCCCCATGCCCACCAAGAATGTCTCGGAAGAGCGGATGCGGGAGGCCTTGGGCTTCACGACCTTGAAGATCTTGAAATGCGCCTTGAAGAGGGTCACGAGCTCGTCGTAACCACTGCCGTGGAAGACCTTGGCCACCAGCGCGCCGTCGGGCTTGAGGTGGCTGCTGGCGAAATCCACGGCCAGCTCGACCAGGCCGGAGATGCGGGCAGCATCGGTGGACGCAATACCCGACATATTGGGCGCCATGTCCGACACGACGACGTCCACCGGCCGGCCGGCCAGCGCGGCTTCCAGTTCGGCCAGGACGGCGTCTTCCTGGAAATCGCCCTGGATGAACTGCACGCCCTCGATGGGCTCGAACTCCAGCACGTCCAGCGCGATGATGGTGCCGTTGAGCTGGCCCACCGCCGCCCCTCCCCGCCCCGCCTCCGTGGGCGCGAAACGCCGGCGCAGGTACTGGCTCCAGGCACCTGGCGTGCAACCCAGATCGACGACCACCTGGCCGGGGCGGATCAGCTTCAGCTCCTCGTCGATCTCCTTGAGCTTGTAGGCCGCGCGGGAGCGATAACCGTCCTTCTGCGCCTGCTGCACATAGGGATCCGAGACATGGTTGTTCAACCACGCCTTGTTGAGCTTTTTGCTTTTGGTTTGAGTTTTCATGCCTACGGGATAATACGGGGATGCCTCAAATCATCCTGACCCCTGCCCAGCGCAAGGACAAGCGCTCCGACGCCCACCATCTCGACCCCGTCGTGATGATCGGCGGCGACGGCCTCACACCGGCCGTCGTCAAGGAAACCGACGCCGCGCTGAAGGCCCACGGCCTGATCAAGGTGCGGGTGCTCGGCGATGACCGCGCGGCCCGCGAGGAAATGTTCGCCAAGCTCTGCGACGAGCTGAACGCGGCACCCATCCAGCACATCGGCAAGCTGCTGGTGCTGTGGCGACCCATCCCCGAGAAGGCAGCCGCCGAGCGCACCGATGCCCGGCCCGGCCCGCGCGTGGTCAAGATCGTCAAGTTCTCCAAGAGCGGCAACGGCCGACCCCAGGTCACCAAGCTCAAGGTGCTGGGCAATCAACGCGTCGCCCAGGGCGGTGAGCTCAAGCGCGCCAAGCGCCGCATGACCAGCGTCAAGAAGAACGTCTCGGACTGAGTCTCCAGGCCAGGGCCAGCACGGCCAGGCCCTTGACCGCGAAGAAGGCCAGCGAGGCGCCATGCAGCGCTGCGAAGGACGCGACACCGGTACCGGCACGCGCATCCGCCATCAGGGGCTGCAGGCCGTAATAGCCGGCGATGGTGCAGAACAGCGCCACGGCCGGCAGCAACAGCGCCACCGAAAAGACGTTGCTCGCTGCACCCGCCTCGACCGCATCACGCGCCAGGCGGCGCTCCAGCAGCATCAGGATCAATGCCGCTGCCAGGCTGACCTGGGCCTCGAGGCTGAACAGCCGACCGACGACCAGGCCGGCCTGAGCCCGCTCCAGCACCGCGAAGGCGCTGGGCGCTGCAGCGAAGGCCACACAAAGCAAAAAGCCGCCCCAAAGGGCGGCCAGCAGCGCTTGAAGCCGCACCCACATCAGACGTAGCGGACTTCGACGATTTCGTAGCGCTTGATGCCGCCGGGAGCCTGCACTTCGGCCACGTCGCCGGCTTCCTTGCCGATCAGCGCGCGCGCAATAGGCGAGCCCACCGAGATGCGGCCCAGCTTGATGTCGGCCTCGTCATCGCCGGTGATCTGGTAGGTCACTTCGGTGCCGCTGGCTTCCTCTTCCAGGTCCACCGTCGCGCCGAAGACGACGCGGCCGCCGGCGTCCAGCGACGAGGGATCGATGATCTGCGCCGCCGCGAGCTTGCCTTCGATCTCGAGGATGCGGCCTTCGATGAAGCCCTGCTTGTCCTTGGCCGCGTCGTATTCGGCGTTTTCGCTCAGGTCACCCTGGGCGCGCGCCTCGGCGATCGCCTGGACGACGGCGTGGCGCTCGACGGTCTTGAGGCGATGCAGCTCGGCCTTGAGCGCCTCGGCGCCGCGCTTGGTCAGGGGAATGGTCGTCATTTCAAAACTCGATGGGCAAAAAGAGTTCCGCCGCTGCGGCCCGGTCGGGCTGCTGCGGCGGAATCGATGAGCTGTAGTTTAAGCCAGCTCGGCGTGCAGTTCCTGCAGGGATTGCACGGTCAGGCCGTCACGGTGTTTCATGCCCTCGACCGCGGCTTCGCAGCCCGCCATCGTCGTGTAATAGGTCACGCGGCTGGCCAGTGCCGCCTGGCGGATGTAGCGGCTGTCGGCGATGGCGGTGCGCGTCTCGTCCACCGTCGTGAAGACGAGCTGGATGTCGCCGCCCTTGAGCGCATCGACGATGTGCGGGCGGCCGTCCTTGATCTTGTTGATCAGCTTGACCGGCACGCCGGCTTCCGTGATGGCGGCGGCCGTGCCCTTGGTCGCCACGATGCCGAAGCCCAGCGCATGCAGGTCCTTGGCGATGGCGACCGCGCGGGTCTTGTCGCTGTTCTTGATCGTGATCAAGACATTGCCTTGGCGCGGCAGTCGCGAGCCCGCGCCGATCTGGCTCTTCAGCATTGCCTCGCCGAAGGTCCGGGCTGAGCCCATCACCTCGCCCGTCGAACGCATTTCGGGGCTGAGGATGGGGTCCACACCCGGGAACTTGTTGAACGGGAAGACGGCTTCCTTGACGCTGAAGTAAGGCGGGATCACTTCGGCCGGCACGCGGCCCTTGCGGTCGCGCTGGTCGACCAGCTTCTGGCCGGCCATGCAGCGCGCGGCGATCTTGGCGAGTTGCTGCCCGGTGGCCTTGGACACATAGGGCACCGTGCGCGAGGCGCGCGGATTCACTTCCAGCACATAGACGGTGCAGGCCGCGAGGCCCGCCGTCACGTCGCCCTGGATGGCGAACTGCACATTCATCAGGCCGACGACCTTCAGCGCCTTGGCCATCGCGGCCGTCTGGCGGCGCAATTCGTCCTGCAGGTCGGCCGCCAGCGTATAGGGCGGCAGCGAGCAGGCCGAGTCGCCGCTGTGGATGCCGGCCGCCTCGATGTGCTCCATGATGCCGCCGATCATCACGTCGCCGGAGGCGTCGGCGATGCAGTCGACGTCGACCTCGACGGCATCCTCCAGGAAGCGGTCCAGCAGCACCGGCGACTTCTCCGACACGCGCACGGCTTCGCGCATATAGCGCTCCAGGTCCTTGTCGCCGTGCACGATCTCCATCGCGCGGCCGCCCAGCACATAGCTCGGGCGCACGACCAGCGGGTAGCCGATCTCGTTGGCCAGCGCGACGGCTTGCTCTTCGGTGCGCGCGGTGCGATTGGGCGGCTGGCGCAGGCCCAGCTCGTGCAGCAGCTTCTGGAAGCGCTCGCGGTCCTCGGCGATGTCGATGGAATCAGGCGTGGTGCCGATGATGGGCACGCCGGCGCGCTCCAGGTCCAGCGCCAGCTTCAGCGGCGTCTGGCCGCCGTACTGCACGATGACGCCAACCGGCTTTTCCTTGTCGACGATCTCGAGCACGTCTTCCAGCGTGACCGATTCGAAATAGAGGCGGTCCGAGGTGTCGTAGTCGGTCGACACGGTCTCGGGATTGCAGTTAACCATGATCGTCTCGTAGCCGTCCTCGCGCATCGCGAGGGCGGCGTGCACGCAGCAATAGTCGAACTCGATGCCCTGGCCGATGCGGTTCGGGCCACCGCCCAGCACCATGATCTTCTTCTTGTCGGTCGGGTTGGCCTCGCACTCGGCGTCCGCACCTTCGTACGTGGAGTACATATAGGCCGTCTGCGTGGCGAACTCGGCCGCGCAGGTGTCCACGCGCTTGTAGACGGGGCGCACCTTCAGCGCATGGCGGCGCTCACGCACGGCGTGCTGGTGGGTGCCCAGCAGCTTGGCCAGGCGCTTGTCCGAGAAGCCCTTGCTCTTCAGCAGGCGCAGCTCGGCTTCGGTGATGGACTCGATGGCGCGGCCCTTCAGCTCGCCTTCGATCTGCACCAGCTGCTCGATCTGGGCGAGGAACCACGGGTCCACCGCGGTCTCCTCGTAGATCTCGTCCAGCGACATGCCGATGCGGAAAGCATCGGCCAGGTAGAGGATGCGCTCGGGGCCGGCTTCGCCGATCTCCTGCACGATGTCTTCGCGGTCGGTCGAACGCTCGGTCAGGCCGTCGATGCCGGTCTCCAGGCCGCGCAGGGCCTTCTGGAAGGATTCCTGGAAGGTGCGGCCCATGGCCATCACCTCGCCCACCGACTTCATCTGCGTCGTCAGGCGCGAATCGGCCATCGGGAACTTTTCGAAGGCGAAGCGCGGG
Organism: Roseateles sp. P1_C1_2; assembly: GCF_056406535.1. Classification (NCBI taxonomy): domain Bacteria; kingdom Pseudomonadati; phylum Pseudomonadota; class Betaproteobacteria; order Burkholderiales; family Sphaerotilaceae; genus Roseateles; species Roseateles sp. P1_C1_2. The sequence goes on from NZ_JBFUAB010000008.1 coordinate 131,366, forward strand.
ATCTTGGTGACGACGTAGTCGATGCTGGGCTCGAAGGACGCCGGCGTGATGCCGCCGGTGATGTCGTTCTTCAGCTCGTCCAGCGTGTAGCCCACGGCCAGCTTGGCTGCGATCTTGGCGATGGGGAAGCCGGTGGCCTTGGAGGCCAGCGCCGAGGAGCGCGACACGCGCGGGTTCATCTCGATGACGACCATGCGGCCGTCCTTCGGATTGATGGAGAACTGCACGTTGGAGCCGCCGGTGTCGACGCCAATTTCGCGCAGGATGGCGATGCTGGCGTTGCGCAGCAGCTGGTATTCCTTGTCCGACAGCGTCTGCGACGGCGCCACGGTGATGGAGTCACCGGTGTGGATGCCCATCGGGTCGAGGTTCTCGATGGAGCAGACGATGATGCAGTTGTCCGCCTTGTCGCGGACGACTTCCATCTCGTACTCCTTCCAGCCGATCAGGCTCTCTTCGATGAGCAGCTCGTTGGTGGGCGACAGGTCCAGGCCGCGCTTGCAGATGGTCTCGAACTCTTCCGGGTTGTAGGCGATGCCGCCACCCGAACCGCCAAGCGTGAAGCTGGGGCGGATGACCATCGGGAAGCCCGCGCCGCCGATCTCGGCGTGGATGCGCTTCTGCACGCTCCAGGCCTCTTCCAGCGAATGCGCGATGCCGGACCGGGCCGAGCCCAGGCCGATCTTGGTCATCGCGTCCTTGAACTTGAGGCGGTCCTCGGCCTTCTCGATGGCATGCTCGTTGGCACCAATCATCTCGACGTTGTACTTGGCCAGCACGCCATGTTTGTGCAGGTCCAGGGCGCAGTTCAGCGCCGTCTGGCCGCCCATGGTCGGCAGCACCGCATCCGGGCGCTCCTTGGCGATGATCTTCTCGACCACCTGCCAGGTGATGGGCTCGATGTAGGTGACGTCCGCCGTGTCCGGGTCCGTCATGATGGTCGCGGGGTTGCTGTTGACCAGCACGACCTTGTAGCCCTCCTCGCGCAGGGCCTTGCAGGCCTGGGCGCCGGAGTAATCGAACTCGCAGGCCTGGCCAATGATGATCGGGCCCGCGCCGATGATGAGGATGGTCTTGAGGTCTGTACGTTTTGGCATGGCTTGCGAGTCTTCTTAGAGCGTGGCCGTGGCCAGCTTGGCCCCGAACCCAACGAAAAGTGCACCGACGCCGGCATTGGCGACGCCAGAGAGACGACGGCGGGCACGGAAGGCCGCTGCAAGGCGGGCGCCGGCGAAGATCAGCGTCGAGAGATAGATGAAGCTCAACACCTGGATGATGGAACCCAGGATCAGGAAGGTCAGCGCCGGGTGCGGATAGGCCGGGTCGACGAACTGGATGAAGAAGGACAGCAGGAAGGCGATGGCCTTGGGGTTGAGCAGGCTGACGACCAGGGCCTTGCGGAAGGGCTGGCTGGCGTCGACGACGCGCGGCGCCTCATCGGCCTTCGCATCACCGCGCCAGGTGCTCAGCGCGCCGCGCAGCAGCTGGATGCCGATCCAGCCGAGGTAGACCGCGCCGACCATCTTCACGACGAAGAAGATCTGCGGGCTGGCCATCAGCAGCGACGCGCCGCCGGCGGCAGCGGCCRTCATCAGCAGCGTGTCGCCGACGAACACGCCGCAGGCCGCCGTGTAGCCGGTGCGCACGCCACGCTGCGCCGCGACGGACAGCACGTAGAGCGAGTTGGGGCCCGGCAGCAGGATGATGAAGATCGCCRCCGCGAGGAAGGTGCCGAGATCGGTGATGCCGAACATGTGCAGGCCCTCCTTCAGGACTTGTTCATCAGGGACAGGAAACGGTCGAACAGATAGGCAATGTCATGCGGGCCGGGGCTGGCTTCCGGGTGGCCCTGGAAGCTGAAGGCCGGCTTGTCGGTGCGGGCGATGCCCTGCAGCGTGCCATCGAACAGGCTCACGTGCGTGGCGCGCAGATTGGCCGGCAGCGTGTCGGGGTCGACCGCGAAGCCGTGGTTCTGGCTGGTGATGCCGACGCGGCCGCTGTCCAGGTCCTTGACCGGGTGGTTGGCGCCGTGGTGGCCGAACTTCATCTTGAAGGTCTTGGCACCGCTGGCCAGCGCCAGGATCTGGTGGCCCAGGCAGATGCCGAAGACGGGAATGCCGGACTCGATCAACTGGGCCGTGGCCTTGATGGCGTAGTCGCAGGGTTCCGGGTCGCCGGGGCCGTTGGACAGGAAGACGCCGTCCGGCTCCAGGTCGAACACGGCGCTGGCGGGCGTCTGGGCCGGCACGACGGTGACCTTGCAGCCGCGCTCGGCCAGCATGCGCAGGATGTTGAGCTTGACGCCGAAGTCGTAGGCGACGACGTGGAACTTCGGGCTGGTTTGCGTGCCGTAGCCGCTGCCGAGCTTCCACTCGGTCTGCGTCCAGGTTTCGTTCTCGGTGCGGCTGACGACCTTGGCCAGGTCCAGGCCGGACATCGACGGTGCAGCCTTGGCCGCGGCGACTGCCGCGTCGATATGGGCTTGCGTCAGCGCTTCGCCGGCGGCCAGCGCCAGGATGCAGCCGTTCTGGGCGCCTTTGGTGCGCAGCACGCGGGTCAGGCGGCGCGTGTCGAGGCCGGCGATGGCCACGGTGCCCTCGTCACGCAGGTACTGGTCAAGGGTACGGCCCGAGCGGAAATTGGACGCGCGCAGCGGCAGGTCCTTGATGACGAGGCCGGCGGCGAAGACCTTGGAGGCCTCGACGTCCTCGTCGCTGACACCATAACTGCCGATGTGCGGATACGTCAGCGTGACGATCTGCTTGCAGTAGCTGGGGTCGGTCAGGATTTCCTGGTAGCCCGACAGCGCGGTGTTGAACACCACTTCGCCGACGGTCTGGCCCACGGCGCCGATGGACTGACCTCGGAACACCGTCCCATCCGCCAGAGCCAGGATTGCTTGAGGGGGATGGAGCAGGTCAGCCAGCACGAGAAAGTCTCCGCAAGTGGGGCGCGTGCCCAGCATCAACCCGCCCGAGAGCGGATCAATTTGAGGAAACCGAGGAGGTTTTCGCCGGGCAGCAGATGGGTTCAGGTAAACCCATCGAGTATAGCCGACTGGGGTTAGTACGGAGGCTTCGTGACCACCTCGCGACGGCTTCGTGACGCCGCAAAGTACCGCCTCAAAGCGCTGCGATGCCCGCCTTGGCGATTTCGGCGTCTTCGCTGGACTTGACGCCACTGACGCCGACCGCGCCCACGCACTGGCCGTCGACGAGGATGGGCACGCCGCCCTCCAGCAGGCCGTGCATGCCCGGCACGCTGAGGAAGGACTGACGGCCGCCGTTGATCATGTCCTCGTAGATCTTGGATTCACGCCGGCCCAATGCCGAGGTGTGCGCCTTGGCGGGTGCAAACATGGCGGAGCTGGGCGAGGCGCCATCCAGGCGCTGCAGCCACAGCAGATGGCCGCCGGCGTCGACGATGGCGATGGATACCGCCCAGCCCTTGCTGAGGGCATGGGCTTCCGCGGCGGCGGCGATGCGTTTGACGTCGGCGAGTTCGAGTTGAGATTGCTGTTTCATGGTCTTGCTTTCCAAGGGATAGGCCCCAATGTAGCGGCCTGGCGGGAGCCTAGAATTCCCGCGGTTAACTTGTCCCCGGAGCATCGTCATGAACGAGAGTCTGCAAAATTCCTATGGCTACGCCGGCGGCCTGGCCGTCGACCGCCAGCGCGTGCTGCGCAACACCTACTGGCTGTTGGCCCTGTCGCTGGTGCCGACGGTGCTGGGCGCCTGGATCGGCGTGTCCACCGGCTTCATGGCCAAGATGGGCTTCGGCATCAGCACCGCGGTCTTCTTCATCGGCGCCTTCGGCCTGATGTTCGTCATCGAGAAGACCAAGAACAGCAGCGCGGGCGTCGTGGCCCTGCTGGGCTTCACCTTCTTCATGGGCTTGATGCTGTCGCGACTGATCGCCCAGGTGCTGGGTTACCGCAACGGCGCCAGCCTGGTCATGACGGCCTTCGGCGGCACGGCAGCGGTCTTCTTCACGATGGCCACGCTGGCCACCGTCATCAAGCGCGACCTGTCGTCCATGGGCAAGTTCCTGGCGGTCGGCGCCGTCGTGCTGTTCGTGGCCTGCATCGCCAACATCTTCCTGCAGTCGTCGGCGCTGATGCTGACCATCCTGGTGCTGATGCTGGGCGTTTTCTCGGCCTTCATGCTGTACGACATCAAGCGCGTCATCGATGGCGGCGAGACCAACTACATCAGCGCCACGCTGGCCATCTACCTGGACATCTACAACGTGTTCCAGAGCCTGCTGTCCCTGCTGGGCATCTTCGGCGGCGAGCGCGACTGAGCGTTTTCCAGCCCAATGAAAAGGCGGCCTCGGCCGCCTTTTCTCTTGGGGCGTCACGGTCTACTAGGGCTTGTAATTCTTCAGCACAAAGGGCGCGCTGAGCACGATGGGCTGGCCAATCTGGCCCAGCTGCAGCGCGAGGTTGACCGTGCCGCCGGCAAAGCTGTCGGCCGCCACGCCGCCGATGGCGATGGGCTCCAGCTTGCTGGTCAGCGTCACGGAGCCCGAGATCACGGCCGTGTAGGGCGGCGCGCCGACCTGCAGCAGCATGGGTACGACGACCTTGGCCTTGGCGTCCTCGGTGTCCAGCCGAGCCCAGGCGATGACTTGCAGCTTGTCGCCCTTGGCGATGCTGCCTTGCAATGGCACGACGGCACCAATGTCCCAGGGGTTGGGCTTGCTTGAGGCCAAAGCCACACGCAGGCAGACCTTGCCGGTCGCGGCGCAAGGCACCTGCTCAGTGGACTGGCCGTCGCCATAGACCGACCAGGCCGTGACGCGCGGGGTATTGATCAGGTAGTCCAGCGCCGGGTCCGTCGCCCGGGCCGCAGGTGCCGCCACGCCAGCCTTCTCCGGCACCAGGGCGCCATGGATGGGCTTGACCCAGCCGTCGGCCTTCATGTCCCACAGCACGAAATCGGAGTCGAACTGCCAGTAAGACCACGCAAAGCCGCGCGCCTCGGCCGCGCGGGTCACGGCAGCCGTCCAGCCCACACGCTGCGCCATGCCAGCGCTCTCCAGCGCACCGAACTCGCCCATCAGGATGGGCCGGCCGGTCTTGTCTGCCCAGGTCTTGACGAAGTCCAGGTCCTTCTGCAGCTTCTCCCGGTCAGCCGTGGTGCCCCAGGTCACGCCAGACAGCTTCTGGAACTGCGGTGTCCAGCTCGCACCTTGGTGCGTGAACTCCATCGGCGTGTAGTAGTGGAAGGTGACGATGAGGCGCCGGTCGGACTCGGGCAGGCGCAAGCTGTCCAGATGCTCCATCGAGTTCCAGCCCTTGGGGCCGACGATGACGCGCCGGGTCGGGTTGGACTCGCGGATGATGGCCAGGTTCTCGGCCAGCATGTCGTTCCAGACCGCGTCGGCCGCGCCGTTGGGCTCGTTCAGGATCTCGAAGATCACCGCATCCGGCGAGCCCTTGTAGCGCGCCGCGACCTGACGCCAGAAGGCCTTGAGCCGGGCTCGGCAAGGGTCGATGTCGGTCGCCTTGGCGCACTCGTTGAAGTTGTGCTCATCCAGGATGACCTGCAGGCCCGCCTTGAGGCCGGCGTCCACCAACTCGTCCAGCTGCTTGAACCACGCCGCTGACAAGCGGTTCTCCGCGTCCATATGAGCGAAGGCGTGCAGGTTGAAGCGCACGTGGTCGAAGCCGCCGTCGCGGATGACCTGCATATGCCGCGGCTGGAATCGCGCCTTGGCCGGTTCGGTCCAGATCGGGTCGTAGCCAACGATGTTGATGCCGCGCTTGAGCGCCGCCGGCATCGCGGCGCCATCCCCTTGCGCCTGGGCGGCCCCCGACAGGCCTAGCGCCAGCCAGGCCAGACCCAGGAGTCGAGCGAACTTGAATTGGATGAACATGGCCAGCCTCTTGTCTCCGGAATTCTTGTGGATAGATAAACACCACTAAACAGCAATGTTTATCTATTTTGTCCAGCAACCCGGAATCGACACCCCGGACTTACGCGGAGACAGGCGCAACTCAACCGTGGCGAGCCGGAGCCGCCACAGGCCGACCTGACAGTGCTTCAGCGGTCAAAGACCGCGATGCTTTCGACGTGCGCCGTGTGCGGGAACATGTTGACGGCGCTGGCCGCCGTGCAGCGATAGCCCGCCACATTGACGAGCAGGCCGGCATCCCGCGCCAGCGTTGCCGGGTTGCAGCTGACGTAGACCATGCGCTTGGGCGGCGTCCAGCCGGGTGCCAGCGACGGGTCCTGGGCGATGTCGGCCACCGCCTTGGCCAGCGCAAAGGCGCCTTCGCGCGGTGGGTCGATGAGCCAGCGGTCGGCAACGCCGTCCAGGGCCAGCAGCTCGGGCGTCATCTCGAACAGATTGCGCGCGACGAAACTCGTCTTGTGCGCCAGGCCATTCGCGGCCGCGTTCTCGCGCGAGCGCTGCACCAGGGTCTCGCTGCCCTCGATGCCCAGCACCTCACGCGCTTTCGTCGCCAGCGGCAGCGTGAAATTGCCCAGGCCGCAGAACCAGTCGATGACGCGCTCGTCCGGCTGCACGGCCAGCAGGCGCAGCGCGCGGCCGACCAGCGTCGCGTTGATGTGCGGATTGACCTGGGTGAAATCCGTCGGCTTGAAAGGCATGGTCACGCCGAACTCGGGCAGACGGTAGGCCAGCTGCGGGCCGCCTTCGTCGAGCAGCTTGACCGTGTCCGGCCCCTTGGGCTGCAGCCACCACTGCACGCAGTGTTTGGCGGCGAACTCGCGCAGCAGCGCGATGTCGCCGTCCGGCAGCGGGTTCAGGTGGCGCAGCACCAGCGCGATGACCTCGTCGCCCATGGCCAGCTCGATCTGCGGCAGGCGGTCGCGCTCGGCCATGGCCATGATCAGCTCGCGCATCGGCATCAGCAGGTCGCTGACCACCTTGGGCACGACCTTGCAGACCTGCATGTCGGCCACATAGCGGCTCTTGCGCTCGTGGAAGCCGATCAGCACGACGCCCTTCTTCTGTACATAGCGCACCGAGAAGCGGGCGCGGTAACGGTAGCCCCAGGTCGGGCCTTCGATGGGCCGCAGCAGCACTTCGGGCTTGACCTTGCCGAGATGCCAGAGCTGGTCTTCCACCACGCGCTGCTTGACGGCGACCTGGGCACCGGCCTGCAGATGTTGCATCTTGCAACCACCGCAGGCGCCCGCATGCAGGCCGAAATGGGGGCAGCCCGGCGTCACGCGCAGCGGGCTTTCCTTCTTGATCTCGGTGAGCTGGCCCTGCTCCCAGTTGTTCTTGCGGCGCGAGATCTGCGCCTTCACGATCTCGCCCGGCAAGGCGCCGTCGATGAAGACCACCTTGCCCTCGGCGTTGTGCGCCACGCCCTGCGCCTCAAGTTCGATGCTCTCGACCTTGAGCCAATCCGTTGTTGTTTGAGTCATCCCCGGATTATCCGAGGCTCRCACCAATGGTCAGAAGATCGAGTCCCGATCTACCCCGTGACGCATCATGTTGCGCTTCAACTTGGCCAGCGCCTCGATCTGGATCTGGCGGATGCGCTCGCGCGTGAGCTTCAGACGGATCGCCAGCACGTCGAGCGTCTCGGGCTCGCGGTCCGACAGGCCGTAGCGGCCCGACAGCACTTCGCGCTCGCGGTCGTTGAGGCTGGCCAAGCCGTGCTGCAGCAGTTCCTCGACCTCATGCGACAGGCGCAGGCCCATCGGGTCGATGGCCTGATCGTCGGCGACGAGGTCGAGCATGGACTCGCCGCCCTCGCCATTGCGGTCCACCGGCGAATCCAGCGAGCTCGGCAGTTCGGCATAGGCCAGCAGCTCGGCCACCTCGTCGACCGGGCGGCCCAGCGCCTGGGCGACGTCCTCGGCACGCACGCGGCCTTCGGAGCCGTTGGCACTCTGCAGCGCCTCGAGCGCACGGCGAGCCTTCAGCACCTGGTTGAGCTCGCGCACGATGTGCACCGGCAAGCGCACGAGGCGGGCTTGGTGCATCAGCGCGCGCTCGATGCTCTGGCGTATCCACCAGCTCGAATAGGTCGAGAAGCGGAAGCCCCGTTCGGGCTCGAACTTGCTGATGGCATGCATCAGGCCGAGGTTGCCTTCTTCGATGAGATCGCTCATCGGCAGGCCGCGGCCGAGGTAGTTCTTGGCGATGCTGACGACCAGGCGCAGGTTGTGCTCGATCATGGCCTGGCGGGCATCGAAATCACCCGCCCGCGCCGCCTGGGCCGTGTCGAACTCCTGCTGAGGCGTCAGCAGCGGCGTGCGGCGGATGTCGCGCAGATAGGCCTGCAGCGCGTTGCCGAGTTCAACCTCTTCACCCCCGTTGCGCGGCGCCTGGCCCTCTTCGGCACCACTCTCGGCGGCCGGCTCGGCATCGCCGCCGCCGTTCATCGCCGACAACATGATGGCGGGCTCGCCGCCATTGCTGCCGTGACCGTTGAGTTTGGGCGCAGCGCGTTTCATGACGTGGTCGCTGGCCCGGTGCATCGGCGTTCGCTAGCCGGCGCTTCTCAGCGCGCCGGCAGCAACTTGGCCGGATCGACAGGCTTGCCGAGCTTGCGCACTTCAAAGTGCAACTTGACGGTATCACTCTCGGTGGAACCCATCTCGGCAATCCTCTGACCTTTGCGTACGACTTGGTCCTGCTCGACCAGCATCGCCCGGTTGTGGGCATACGCCGTCAGGTAGGTGCTGTTGTGCTTGATGATGACCAAGTTGCCGTAGCCGCGCAACCCCGAACCAGCGTAAACAACGCGACCATCGGCGACAGCCAGCACCGGGTCACCCGGTTTGCCTGCAAAGTCCAGGCCCTTGTTGCGCTGCTCGTCGAAACCGGCGCTGATGGATTGGCTGACCGGCCAGCCCCAGGCCATGCTGTCGTCTTCCGATGCGGCCGGCGTGGGCGAAGTCGTCGGCGTGGCCGGTGGCGCGCTCGCGGCGGCGACGGGCGGCTTGGCGTCCAGCGGGCGAGATTCGACCTTGCCCGCACCCGCAATGGGCTTGGACGTCACGGCATTGGCGTCGACGCCCGGCGGCACGACGCGCAGCACCTGCCCGACCTCGATGCGGTTGGGGTTCTCAAGGTTGTTCCACTTGGCCACATCGCGCCAGCTCTGGCCGTTGTCCAGCGCGATGCGGATCAGCGCATCACCCGGCTTGACGGTGTAGTAGCCAGCCTTGCCCGCGTTCTCGGCGCCCGGCAGCGGCGGCTTGACCTCGGGTGCGGACGCTGCCGATGCGGGTGCGGCCGGCGCCACGGCGGCCGTGGCCGGCTGGGGATTGCGGTCCTCGACCGGCGCGGGGTGACGCGGCGTGACGCCGCAGGCGCTCAGCAGCAGCGAGGTGGTGATGGCAGTGAATAAAAGGCGCAGGCTTGAGGGCATCGTGTGGCTAGAGCACGTTGGAAGGCCGACCCGATTGTGTGGCGCGGTGCGCCGACGGCCCAGTCAGAGGACGCCGGATTTTAGGGGGACGAAGAGCACGGCCTCATGCTCGCTGCGCGCCCAGCGGCTGACGCCCGCTTCGACGAGGTGATCCAGCACGACCAGCACCTGGCCCCGGCCGCTGGCCGCCGTCGGGGCGATGAGGCGCCCGCCGGGTGCCAGTTGCTCGGTCCAGGCGGCGGGAATGTCCTCGCCGCCGGCCGCCGCGATGATGCAGTCGAAGGGGCCGCTGGCCGCGTGGCCGAGGCGGCCGTCGCCCCAGATGAGGCGCGGCACGCGCGGCAGGCCGACGCGCTGCAGATTGAGCTTGGCCTTGTCATGCAGGCCCTGCAGGCGCTCGATGGACGTCAGCTGCCGCGCCAGCAACGCGATGACGGCGGCCTGGTAGCCGCAGCCCGTGCCGATTTCCAGCACCCGGCCCAGCGACCCGCGTTGGCGCGCTCCGGCGCCGGCCATCAGCAGGCCCAGCATGTGGGCAACGACCGAAGGCTTGGAGATGGTCTGGCCATGGCCGATGGGCAGGGCCGTGTCCTCATAGGCCTGGGCGGCCAGCGCGCTGTCGACGAACTCGTGGCGCGGCACGGTGGCCATCGCAGCGAGCACATGCTCGTCGAACTTGCCCTCGGCCCGCAGCCTGTCGACCATGCGCTGGCGCACGGCGCCGCTGTCCAGCCCCGTACCGCTGGGGCGCGCCAGCCGGGCTGCGTCCCGCGTGGCCTGGTGCAGATGGCGCTGCGGCATCAGCAGCTCACGCTGCGGTGACGTGGCCGACTTCAGGCTGGCAGGGAAGCGCTTGGGAGTGGACATGCCGTCACAGGCCCAGGCGCTGCGCCCAGGCGCCGAGAGCCGAATGTTCGGTGAGGTCGACCTGCAGCGGCGTGATCGACACCTGGCCGTTGGCGGTGGCGTGGAAATCCGTGCCCTCGCCGGCATCGCGGGCGTCACCGGCCGGGCCAATCCAGTAGATGGTTTCGCCGCGCGGGTTGACCTGCTCGATGATGCCTTCGCTGGAATGGCGCCGGCCCAGCCGGGTGATCTTGCGCGGCAGTTGGTCGGCGTCGGCCCGGTTGGGGATGTTGACGTTCAGCAGAAAGCCCTGGCCCAGGCCGCCCTTGATCACCTGCTCGACGACGCTGCGCGCCGTGCGCGCCGCCGCCTCCAGCTCGACCCAGCCCTTCTCGGACTGCGAGAAGGCGATGGACGGGATGCCGAACAGATAACCCTCGGTGGCCGCGGCGACGGTGCCGGAGTACAGCGTGTCGTCGCCCATGTTGGCGCCGTTGTTGATGCCCGACAGCACCAGGTCGGGCCGATAGCCCAGCAGGCCGGTCAGGGCGAGGTGGACACCGTCGGACGGCGTGCCGCTGACGTAGCGGAAGCCGTTGGCGGCGCGGTAGACGTTGAGGGGGCGGTTCAGCGTCAGCGAGTTGGAAGTGCCGCTGGCGTTCTGCTCGGGGGCGATGACCTCGATCTCGCCCAGGCCTTCACAGGCTTTCACCAGGGCCGCCAGGCCGGGCGCGAGGTAACCGTCGTCGTTGGAAATCAGGATGCGCATGGGGGCCAATTGTAGGGAGGGCGTCACCTGCGAGACCGGGTGTAACCACCTTGATTCCTATCATCGTGAATTCACGAAATCAGGAGACGACGATGAAGGCATGGCTCTGCGAGAACCCGGTGGGCGTCGAGGCGCTGCAATGGCGCGAACTGCCAGCCACTGCGCTGCCAGCGGGCCAGATCCGGGTTCAGATCAAGGCCGCCAGCCTGAATTTTCCCGACCTGCTCATCGTGCAGAACAAATACCAGATGAAGCCGCCCCTGCCCTTTGTGCCGGGCACGGAGTTCTCGGGCGTCGTCACCGAGGTGGGCGAAGGGGTCAAGGGCTTCGCCGTCGGCCAGCGCGTCGCGGCCTTCGGCGGCCTGGGCGGTTTCGCCACCGAGGTCTGCATCCCGGCCATGCTGGCCATGCCGCTACCCGATGGCTTCAGCTTCGAGGACGCGGCCGCCTTCATCTGCACCTATGCCACCAGCCACCACGCGCTGATGGACCGCGCGGCGCTGAAAGCCGGTGAGACCGTGCTCATCCTCGGCGCGGCCGGCGGCGTGGGCACGGCGGCCATCCAGATCGCCAAGGCCGCCGGCGCGCGCGTCATCGCCGCCGCCGGCAGCGATGCCAAATGTGAAGCCTGCAAGGGCCTGGGCGCCGACGCCGCGATCAACTACGCGACACAGAACCTGCGCGATGAGCTGAAGGCCCTGACCGGGGGCAAGGGCCCCGACATCATCTACGACCCGGTCGGCGGCGATCTGGCCGAAGCCGCCTTCCGTTCCATCGCCTGGCGTGGCCGCTATCTCGTCATCGGCTTCGCGCAAGGCCAGATCCCGGCGCTGCCGCTGAACCTGGCCCTGCTGAAGGGGGCGTCCCTGGTCGGCGTGTTCTGGGGCGAATTCGCCAAGCGCGAGCCTGGAAACAACGCCCGCATGCTCGGCGAGCTGGCCGCCTGGTATGCCGCCGGCAAGATCAAACCGGTGCTGGATCGCGTGCTGCCCATGGAGGAATTGCCCGCTGCCTTCGCGCGCATGGCGGCCCGCGAAGTCGTCGGCAAGTTAGTTCTTACCAATTCGTGAAGCCTGAACCGGGGGCTTGGGCAAGGACGATCTACCCAAGCTTCTAGGGGGCGGTGCGCTACATTCCCATCGGTCGAATTCGACAGCCGTCCCCACGCGCCATGACCGTCAAAGTTCTCATCATCGAAGACAACCCCGTTGCACGCAGCTTTCTTTGCCGCGTGGTGCGAGAGAGCTTCAGCGACGCGATGGAGCTCACGGAAGTGGGTGACCTCGAGAACGCCCGCCGCCAGGTGGCCAAGCTGTCGGGCGGCAATCCGGAGATCGGCTTCAAGCTCATCCTCGTCGACCTGGAGCTGCCCGACGGCAACGGCATGGAGTTCCTCACCGAGCTGGCGGGTTCGTCGGCGATCAAGATCGTCACGACGCTGTACTCGGACGACGACCACCTCTTCCCGGCCCTGCAGTGCGGCGCTGACGGCTATCTGCTGAAGGAAGACCGCTTCGAGGTGCTGGTGGAGGAGTTGCAGCGCATCGTGCGCGGCCAGCCGCCACTGTCGCCGGCCATCGCGCGCCGCCTGCTGTCGCATTTCCGCCCCGGCGCCAGCGACAGCGGCACCATGCCGCTGAACTCGGGCTTCGGCACGCTGTCGACCGCGCACGCTCCCTTCGCCAACAGCCGCGGCGTGGCCCTGGACCCACCGCCCGAGTGGGAGCGCCTGACGCCCCGCGAGAGCGAAGTGCTGACCTATCTGAGCAAGGGCTTCACGATCAAGGAGATCGCGAACCTGATGGGCATCAAGTGGTTCACCGTCAACGACCACATCAAGTCCATCTACAAGAAGCTCAACGTCTCCAGCCGCGCCGAAGCGGCGGTGCTGGCTTCAAAGCAGGGCCTGGTCTAACCAGCGACTCGTGCCCCTCAAGGCCCCGGCAAGTCCGGGGCCTTTTGTTTGAYGGCAGCACACACTGTTCGCAAGCGCACGGACAGCGACGGACGAATGTCGCAGGCTCTCCGGCATGAGCCAACACGATTGCATTCGTCATGCCAGCTGACCTGACGACGCGCATTGCGCGTGATCCACGGTACCAACTGCTGAAGTCCAGTCGCTCGCGTTTTGGCTGGTGGCTCACGCTGGCGATGATGGTCGTGTACTACGGCTTCATCCTGCTGGTGGCCTTCGACAAACCCTTCCTCGCGACCCGGCTGGGTGCAGGCGTCACGACCATCGGCATGCCGATCGGCCTGGGCATCATCCTCTTCACGGTGGCCATCACCGCGATCTACGTGAGGCGCGCCAACAGCGAGTTCGATGCGTTGACCGCGCAGATCGCCAAGGGAGCCCTGGCATGAACGCGCCGCGCCTGCTGGCAACGCTGGCGCTGGTCGTCGGGAGTAGCGCGGTCCTGGCGGCGGGTGCCGACCTCGGCCAGGCCGAGAAGCAGCCCACCAACTGGACCGCGATCAGCATGTTCGCGATCTTTGTCGTCGGCACGCTGTTCATCACCAAATGGGCGGCGGCCAAGACCAAGTCGGCAGCCGACTTCTACACCGCCGGCGGCGGCATCACCGGCTTCCAGAACGGCCTGGCCATCGCGGGCGACTACATGTCGGCCGCGTCCTTCCTCGGCATCTCCGCCGCGGTGATGGTGGGCGGCTTTGATGGCCTGATCTATTCGATCGGCTTCCTTGTCGGCTGGCCGGTCGTGACCTTCCTGCTGGCCGAGCGGCTGCGCAACCTCGGCAAATTCACCTTCGCCGACGTGGCCGCGTTCCGCTTTGCTCAGACGCCGGTGCGCGTCTTTGCGGCCTCCGGCACGCTGGTGGTCGTGGCCTTCTACCTGATCGCGCAGATGGTCGGCGCGGGGCAGTTGATCAAGCTGCTGTTCGGGCTGGAGTACTGGATCGCCGTCGTCATCGTCGGCGCGCTGATGATGGTCTATGTGCTGTTCGGCGGCATGACGGCCACCACCTGGGTCCAGATCATCAAGGCCGGCCTGCTGCTGGCAGGCGCCAGCTTCATGGCCTTCATGGTGCTCTACGGCTTCGGCTTCAGTCCCGAGGCGATGTTTGCCAAGTCGGTCGAGATCAAGACCGGCATCGCGGCAGCCGCCGGCAAATCGCCGGGCGATGCGGCTGCGCAGGGCTTCTCGATCATGGGCCCGGGCGGCTTCATCAAGGATCCGATCTCGGCCATCAGCTTCGGCATGGCCCTGATGTTCGGCACGGCCGGCCTGCCGCACATCCTGATGCGCTTCTTCACCGTGCCCAATGCGAAGGAGGCGCGCAAGTCGGTGCTGTGGGCCACGACCTGGATCGGCTACTTCTACATCCTCACCTTCATCATCGGGTTCGGCGCGATCAGCTTCGTGCTGACGAACCCGGAATTCCTCGACGCCAAGGGTGGCCTGCTCGGTGGCGGCAACATGGCGGCCATCCACCTGGCCAACGCGGTGGGCGGCAATGTCTTCCTCGGCTTCATCTCGGCGGTGGCCTTCGCGACCATCCTGGCGGTGGTGGCCGGGCTGACGCTGTCGGGCGCATCCGCCGTGTCGCACGACCTGTACGCCACGGTGTGGAAGCACGGCAATGCCGACAGCGCGTCGGAGCTGCGCGTCTCGAAGATCACGACGGTCGCCCTCGGCATCGTCGCGGTGCTGTTGGGCATCGTGTTCGAGAAGCAGAACATCGCCTTCATGGTGAGTCTCGCGTTCGCGATCGCCGCGTCAGCCAATTTCCCGGTGCTGCTGATGTCGGTGCTGTGGAAGGACTGCACGACCCGGGGCGCGGTGATCGGCGGCTTCCTGGGCCTGGTGTCCTCCGTGCTGTTGACGCTGGTGTCGCCAGCCGTGTGGGAGGTGACGCTCGGCAACCCCAAGGGATCGGCCCTGTTCCCCTACGCGTCGCCGGCGCTGTTCTCGATGACGATCGGTTTCGTCGGCATCTGGCTGTTCTCCATCCTCGACCGCAGCCCGCGGGCGGCCCAGGACCGCGCAGGTTTCGAGGCTCAGCAGGTTCGCTCCGAAACCGGCATCGGCGCCTCGGGAGCGTCCGGGCATTGATGACCAAGGAAACCCCATGAGCGAGACCAGCAACGCCGAAGACCTGACGCTGTACGCGCCTCCGTTGGCCCTGGCCTCCATGGCGCATGTGGCCGGCCGCGCGTCCTACGACCTGCTGGCGGCCGAAGCCAACGCCGACTACGAGGGCTACTGGGCCCGGCTCGCGCGCGAGTTCGTCCGGTGGAAGCAGCCTTTCACGAAGGTGCTGAACAGTGCCGAGGCGCCGCACTTCAAGTGGTTCGAGGACGGCACGCTGAACGTCTCGCACAACTGCCTGGACGCCCAGGTCTCAGTCGGCCTGGGGGACAAGACGGCAATCATCTTTGAAGCCGACAACGGCCTGGTCACGCGCACCACCTACGCCGAGCTGCTGGCGCAGACCTGTCGCATGGCCAACGCCCTGAAGTCGCTGGGCGTGAAGAAGGGCGACCGGGTCGTCATCTACATGGCGATGTCGGTCGAAGGCGTGGTGGCCATGCAGGCCTGTGCGCGGCTCGGCGCGGTCCACACGGTGGTGTTCGGTGGCTTCTCGGCCGCTTCGCTGCGCGATCGCATCGCCGACACCCGCGCGGTCGCCGTCATCACCGCCGACCAGCAACTGCGCGGTGGCAAGGCACTGCCGCTGAAGGCCATCGTCGATGAGGCGCTGGCGCTGGACGGCTGCGAAGCCGTGCGCCACGTGATCGTCTACCGGCGCACCGGCGGCGCGATCGAGTGGACGACACGCGACCACTGGATGCACGAGCTCACCGCCGCCCAGGCCGACAGCTGCGAGCCCGAATGGGTAGCCGCCGAGCACCCGCTCTTCCTGCTCTACACGTCGGGGTCCACCGGCAAGCCCAAGGGCGTGCAGCATTGCTCCGGCGGCTATCTGGTGCAGGCGGCGGTCACGACGAAGTGGACCTTCGACCTGCACGACGCCGATGTCTTCTGGTGCACGGCCGACATCGGCTGGGTCACCGGCCACACCTATATCGCCTACGGCCCGCTGGCCGTCGGCGCGACCCAGGTGATGTTCGAGGGCGTGCCGACCTACCCCGACGCCGGCCGCTTCTGGAAGATGATCCAGGACCACAAGGTCTCGGTCTTCTACACCGCGCCCACCGCCATCCGCTCGCTGATCAAGGCCGCGGAAAGCAACGCCGCCGTGCATCCGGATCGCTTCGACCTGAAGAGCCTGCGCATCCTCGGCTCGGTGGGCGAGCCCATCAACCCGGCGGCCTGGGCCTGGTACCACCAGCACATCGGCGGCGGGCGTTGCCCGATCGTCGACACCTGGTGGCAGACGGAGACCGGTGCCCAGATGATCACGCCGCTGCCCGGTGCCACCGCGCTGGTGCCGGGGTCCTGCACCCTGCCCTTCCCGGGCATCATGGCCGCGATCGTCGATGAAACCGGCGGCGACCTGCCCAACGGCGAGAGCGGGCTGCTCGTCATCAAGAAACCCTGGCCGGCCATGATCCGTACGATCTGGGGCGACGAAGCGCGCTACCACTCCAGCTATTTCCCAGCCGAGTTGCGCGGCTACTACCTGGCTGGCGATGGCGCCACGCGCGACGCTCAGACCGGCTACTTCACCATCGGCGGTCGCATCGACGACGTGCTCAATGTCAGCGGTCACCGCATGGGCACGATGGAGATCGAGTCGGCGCTGGTGTCATGCACCCATCTGGTGGCCGAGGCCGCCGTGGTGGGCCGGCCCGACGACACCACGGGCGAATCCATCTGCGCCTTCGTCGTGCTGAAAGGGGCGCGGCCAACCGGCGCCGAAGCGCTGAAGATCGCCACCGAACTGCGCAATTGGGTCGCCAAGGAGATCGGGCCGATCGCCAAGCCCAAGGAAATCCGCTTCGGTGACAACCTGCCGAAGACCCGCAGCGGCAAGATCATGCGCCGCCTGTTGCGTTCCCTCGCCAAGGGCGAGACGATCACCCAGGACACCTCGACGCTGGAGAACCCGGCCATCCTTGAGCAGTTGGGTCAGGCTTCCTGACCCGGCGGCTCAAGGCAAGCCAGCGAAGAGGGCTTGCGCCGCGTCAGYGGCGGAGCCGGGTTGGGGGTCACTCATATCGCGCAGCGATGTGGGTGATCACAGAACCCGGCCATCCTTGAGCAGTTGGGTCAGGCTTCCTGACCGGGCCCACGAGCTGAACCTATCAACCTGGAGACAGATCATGGCGAATCAGACCAATCCCTTTGGTGACGTGACCAAGATGATGGAGCAATTCAAGATGCCCGGCGTCGACATGTCCGCCATCGTCGAGGCGCGCCGCAAGGACATCGAGGCACTGACCGAAGCCAACCAGGCCGTCCTGGCGTCGATGCAGGCCCTGGCGGCCAAGCAGACGGCCATGATGACCGAGGCGATGCAAGGCATGCAGGCCGCCGCCCAGGGCATGCTCAGCGGCGGGCTTCCCGACCCGGCCAAGCAGGGAGAGGTCATGCGCCAGGCCTTCGAGAAGACGCTGGCCGACATGAAGGAGCTCGCCGACATGGCGCGGCAGGCCCAGACCGAGGCCTTGTCCCACATCACGCAGCGTGCTGCCAAGCAGGGGAAGTCATGAGCCAGCGCGATGTGGTGGTGCTGGGGGCGGCACGTTCCGCGAGACCGCGCAGGCCATCCTGCTGGGCGACTGCGACTACGGCTTGGGAGGCGGCAGCGGTGTTTGAGCGGCTCTGACTCAGCCAGGGGTCAGGGTCTGGTCCAACCAGCGCGTCATCAGCCGCGTCAGCACGACTTTCAGGCCTTCGGCCTCACATGCCATCGCGGCGCGCAGCTCAACCGGATCAATGCCGGCGCGCTCCAGCTCGTCGATGTGGCCGATCAGCCATTGCTCGAAGCGCTCGGGTGCCACCTCCGGGTGGAACTGCAGCCCCAGCGCCTTGTCATGCGGCGCGAACGCCTGGTGAGGGCAGGTGGCCGTCGCGGCCAGTGACGTCATGCCGGCCGGCAATTCGAACTGGTCGCCATGCCAATGCAGCAGGGGCTGGCCGCCCAGCTCGGCCAGTGCCGTGCCCTGCCCTGCCGCCGTCAATATCAGCGGCGCAAAGCCGATCTCCTTGACGCCCATCGGTTTCACCCGTGCACCCAGCGCCCGCGCCATCAGCTGCGCGCCGAGGCAGATACCGAGCAGCGGCCGTTCGGCGTCCAGCCGTTGGCGGATCAGGGCGACCTCGTCGATCAGCCACGGAAAGCGCTCCTCGTCCTCGACGCTGATCGGCCCGCCGAGCACGACGAGCAGGTCGACCGCATCGAGGTCGATGGCGCCGACGTCGTCGACGCCGACCTCGTGATAGCGGACCTCGAATCCCCGCGCCTTCAGCACGGGCTCGATGAGGCCGAGATCTTCGAAGGCGAGATGGCGCAGGGCGAGAGCGGTTTTCATCGGCGCCATCATCGCCTCCCGGTCACATTGCCGAGCGCAGCTTCACGCCGGGGAAATCCACCGGCACGGCGAACGCGACGTTCACATAGTTGGTGAACAGATTCAGCGCGACGTGCGCCAGGATCTCGACGATCTGGCCGTCGTTGAAGCCTGCCGCTCGCAGCGCCGCGACGTCGGCGTCATCCACCTGGCCGCGCCGCTCGACGAGTTGGAGCGCAAAGCGCAACGCCGCGGCCGTCGCCGGGTCTGCCGATTCACCGGCCTGCGCCGCGCTCATCTCGGCGGGCGTCGCACCGGCCTTGCGGCCCAGGGCCGTGTGGGCGGCCAGGCAGTATTCGCAGGCATTGCGATCAGCCACGGCAACGGCGATCTGCTCGCCGAGCTTGGCGGGAATGCTGCCACCGCCCAGCGCGCCGAAAAAGCCCCACAGGGCCTGCAGCGCGGCCGGCGAGTTGGCGACGGCGCGGAACATGTTCGGCGTCGCGCCGAAAGCGCCATGGACGGCGTCGAGCGTCGCGCGGCTGGCCGCAGGGGTGTCGGTGGCGGAGACGAGGGGAAGGCGGGAGTTCATGAAGGTCAGCTTTCAGTTGCAGTGGATGAAGGCCTCCACTGTCTCGCCTTTCAAAAGACGATAGGTATCATCCAGTCCGATATATCAACCCAATCGTCCCGATGACCGAGGCCCCACCGCTGGACCGGCTCAGCCCGCTGTTCGAGCGCTTTCGCGTGCGGGCCAGCCTCTTCCATGCCGGCCCGCTGTGCGGCGTGACGCATTTCGACGCCCGCCCCGGCCGCGGCTTCCTGCATGTGATGCGCAACGGCGAGATGGAGGTCAGGCATGCCGCCGCGACCGGTCTCGTCGAGCATCTGTGGGTCCGCGAGCCCAGCCTGGTCTTCTACCCGCGGCCGCTGGCGCACGACTTCCACAACGCGCCGGCCGAAGGCTCGGACTTCGTCTGCGCGACGCTGGACTTCGAGGCCGGCCATCCCCTCGTGCAGGCGCTGCCGCCGCTGGTGGTGCTGCCGCTGGCCGGCGTGGAGGGCATCACCGCGACGCTGACACTGCTGTTCGGCGAGGCCGAGCGCGTGCGCTGCGGCCAGCGCCTGCTGGCGGACCGGCTCTTCGAGGTGCTGCTGCTGCAACTGCTGCGCTGGATGCTGGACCAGCGCGGCGCACCGCTGCCGCTGGGCCTGATGCGCGGCCTGGCCGACCCACGCCTGGCCCGCGCGCTCACCGCCCTGCATGCACGCCCCGGCGAGGCCTGGAGCCTGGCGAGCATGGCGCAGGCGGCGGGCATGTCGCGCAGCCGCTTCGCCGAGGCCTTTCGCGATGCGCTGGGGCAGACGCCGGCGGACTACCTGGCCGATTGGCGGCTGGCCATCGCCCGCGCCGAACTGCGTGCCGGCAAGCCCTTGAAGGCGCTGGCGGCGGAGCTGGGCTATGCCAACGCCTCGGCGCTGAGCCGCCTGTTCGCGCAGCGTCACGCCGGCCTGTCGCCGCGGGCCTGGCTGCAGCAGGCCGGTTAAAGTGCCGCCCATGCGTCGCCCCGGCCGCTTCCTCGTCCTCTGCCTGCTGCTCGTGCTGCTGCCCTTGCGCAGCCTGCTCGCGGCCGGCCAGTTGGGCTGCGAGCCTCCGCCGGTGACTCAGCAGCAGCAGCACATGGGCCACGAGCACCATGCAGGCCACGGCGAGTCGCACGACCACGCCAAGCCTTGCAAGCTCTGCGCCCCCTGTTGCCTCGCCGCCGCACCGCCCCCGGTGCTGACGCTGGACACCGCAGCTGCGACGCCGGCGGCCCGCGTCGCGCAGGCGCCGGCCGAAGCCTGGGCCAGCATCGTGCCGCCCCTGCCCGACCCGCCTCCCCGGGCCTGAGCCTCTCTGCCCCGCAGTTCCCGCCGCTCTCGATGCCTTGAGGGCCGGCGGGCCTGGTTGTCGTCCTGCCCGAGAGGCTTGCATGTCTTGCACCCCTGCCCTGTTGGCGCTGCTGTCCGGCGCCACGCTGGCGCTGAGCGCCACCGCCCAGCCCCGTCCCGACCCCAGCGACGCGCGCGCCTCCGTGCCGCCCATCATTCACCGCAGCGTCGCCCAACCCAGGCCCGCAGACGACCCGCCGCCCGCCGACTGGCGCGCCGCCAACGAGCGCGTCGCCCGCGTCGGTGGCTGGCGCAGCTATGCGCGCGAGGCCTTGCCGCCGGAGGCGACGCGATGAGAAGCCTTGTCGTGCTGGGCGCCGCCCTCGCGCTGGGCGGCTGCGCCAGCGTGGATCCGGGCGCCAACCTTGCCGAGGTCAACCGCCTGACCCAGGCCCATACCGGCCAGCCCCTGGCGCTGGAGGCGTTGACGGCCCAGCAGCTTGCCGACGCCCTGCGCGAGCCGCTGTCGGCCGACGCCGCCGTGCAGCTCGCGCTGAAGAACAGCCGGGGCCTGCAAGCCCGGCTGGCGCGCCTGGGCGTGACGGCCGCCGAGGTCGCCGAAGCCGGGCGCCTGCCCAACCCGGGTTTTCGCTTCAGCCGCCTCACGCGCGGCGACGAGATCGAACTGGAGCGCGGCTGGCATGTCGACCTGGCCCGCCTGCTGACCCTGCCGCTGCTGCGCCAGGCCGAGCAGCGCCGCCTGCAGGCCGAGCAGCGCCAGGCCGCCGGCGACGTGCTGGCCCTGGCCGCCGATGCACGCCGCGCCTGGGTGCGCGCCGTCGCGGCCGAGGAGACGCTGGCCTATCGCCAGCAGGTCGTCGAGGCCGCCGAGGCCGGCGCCGAGCTGGCCCGTCGCATGCAGGCCGTCGGCAACTTCAATGCGCTGGCACGGGCGCGCGAGCAGGGCTTTGCGGCTGAAGCGCGCCTGGCCCTGGCGCGCGCCGAGGCCCAGCGGCTGGCGACGCGCGAGCGCCTGCTGCGCCTGCTGGGACTCTGGGGCCAGGACGCCGCAACGCTGCGCCTGCCCGAGCGCTTGCCCGAACTGCCCGCCGCCGCGCGCGAGCAACCCGATGTCGAAGCCCTGGCCCTGGCGCAGCGCCTGGATGTGCAGGCCGCCCGCCTGACGCTGGAGCAGGCCGGTCGCCAGCTGGACCTGGCGCGCACGACGCGCTGGGTCAGCATGCTGGAACTGGGCACGGTGCACAACTCGTCCAACCAGGCGCCGACGCAGCGCGGCTGGGAGATCGCGCTGGAGCTGCCGCTGTTCGGCCCAGGCCCGCTGCCGCGCGCCGACGCCCTCGCCAACCTGGCTGCGCACGAGGCCGCCGACACGGCCATCCGCGCGCGCTCCGAGGTGCGCGAGGCCTATGGCCTCTACCGCAGCGCCTTCGACATCGCGCGCCACCACCGCGACGAGATGCTGCCCCTGGCCCGGCGCATCTCCGATGAGCAGCTGCTGCGCTACAACGGCATGCTGATCGGCGTCTTCGAACTGCTGGCCGACGCCCGCGCCCAGGTCGCCGCCGTCAGCGCCACGCAGGACGCGCTGCGCGACTTCTGGCTGGCACAGGCCGATCTGGACCAGGCCCTGCTGGGCCGCACCACCCCCGCCCTGCCCGAGGCCGGCGCAGCCCCCGCCACGGCTGGCGCGGCGCCCCACTGAACCCCGAGGACATCTCCATGTTCAACCGACGTTCCCTGCTCGCGGGCTCGACGCTGGCGTCACTGGCCGCGGTCTCCAAGGCGGCCCTCGCGACCCTGCCCGAGCCCGTCATCCAGACCTCGCCCGACACGCAAGCCCCCCTCGTGCCGCCCAATGGCCGGCCCTACAACCCCGTCGTCACGCTGAACGGCTGGACGGCGCCCTGGCGCATGAACGCCGGCGTCAAGGAATTCCACCTCGTCGCCGAGCCCGTCGTGCGCGAGATGGCGCCCGGCTTCAAGGCCCATCTGTGGGGCTACAACGGCCAGAGCCCGGGGCCCACCATCGAGGTCGTCGAGGGCGACCGGGTGCGCATCTACGTGACCAACCGCCTGCCCGAGGTCACCAGCATGCATTGGCATGGCCAGCGCCTGCCCAATGGCATGGACGGCGTGACCGGCCTGACGCAGCCACCCATCCCGCCGGGCAAGACCTGGGTCTACGAATTCGTCGCACGCCGCCCCGGCACCTTCATGTACCACCCCCATGCCGACGAGATGGTGCAGATGGCCATGGGCATGATGGGCCTGTGGATCACGCACCCGAAAGCGAAGCACCCGCAGATCGACGAGGTCGATCGCGACTACGCCTTCCTGCTCAACGCCTACGACATCGAGCCCGGCAGCGCGACGCCCAAGGTCATGACCATGCTGGACTTCAATCTGTGGAGCTGGAACAGCCGCGTCTTCCCCGGCATCGCGCCGCTGGTGGCGCGCCAGGGCGACCGGGTGCGCATCCGCATCGGCAACCTGACGATGACCAACCACCCCATCCACATCCACGGCCATGAGTTCATGGTCACGGGCACGGACGGCGGCCCGGTGCCCAGGACAGCGCGCTGGCCGGAGGTGACGACGGATGTGGCGGTGGGCCAGATGCGCCAGGTCGAGTTCGTCGCCGACGAGGAAGGCGACTGGGCCTTCCACTGCCACAAGGCCCACCACACGATGAATGCGATGGGCCATGCGGTGCCGACCATGATCGGCGTCGACCACAGCGGCCTGACGGCCAAGATTCGCAAGCTGGTGCCGGACTACATGGTCATGGGCGAGCGTGGCATGCACGACATGACCGAGATGAGCATGCCCCTGCCCGACAACACGGCGCCCATGATGGCGGGCGAGGGCCCCTTCGGCCCGGTCGCGATGGGTGGCATGTTCAGCATGCTCAAGGTCAGGCGCGGCCTCAAGCGCGGCGACTACGCCGACCCTGGCTGGTTCCAGCACCCGCACGGCACGCTGGCGCGAGAAGTGGGCGACGCGCCGCCGGCGCCCAAGGCTCCGGACACCGCAGCGTCCAAACCCACAGACGTCGAAGTACAGGTCCGCAAACCCAACGGCCATCATGGCCACTGAGATCACGATGAAGACCCTCATCATCACGTTTGCGCTGGCCTTCGCGGCTGTCGCTGCCCATGCCCACGGAGACCATGCCGCAAGCGCGCCTGGCGCGGCCAGGAAGGAACAGAAACCCTGGGGCATCGCCGGCGAGCGCCGCGCCGCCAAACGCACCATCGAGATCAGGATGAGCGACGACATGCGCTTCATGCCGTCGCGCGTCGAAGTCCGCCAGGGCGAGACCGTCCGTCTCGTCATGCTCAACCGCGGTGCCGTACTGCACGAGCTTGTCATCGGCACACAGCGGGAACTGGAGGAACACGCGGCATTGATGCTGAGGTTCCCGGACATGGAGCATGACGAGCCCTATATGGCCCATGTGAAGCCGGGCCAGACCGGTGAAATCGTCTGGACCTTCAACCGTGCGGGCGAGTTCGACTTCGCCTGCCTCATCGCTGGCCATTTCCAGGCTGGCATGCGCGGCAAGTTCATCGTCCGCGCGCGTTGAATCGAGGAATCCCATCCATGAAAAAACTGCTTCTCTGCGCCGCGCTGCTGGCGGCACCCGCCCTGCCCCTGGCCGCCGAAGCGCCTGCTGCCGCAGCGTCGGCTGCTGCCGATGCGATGACCGATGCCGAGATCCGCAAGATCGATCTTGCCGCGGCCAAGCTGACGCTGCGCCATGCTGAGATCAAGTCCCTGGACATGCCGGCCATGACCATGGTCTTCCAGGCCCGCGACAAGCGCCTGCTCGACGGCCTCAAGGTCGGCGACAAGGTGCGCTTCAAGGCCGCACACGAGGGCAGCCAGTTCATCGTCACGCACATCGAGGTGGCGAAATGAAGACTGCCATCACCCTGCTCTGCCTCGCCGCGAGCGGCCCCGCCCTCGCTGCTGCGCAGGTTGTCGACATCGACTGGACGAGCGAAGGCCGCTTCGCCCACGCGACGACGCTGGCGCCCAAGGAGGTGCTGGAGGTCTGCGGCAAGCTGCCCAAGGTCAGCCGTGTCCAGTGGTCTTTCGAGGCCACGGCCGCCCTGCCCTTCAACATCCACGTCCACCAGGGCAAGGAGGTCGTCTACGTGGCCCGGTTGGAGCGCGCCGAACGCGCCCAGGGCCTGCAGACCTTCGACGCCGAGCCGGCGCATTGCTGGATGTGGGCGAACAAGGGCGCGCAAGCCGTGAAGGTCGGCGTCGAGCTGCAACAGCTGCCGCGCTGAGCGCACAAAGAAAAAGCCCGCCGGGGTTGCCGGCGGGCTTGGTCTGGAGGAGAGGGGGGGATTCGAACCCCCGAGACGTTACCGTCCGCCTGATTTCGAGTCAGGTACATTCAACCACTCTGCCACCTCTCCGAATCTGGTGCGAGCTGAGCCCAGCATTATAGCCAGGATTTTTCGGTTCAGCCGCGCAAGGTGTCGACACCACCCAGATAGGGGCGCAGCGCCTCGGGCACCGTGATGCTGCCGTCCGCGTTCTGGTAGTTCTCGAGCACGGCAACCAAGGTCCGGCCGACGGCCAGGCCGGAGCCGTTCAGCGTGTGCACGAACTCGTTCTTGCCCTGGGCGTTCTTGAAGCGCGCCTGCATGCGGCGGGCCTGGAAGGCGCCCATGTTCGAGCAGGAGCTGATCTCGCGGAAGGTGTCCTGCGCCGGCAGCCAGACTTCGAGGTCATAGGTCTTGGTCGAGCCAAAGCCCATGTCGCCGCTGCACAGCAGCACCGTGCGGTAAGGCAGGCCGAGCTTTTGAAGCACAGCTTCGGCGTGGCCGGTCATCTCTTCCAGCGCGGCCATGCTGTTCTCGGGCAGCTCGATGCGCACCATCTCGACCTTGTCGAACTGGTGCTGGCGGATCAGGCCACGCGTGTCACGGCCAGCAGAGCCGGCTTCCGAACGGAAGCAGGGGCTGTGCGCCGTCAGCTTGACGGGCAGGTCCTCGGGCTTGAGCACGCTCTCGCGCACGGTGTTGGTCAGCGAGATTTCCGAGGTGGAGATCAGGTACTGCTCGACCTGCTCCTCGTCGCCGCCGCGCAGCACCCAGAACATGTCTTCCTTGAACTTGGGCAGCTGGCCCGTGCCCTCGAGGATCTCGCGGTTGACGATATAGGGCGTGTAGCACTCGGTGTAGCCGTGCTCGGTGGTCTGCACGTCGAGCATGAACTGGGCAAGCGCACGGTGCAGGCGTGCGGCCGGGCCCTTCAGGAAGGCGAAGCGCGAGCCCGAGAGCTTGGCGCCCATCTCGAAGTCCAGGCCCAGCGGCGCGCCGAGGTCGACATGGTCCTTGACCGGGAAGTCGAAGGACTTGGGCGTGCCCCAGCGGCGCACTTCGACATTGCCGTTTTCATCCACACCCGCCGGCACGCTGGCGTCCGGCAGGTTGGGCACGCTCATCAGCAGCGTGTTCAGCTCGACCTGGATGGCGTCCAGGCGTTCGGCGCCGGCCTTCAGTTCGTCGGCAATGCCACCGACTTCGCTCATCAGCGCCGAGGCGTCTTCGCCCTTGCCCTTGGCCATGCCGATCTGCTTGGACAGCGCGTTGCGGCGCGCCTGCAGCTCCTCGGTGCGCACCTGCACCGCGCGGCGCTCGCCTTCGAGCGACTTGAAGCGCTCCACGTCGAGGAAGGTCTGGGGGTTCTTGCGCGCGTTCAGGCGCTCGATGACGGCATCGAGGTCCTTGCGCAGCTGGGTGATGTCGAGCATGGGATAAAACCTTGGGAATCGAATAGACAAGCGGCGCCGATGTCAGGCGCCGCCGGGAGCTGGAAGCACCGGCATCAGGATCGGGACGAACTCACCTCGGCCATGGACTTGTCGCCCAGGCCCATGGGCAGCGGGAAGCGCACATGCTCTTCGACGCCCGGCAGGCTGCGCACCGTCGTGGCGCCGAGGGCGCGCAGGCGGTCGATGACGGCCTGCACCAGCACATCGGGCGCCGAGGCGCCGGCCGTCAGGCCCACGCGGGCGCGGCCTTCCAGCCACTCGGCCCGCAGGTCTTCGGCGGCATCGACCATATAGCCCGGCGTGCCCAGGCGCTCGGCCAGCTCGCGCAGGCGGTTGCTGTTGGAGCTGGTGGGGCTGCCGACGACGATGACGACGTCGACCTGCGGCGCCAGCACCTTGACGGCGTCCTGGCGGTTCTGGGTGGCGTAGCAGATGTCCTGCTGCTTGGGCTCGCGCACCTGCGGGAAGACGCGCTTCACCTCGGCCAGGATGTCGGCGGCGTCGTCCACGCTCAGCGTCGTCTGCGTGACGACGGCCAGCCTGGCCTGGTCCTTGACCCGCACCTTGGCCACGTCCTCGACGTCCTCCACAAGGAAGATGCCCTCGGACAGCTGGCCCATCGTGCCCTCGACCTCGGGATGGCCCTTGTGGCCGATCATGATGAATTCATAGCCCTCGCGGTGCAGCTTGGCCACCTCGACGTGGACCTTGGTCACCAGCGGGCAGGTGGCGTCGAACACCGTGAAGCCGCGTGCGGCGGCCTCGCGGCGCACCTCCTGGCTGACGCCATGGGCGCTGAACACCAGCGTCGCGCCGGGCGGCACCTCGGCCAGGTCCTCGATGAAGATGGCGCCGCGCGACTTCAGGTCGTTGACGACATAGGTGTTGTGGACGATCTCGTGGCGCACATAGATGGGCGAACCGAACTTCACGAGGGCCCGCTCGACGATCTCGATGGCCCGGTCCACGCCCGCGCAAAAACCGCGTGGCTCGGCCAGCACGACTTCCTGGGGAAGGATGACGGCGTTCATCACAGCACCCCGATCACTTGCACCTCAAAGCTGACCGGCTGGCCAGCGAGGGGATGGTTGAAATCAAACAGCAGGGCCTCGTCGCCCAGCTCGCGCACGACGCCGGCGTAGCCGCCCTGCCCGTCCGGTCCGGGGAACTGCACCACGTCGCCGACGTTGTAGACCTCGTCCGGGTCGCCCAGCTGGCGCAGCAGGCTGAGCTTCACGCGCTGCAGCAGCTCGGGGTTGCGCTCGCCAAAGGCCTCGCCCGGCGCCAGCGTGAAGCGCTCGTGCGCGCCCTCGGGCAGGCCGATGAGGCGCGCCTCGATGGCCGGCGACAGCTGGCCGGCGCCCAGGGACAGGGTGGCGGGCTTGTCGTCAAAGGTGTTGACGATGTCGGCGCCGTCCGGGCCCGAGAGCCGGTAGTGCAGGGTCAGGAAGGACCCGGCCTGGATAGGGTTCATGCGAGGAAGAGAAACGCTTGGCTAGACTGGGCGCGATTTTATGTCGTTGACCCATCTGCCCCCGGAAGCCCGTCCGCGCGAGAAGCTGCTCTCCCGCGGTCCGCAGGCACTGGCGGACGCCGAACTGCTGGCCCTGCTGCTGCGCACCGGCCTCCCGGGCCTGCCCGTGCTGCAGTTGGCGCAGAGCCTGCTGGACCGCTTTGGCGGCTGGGCGGGGCTGCTGGCGGCGAGTGTTCAGGACCTGGCCAAGGTCAAGGGCCTCGGGCCCGCCAAGCGCGCCGAGATCGCCGCCGTGCTGGAGATCGCGCGGCGCTCGCTGAACCAGCAACTGGCCGAAAAGCCGGCCATGAACGACGTCGACACGGTCAAGACCTATCTGCGTCTGCACCTGGGCGGCCTGGGTCACGAGGTCTTCGCGGTGCTGTTCCTGGACGCTCAGCTGCGCCTCATTGCGATGGAGACGCTGTTCCAGGGCAGCCTGACGCAGACGACCGTGCACCCGCGCGAGGTCGTCAAGCGGGCCTTGGCCCTGGGCGCAGGCGCCGCCATCCTGGCCCACAACCACCCCAGCGGCGTGGCCGAGCCGTCGCGGGCCGATGAACTGCTGACCCAGCACCTGAGCCAGGCCCTGGCCCTGGTGGACGTGCGCGTCGTCGACCATTTCGTCGTCGGCGCGGGCGAGGTGGTGTCCTTCGCCGAGCGGGGGCTGCTGTGAGCGCCAGGACCGTGCGCAGCCTCGCCGACCTGAAGCCGCTGGCGCGCGAACTGGCCGCGGCCAGGCTGGCGGCCGAGATCGAGCGCGAGCGCGTCGCCGCCGCCGTGCGCCWGGCCGAGCAGGAAAGGCGGGTCTTCGAGCTGACCGTCGGCCCGGTGACGCCGCTGCGCAGCATGGACCGCTTCATCCACGAACTCGAACAGCCGGCGCCCGAGCCGCGCCAGCGCGAAGCCGACGAGCGCGCCGTGCTGCTGCAGGCCCTGTCCGACGAGATCGACGTCGACACGCTGCTGGACACCGACGAGACGCTGAGCTTTCGCCGCGAAGGCATCAGCCTGGAGGTGGTGCGCAAACTGCGCCGCGGCCACTGGTCGCTGCAGGCCCAACTTGACCTGCATGGGCTGCGCCGCGACGCGGCCCGAGAGGCCCTGGGCCTCTTCATCCATGACAGCGCGCGGCGCGGCCTGCGCTGCGTGCGCGTGGTGCACGGCAAGGGCCACGGCTCGCCGGGCCGCGAGCCGGTGCTCAAGGGCCGCGTGCGGCGCTGGCTGGTGCAGAAGAACGAGGTGCTGGCCTTCGTGCAGGCGCGCGCCAGCGACGGCGGCGCGGGCGCCCTCGTCGTGCTGCTGGCTGGAACGCCCTGACGAAGCGACGCCGCGCGCGCCTATTCGATCTTGCTGGCGCCTTCGATCCCCAGCACCAGCGGGCGCTTCAGGTCACCGGCGTTGTGCAGGCCCGAGGGCGTGAGTTGCAGATCGCGCGCCTTGAAGTACAGAAAGCCGTTGACCTGGCTGACGGTGACGCTGCCCTTGGCTGCACCGCCGGAGTTCCATTCGACGATCTTCTTGTTGGACACGTCGGCGAAGTTCACCTTCACCTTGCGGGCCGCGAGATTGGGCTGGGCGGCGACCTGGTAGACGCCCGGCGCCGGCGTGGCACTGCCGAAGTTCAGCGAGGCCACTTGCAGCTTGTCGCTGGGCGCCAGCACGAAGGCCTCGGACGTGGCGAGATACAGCAAGCCGGCCTTAAAGGCGTACTGCTTGGCACCGGCGCTGGCGCGCAACTCGCCGTAGTTGAACCAGCCGTTGGGACCGGCGTAGAGCTTGCTCTTCGGGTTGGTGTAGCGGTCATCCGGCGCCGGAGACACGTTGGTCCAGGCATCCGCCGCCGGCTGGGCATGGGCCAGTGCGCTGGCGGCGAGGGCGACGCAGAAGAACAGTTTCCGGTGCATGGAGAGCGTCCCTTCAAGATGGCGAAGCGCGCGGCGCGCAGGACGGGCACGTTAGCACGCGTGCTGCCGCTGGCCGAGCGCGCGCGTTGCCCAGCGGAACGGCCTGACGCGCCGCTGACGGCGAATGACACCGGGCTGTCGCGTCGCGCGGCAGACACGCGGTGCAACGCCATTGACCAGTCCGGTTAGCCCGGAGTAGTCTGGGCTCGAGCCGCCATCAGCGCGACATCCGGTTTCCCAGCCCCAACGAGGAGAGCCCATGTCCCTTACCTTTTCCGATCGTGCGCCCCAGCCCAAGAGCTATGTGGGTATCGGTTTCGTCGTCGCGCTGCATCTGGCCGCGATCTATGCGCTGAGTGCAGGGCTGATGAAGACACCCCCGCCACGGCACGAGAGCACACCGATCAAGCCGCTGCCGCCCGAGGTCCGGGAAATTCCGCCGCCCCAGGAGCCGGCGCTTCCGCCTCGCCCGATCTTCCGCGATGTGCACATTCCGATTCCGGAACCCACGGAGCCCGTGGTCGCACCGCAAGATCCCGTCATCCGCGGCACCGTGGTCCGCGAACCGGGTCCCATCACCGATGGGCCGACGGCTGGCACGGTTCCGACGGTCGTCCCACCGACGACCAAGCCCGACACCAGCATCAAGGCGCCCGGCGCCGTCTGCTCCATGATGCCCAAGCCCGAGGTGCCTGTCGTCAACTGGGCCGGCGAAGCCGTGCTGCAGGTGATTGCCACGGTGCGCGGTGGCCGCGTCGTCGGTACGGACTTCCGCGTGGCCCAGGGCGCGCTGGATGGCAAGACCAAGCGCTCGCTGCAGCGCTCGGTGGAATCGGCCCTCGCCGGCTACCAGTGCCAGGGCGACGCGACCTTCCAGCAGGAGTTCGCCTTCCGCATCGACTGAGGGCGGCTGCCCTAGACGTTGCGCATCCAGTCGGCCGTGCCTGCGAAGGACTCGGCCAGACGGGCCTGCAGGGCCGGGTCCACCCCGGTTTCCTGCATGGCCTGGCCCATGCAGGCCAGCCACTCGTCGCGCTCGGCGATGCCGATGCGAAACGGCATATGCCGCGCCTTCAAGCGCGGGTGGCCGAAGCGGCTGATGTAGTGGTCGGGCCCGCCGAGCCAGCCGCACAAGAACCAGAACAGCTTGTCGCGCGCGCTGTCCAGCGTGTCGCCATGCGCCGCGCGCAGCCGCGCGTAGGCGGGCTCCAGGTCCATCAGGTCGTAGAAGCGGTCGACGAGTTCGCGCACCCGCGCCTCGCCGCCTGCCCATTCGAAGGCAGTGGTGGGAGTCGATTCAGCCAAGGAGTTTGGAGGCGAGCGCCTTGATGGCCTGGGCTGCGTCGCAGCCGGGGTAGTGCTCCAGCATCAGCTGGCGCTTGAGCACGGCCTGCTTGACGGCGACATCGGCCTTGACCTCACCGTAGAGCTCGAGCCGGAAGCTCTGGCCCGGCGTCGGGCCGACGAAGCGCTGCAGCACCTGCTGCAACTGGCCGCAGATCAACTTGCCCTCGCCGACGCGGTTGGCCTGGTTGACGAGCAGGCCCACATGGCGGCGGTCCTGCTGCGTGGCCAGCACCTTGATGGTGGCGTAGGCATCGGTGAGCGACGTGGGCTCGGGCGTGGCGACGACGAGGACGTCGGTGGCCAGCGAGATCGCGAACAGCACGACGTCGGAGATGCCGGCACCCGTGTCCAGCAGCACCCAGTCGAAACGCGGCTTGACGAGGTCGATGATGTGCAGCAGCTTGTCGCGCACCTCGGGCGTCAGCCGCGAATACTCGACCATGCCCGAACCGGCCAGCAGCACGGAGAAGCCGCCCGGCGCGGGCAGGATGGCCTGCTCCAGCGTGGCCTTCTCGGTGAAGACGTCGTGCAGCGTCAGCTTGGGGTGCAGGTTCAGCACCACATCGAGGTTGGCGAGGCCCAGGTCGGCGTCCAGCACCAGCACCTTCTGGCCGCGCGCGGCCAGGGCCGCGGCGAGGTTGGCGGTGACGAAGGTCTTGCCGACGCCGCCCTTGCCGCTGGTCACGGCGAGGGTACGGGCGCCGGAGCGCGCCGGGCGTGCCGGCGGCGGCGTGGGGGCAGCAGGATCGGAGGTCGTAGTCATATGAAAACCTTCGTGCTGCGCACTGCGGTGCGAGCCCTTTCGGGCGGCCGTGCAGGGCTCATATCGTGTCCTGTTGCGTTTCGAGATTCAGGGAGGCGAACAACATGCCCTTTTCTTCGGCGCTGACCAGGGAGTCGATCTGGGGTTCGAGGCAGGCGCGGTTGCGGCCTTCGGCCTTGGCGCGGTAGAGCTGGCGGTCGGACCGCTCCGTCCACAGCAGTGGCGACGAGCGCACCCATTGCGGCGCGAAGGCGCCGCCCAGGCTGACGGTGACACTGAGCATCTGGCCCGGGCCGACCTCGATGGCGAGTTCGGACACGCGCTCGCGCACCCGCTCGGCCACGGCCAGGCCCACATGCGAGGCGCAGTTGGGCAGGATGATGGCGAACTCCTCGCCACCCACGCGGGCGACGAGGTCCATGGGCCGCACCGTTTGCTCGACGGCGCGGGCCACGGCGCGGATGACCTGGTCACCGGCACCATGGCCGTGGGTGTCGTTGACCGCCTTGAAATGGTCGATGTCCAGCATCAGCAGCAGCGCGCCCTCACCGGAGCGGGCGACGCGGTCGACCTCGCGGGCCAGGGCCATCTCGAAGCTGCGGCGGTTGACGAGGCCCGTCAGCGCGTCGCGGCTGGAGAGATCACACAGCGCATCGAGCACGGCCTGCAACCAGGCGGCGCTCATCGGTTCTTCGTCCGGAAGCAACGCCCCGGCCTGCTGCAGCAACTGCAGGGCCTGGTCCAGAACGAGCACTTCGGCGTCGATCAGGTGGGGGGCGGGCAAGCGGTGTTCCAAAGGTTGGGACGGAAGACTGGATTGTGGTTTCGGGGCAGTCTAGCAGCGGCCCCTGTGTGTCCAGGTCGTGAAACAGGCACGTTCCTGAGGCCTGTTTGCACTATGCTGGACCGGACCAGGACCGTACAAACGCCCTGCGGTGCAGAATCGGCGCGCCACGCCAGAACTGCTGCGAGCACCAACAAATCTGATTTTTAGACATGCCCGCACCCGACCTCGCCACCGGCAACGACGCCCTCGATCACGAGTTCAGTTTCAGCAAGGCCGACTTCGACCGTGTGCGCGAGCTGATCTACAAGCATGCCGGCATCAGCCTGCATGACGGCAAGCATGCGATGGTCTACAGCCGGCTGTCGCGGCGCCTGCGCGAGACCGGGCACAAGAGCTTTGCGAGCTATCTGCAGTGGCTGGAATCCTCCAGCGGCGCATCGGGCGCCGTCGAATGGCAGGAGTTCGTCAACTGCCTGACGACCAATCTGACGTCGTTCTTCCGCGAGGAACACCATTTCCACGCCTTGAAGGACGACCTCAAGCCCTACGTCGGCAAGCCGGTGCGCATCTGGTGCTGCGCCGCCTCCACCGGCGAAGAGCCCTATTCCATCCTGATGACCTGCAGCGAGGCCCTGGGCGCCAGCGCCTCGGTGCAGCTCGTCTCCAGCGACATCGACACCAATGTGCTGGCCGCGGCCAAGCGTGGCGTCTACAACGCCGATGCGCGCGGCCTGGACGCGACGCGGCTGAAGAACTTCTTCATGCGCGGCACCGGCGCCAACTCCGGCAAGATCCGCGTCAAACCCGAGTTGCAGCGCTGGGTCGAGTTCCGCGCGCTGAACCTGATGGACGCGCAGTGGCAGTTGGGCGACCCCTTCCACATGGTGTTCTGCCGCAACGTCATGATCTATTTCGATGCGCCCACCCAGCGCAAGGTGCTGGAGCGCATCCACCGCGTCATGCGGCCGGGAGGGCTGCTGTTCGTCGGGCACTCGGAGAACTTCACCGAGGCCCGCGACCTGTTCAAACTGCGCGGAAAAACCATCTACGAACGGGTCTGAGCATGAGCACTCCCCTCGCCTCCRCACCCACCATCGGCTTCGGCAACCCGGCCGGGGTGGCCAAGGTCAACCACCTCAAGGCCCAGCCTCGCAAGCAGGGCGAGGCCTCGTTCTTCTTCTACGACGCCCACTTCAAGAACGCGGCCGTCAAGATCCTGCCGGGCGAGTACTTCGTCGACCAGGAAGACCTGCTCGTCATGACGACGCTGGGCTCCTGCATCGCTGCCTGCCTGTGGGACCGCGTCGCCAAGGTCGGCGGCATGAACCACTTCATGCTGCCCGAGGGCAATGGCGACTCGGGCCGCTACGGTTCCTACGCGATGGAACTGCTGATCAACGAGATGATGAAGCGCGGCGCCAGCAAGGCCCGCATGGAAGCCAAGATCTTCGGCGGCGGCGCCGTCATCTCGGGCATGAATTCGCTCAATGTCGGCGAGCGCAACACCAATTTCGTCATCGACTTCCTGAAGCTGGAGCGCATCCCCATCGTGTCCAAGGACGTGATGGACGTGTACCCCCGCAAGGTCTGTTTCCTGCCCGCCAGCGGCAAGGCCATGGTCAAGCGCCTGGCACCGACGAATACCGACGCGCTGGTCCAGCAGGACAGGGCAGCAATCCAAAAGGTGCAGCCGGTCGCCAGCAGCGGCGGCTCCATCGATCTGTTCTAGGAGGCCAACGATGGCCAAGACCAAAGTCGTGGTGGTGGACGACTCGGCGCTGGTGCGCTCCATCCTCACCGAGATCATCAACCGGCAGTCCGACATGGAATGCATAGGCGCGGCCGCCGACCCCCTGGTCGCGCGCGAGATGATCCGCAACCTCAACCCCGACGTCATCACGCTGGACGTCGAGATGCCGCGCATGGACGGGCTGGATTTCCTGTCGCGCCTGATGCGGCTGCGGCCCATGCCGGTGGTGATGGTGTCCACGCTGACCGAGCGCGGCGCCGAGGTCACGTTGAAGGCGCTGGAGCTGGGCGCCATCGACTTCGTCGCCAAGCCCAAGATCGGCGTCGCCGACGGCATCAAGCTGCTGGCCCAGGACATCACCGACAAGATCCGCATCGCCTCCAAGGCGCACATCCGCCGCGCCCCGCCGCCGCCAGCACCCGGCACGGCGGCGCCAGCGCCGGTCAAGGCCGTGACGATGGCCAGCCTGGGCAAGGCCTCGACCGAGAAGATCATCTTCATCGGCGCCTCCACCGGCGGCACCGAGGCCACCAAGGACGTGCTGATCAACCTGCCGGCCGACAGCCCGGCCGTCGTCATCACCCAGCACATGCCGCCCGGTTTCACCAAGAGCTATGCGGCGCGCCTGGACGGCCTGTGCAAGATCCGCGTCAAGGAAGCCCAGGACGGCGAGCGCATCCTGCCCGGCCACGGCTATATCGCGCCGGGCGGCATGCATCTCAGCGTGGAACGCAGCGGCGCCAACTACATCGCGCGCGTGCAGGACGGCGAGCCCATCAACCGCCACAAGCCTTCAGTCGAGGCGCTGTTCCTGTCGGCGGCCAAGACCGTCGGCCCGAACGCCATCGGCATCATGCTGACCGGCATGGGCGCCGACGGCGCCAAGGCCATGAAGGTCATGAAGGACGCCGGCGCCTACAACTACTGCCAGGACGAGGCGAGCTGCGTCGTCTTCGGCATGCCGCGCGAGGCCATCGCGGCCGGCGCGGCGGACGAGGTGCTGCCGCTGAACCAGATCGCGACCAAGGTACTGGAGCGCCTGCGCGCGACGTCGGGCATCTCGCTCAACCGCGTCTAGAAGCTCAGCGCTTGGAGRCGCTGGCCGGCACCTCCGCCTTGGCCAGCAGCAGCGGGCGCTGGCGGGCGACGACGACGGAGTCGTTCGGGAACACCGGCTTGAAACCGTCCAGCGACTTCGGGCTGGCCGGTACCCATGCCGTCTGTGCGGGAGGCGCGGCCTTGCCAACCACGACGACACGGTTCGAGCGGTCCGCGGCCGCCTCCTTCAGTTCGGCATTGGCATCCGTGAAGGCCCGGGCGGTCGTCGTGGCGAGCACGAGAACGGCGGCAAAAGAGGCAAAAGCAAGCCAGCGGGGCAGCGTGTTCATGGTGGATCTCCTTCAAGTGCTGGTTATGCTATGCATCCAGCGCCGCGCTGAGAAACGCTTATTTCTGCACTGATTGGTTGGATTGGCTTACCAGATGGCCTCACTGGACCGCTTTCCCCTGCACTACCTGGCCGCCTTCCGTGCTGCGGCCCAGACCGAGAACCTGCGCGCCGCGGCCGAGAGCCTGCACCTGACGCACAGCGCCGTCAGCCAGCAGATCCGCGGCCTGGAAACGGCCCTGGGCTTCGAGGTCTTCACCCGCCAGGGCCGGCGCTTGGTGCTGAATCCGGCGGGACAAGCCCTGCAACGTGCGGTCAGCAAGGTGTTTGCCGAACTGCAGGCCGGCCTGCTCGCGGCCGGCCAGGCGCATGGCAACCAGGCGCAGATGCTGCGCGTGACCTCCCTGCCCTCCTTCGCCCAGCGTTGGCTGATGCCCCGCCTGCCGCGCTGGCAGGCCCTGCAGCCCTGCATCACGCTGGACCTGCACACCGGCCAGCAAGTCGTCGATCTGGAGCGCGAGGGCTACCAGATCGGCCTGCGCGTCGGCCGCGGCGGCTGGGCCGGCCTCGTCAACGAGCGTCTCTTCCACTCGCCGCTGATCGCCGTCGCCGCACCGGCCCTGGCGCACCGGCTGATTGGCCAGCCGCTGGAGGCGCTGGCCTCACAACCGCTGCTGGACGACGTCGACGTCTGGCGCGAATGGTTTGCGCTGGCCGGGTTGCCGATCGCGCCTGTCGTCGTGGCGAGCTTCAACGATGCCGGCGTGCTGCTGCAGGCCGCCGAGCAGGGCATGGGTGTGGCGCTGGCGCGGGAGTTGATCGCCGGCGACGCGCTGCTGGATGGGCGCCTGGTGCGCGTGGCCGCGCAGGAGCTGGATCTGGATGCCGGGCGAGACTATCACGTGGTCTACCCCGAGGCGCTGCGCGACGACCCGGCCGTGCGCGCCTTCTGCGACTGGCTGCACGCCGAGATCGCCGCACTCCAACAACGACTCACAGAAACAGCTGCTGTAGATCGCTGAGGAAGTCGAAACCACGCGCCGTGGGCTGGATGCGGGCCGGATCGGCCTCCAGCAGCCCTTGCGCACGGCCCTTGGCCATGCCGGCCGAGATGCTGGAAACGGGCAGCCCGGTGCGCTCCAGGAACTGCGTCATCGTGACGCCCTCCTTCAGCCGCAACGCGTTCAGCATGAACTCGAAGGGCAGGTCCTTGCGCGCGACCTCGTGCTCGTTGCTGACCTTGTTGGTCTGGGCCATGAAGGCCGCCGGCTCGCGCCAGCGCACCTGGCGCAGCACGCGGTTGGGAAAGCTCAGCTTGCTGTGGGCGCCGGCGCCGATGCCGAGGTAGTCGCCAAACTGCCAGTAGTTGAAGTTGTGCGCGCAGCGGTGGCCGTCACGGGCATAGGCCGAGACTTCATAACGCGCCAAGCCATCGGCGCCGGTGCGCGCCGTGATCAGGTCCAGCATGTCGCTGGCCAGATCCGCATCGGGCAGCCCGGCCGGCGTGCGCGTCGCGAACACCGTGTTGGGCTCGATGGTCAGGTGGTAGATGGACAGATGCGGCGGCTTGAAGCTCAGCGCCGTGTCCAGTTCCCGCGCCAGATCGTCCAGCGTCTGGCCCGGCAGGGCATACATCAGGTCGAGGTTGAAGGTCTCGAAGGCCGAGGCCGCCTCGGCCAGCGCCTCGCGCGCCTGGGCCGAGCTGTGCACGCGACCCAGCGCCTTCAGTTGCGCATCGTCGAAGCTCTGCACGCCCACTGACAAGCGCGTCACGCCGGCCTGGCGGAAGCCCTTGAAGCGCTCGCGCTCGAAGGTGCCGGGGTTGGCTTCCAGCGTGATCTCGCAGCCCGGCTCCAGCGGCAGGCGGGCGCGGATGTCGGAGATCAGCTGGGCAATCTGCTCGGGGTTGAAGAGGCTGGGCGTGCCGCCGCCGATGAAGATGCTGACGACATGCCGACCCCAGATCAGCGGCAGCGCGGCTTCGAGGTCGTCACGCAGCGCGGCGAGATAGGCCTCGGCCGTGTCGATGGCCAGCGCGCCGTCCTTGACCTCATGCGAGTTGAAGTCGCAGTAGGGGCATTTGCGCAGGCACCAGGGCAGGTGCACATAGAGGGCGAGCGGGGGCAGCGCGGGCAGTTGCAGCGTGCCCGGACGCATCAGATGAACAACGTCAGCCATCACTCACCCGAGGCGCCAGACCTCGCGGAATTGCTCGATCAGATGAACCGCAGCCAAGGCACGATGGCTGTGGCGATTCTTGACCTCGGCACCCAGGCTGGCCACGGTCCGGCCCAGGGCCGGGATGTGCATCAGCGGGTCGTAGCCAAAGCCGCCCTCGCCGCTCGGCGCGGCCAGGATCTCGCCGCTCCAGCGGCCCATCGCGATCAGCGGCTCGGGGTCGTCGGCGCTGCGCACCGCGACGAGCGCGCAGACAAAGCGTGCGCGGCGGTCCTCGATCGCAGCCATCTCGCGCAGCAGGCGCTCGTTGTTGGCCGCATCGCTCTTCTCGCCACCGGCGTCGAGCGCGTAGCGCGCCGAGCGCACACCGGGCGCGCCGCCCAGCGCGTCGACGCTCAGGCCCGAGTCGTCGGCCAACGCAGGCAGGCCGCTCAGCCTGGCCGCATGACGGGCCTTGACCAGCGCGTTCTCCGCAAAGGTGTCGAAGGGCTCTTCGGCCTCCGGGATGCCCAGGCTGCCCTGGTTCACCAGCTCGATACCGAGCGGCGTGAACAGGGCCTGCAGCTCGACGAGCTTCTTGGCATTGTTGGAGGCGAGGACCAGCTTCATGCTCAGGCCTTCAGCGCTGCCTGCTGGGCGGCGAGCAGGTCGCGAATGCCCTTGTCGGCCAGGTCGAGCAGCGCATTCATCTCGTCGCGCGTGAACACGACCCCCTCGGCCGTGCCCTGCAGTTCGACAAAGCCGCCCGACGCCGTCATGACGACGTTCATGTCGGTGTCGCAGGCCACGTCCTCGACGTATTCGAGGTCCAGCAGCGGCACGCCATCGACGATGCCGACGGAGATGGCCGCCACGGCCTCCCTGATCGGCGAGCGGGCCAGTTTGCTGTCGGCGATCAGCTTGTTGACGGCGTCCTGGGCCGCGACGAAGGCGCCCGTGATGGCCGCCGTGCGCGTGCCGCCGTCCGCCTGCAGCACGTCGCAGTCCAGCGTGATGGTGCGTTCGCCCAGCGCGCTCAGGTCGAACACGGCGCGCAGCGAGCGGCCGATGAGGCGCTGGATCTCCTGCGTGCGGCCGCTCTGCTTGCCGCGGGCGGCTTCGCGGTCGCCGCGGGTGTGGGTGGCACGCGGCAGCATGC
Source organism: Roseateles sp. P1_C1_2 (assembly GCF_056406535.1). Taxonomy (NCBI): domain Bacteria; kingdom Pseudomonadati; phylum Pseudomonadota; class Betaproteobacteria; order Burkholderiales; family Sphaerotilaceae; genus Roseateles; species Roseateles sp. P1_C1_2. Next base: position 170,240 of record NZ_JBFUAB010000008.1, read on the forward strand.
CGTACTCGGCCGTCACCCAGCCCTCGCCGGAGCCGCGCTTGTGCGGCGGCACGCGCTCCTCGACGGAGGCGGTACAGAGGACGCGGGTGCCGCCGAACTCGATCAGCACCGAACCCTCGGCATGCACGGTGAAACCGCGGGTGATGCGCACGGGGCGCAATTGATTGGCGGCGCGGCTCGCGCTGCGCGTGAAGGTCTTGGTCATGAGGGCGGGAGGGTTGGCGGCAATCAGCGGCGATGGGCGCCGCGGCCGGATTGGCGGATCACTTCGTTGATCTCGCGCACGGCGCGCTCGATCTCCTCGTCGTCCATGGCAGCCATGCCGGCGACGAGGTCGGCGTCCAGCGCACCCTGGATGGTGGATGCAAAGCCGGAGTTGCCAAGGTTCTGCGTGGTCTCGCCACTGGGCTCGCCCTCGCCTTCCCATTCGACGGCCAGCACGGTGACGTTGTCACTGCGTGCGCCGCCGCGGCGCAGGGCCTCCTCGACGAGATCGGGCACCGCCTCGGAGATGGCCTGGTCGGCGATGTGCTGGACGATCTCGCCGTCCTCGACGCTGCCCCAGAGGCCGTCGGAGCACAACAGGATGCGATCCGCGGCCTCCATGACGAGAGGCCCCTGGCAATCGATCATGGGCTTGCCGGGGCTGCCCAGGCAGGTGAAGAGCACGTTGCGGTTGAAGGGCTCGCCGCCTTTGGCAACGCGGCCGAGGGCTTCCTGCAACTCGGAATAGGAATGGTCGCGCGTGCGGGCGATCAGCTTGCCGGCACGCACGAGATACAGGCGCGAGTCACCGCAATGCGCCCACCAGGCCTGGTTGCCCTGCAGGATGCAGGCCACGACCGTGGTGCGCGGCGTGTCATGCAGGCCCTTGCTTTCGGCATAGCGCAGCAGCTGCTGGTGGGCAATGACGATGGTTTCCTGCAGGAAGCGCTGCGGGTCTTCGATGACCGGCCGGGCATCCTGCTGGAACAGGGCCGCCAGGGTCTGCAGTGCGATCTGGGCCGCGACTTCGCCTTCGGGATGGCCGCCCATGCCGTCAGCCAGCGCAAACAGGCCAGCCTCCCGCGTGAAGCAATAGCCCATGCGGTCTTCATTCGTCTCGCGGCCACCGCGACGACTGACTTGAAAGACGCTGAATCTCAAGCCTTCGCTCCAGATTTAAGGTTCTCGAGCTGGAGTTTGAGCCTTTCGCTGAAAGAAAGCTTGGTGTAGCGGCGCTCGGTCTCGCGGGCGAGCTCCTTCTGCAGCGCGAACACGCTCTGCGGGCGCGACAGCGCGTCCAGCGACATGCACCACTCGGTCACCTCGAGCAGGTTGTCGGAATAGACATTGCGCAGGCGCGACAGGCTCAGGGACAGGCGGTCCTTCTCCAGGCGCTGCGGCGCGTCGTTGGGCGGATAGCCCTGCATGCAGGCATAGATGCAGGCGCCGATGGCGTAGATGTCGGTCCAGGGGCCGAGCGAGCCGTCGCGGCGGTACATCTCCGGCGCGGCAAAGCCTGGCGTGTACATCGGGCGGATGAAGTTGCCTTCCTTGCTCAGCACTTCACGCGCGGCGCCGAAGTCCAGCAGCACGGCCTTGTTGTCGTTGGTGATGAAGATGTTGGCCGGCTTGATGTCCAGGTGCAGCATCTTGTGCTGATGGACGATGCGCAGGCCGCGCAAGATCTCGTCGAAGAGGCTGCGGATGGTCGACTCGCGGAAGACCTTGTCGCGCTTCATGTCGCGCGCGGTCACGATGAAGTCCTGCAGGGTGTCGCCCTGCAGGTAGTTCATGACCATGTAGACGGTTTCGTTCTCGCGCAGGAAGTTCAGCACCGAGACGACGCTGGGGTGGGAGATCTGCGCGAGCGAGCGGCCTTCCTCGAAGAAGCTCTTCAGGCCGAGTCGGTATAGCGGTTGCTTCTCGGGCTTGACGCGAGGGGTCAGTTCGCCGGGCGAACGTTCGGCCAGCGATGAGGGCAGATATTCCTTCAATGCGACCAGGTGGTGGTCGGGATCCTCGGCGAGATACACCACGCCGAAACCGCCCGCCGCCAATCGCTTGATGATCTGATAGCCCCCAACCACCGTGCCTGCGGGCAAGGGCGCCGGCTTCGGCTTGGACATAATCGCGTTTTGTCTGTTTTGCGAGATGCGAAATGCCAGTCTACAGCATGACCGGGTATGCCAATTCCCTGGCGCAACCCCCTAAAGCCGAGGACGGCAACAGTTCAGTGCAAGCTTCGGTCAGCGTGGAGTTGCGCTCGGTCAACGGCCGGTTTCTGGACCTGTCCATGCGCATGCCCGAGGAAATGCGCGGCCTCGAACCCCAATTGCGCGAACTGATCGCGGCGCGTTTCAAGCGCGGCAAGATCGAGCTGCGCATCAACACCCAGCGCGACGCCGACGGCGCCTGGCCGCAACCCCAACCCGAACAGCTCAACCGCCTCGCCAGCCTGGAAGCCAAGGTTCTTACCTGGCTGCCCCAGGCCGCGCCGCTCTCCGTCCATGAGGCCTTGAACTGGTGCAAGAGCGGCACGGCGACGCCGGTCCAGCTGGACGCGGTCACGCTGGAAGCCGCCCAGGCCTGCGTACAGGGCCTGGCCGACGCCCGCGAGCGCGAAGGCGAGAAGCTGGTCGCCATTCTGAGTGAACGCATCAAGCGCCTGCGCGAGCTGGCCGACGAGGCCGAGCCTCTGCTGCCCGCCGTCGTCGCGCGCCAGCAGCAGCGCTTCCTGGAGCGCTGGCAGGAGGCGCTGACAGCCAGTGCCGCCGGCAGCAGCGTGCCCAAGGAGGCCTTGCAGGAGCGGGCGCTGAACGAGGCCGCGGCCTTCGCCATCCGCATCGACGTGGCCGAGGAACTGGGACGGCTGCGGGCGCATCTGGAAGAGCTGACCCGATTGCTGAAAAAGGGCGGCGAGCTCGGAAAACGGCTGGATTTCCTGATTCAGGAATTACATCGGGAAGCGAATACCCTGGGTTCCAAATCCGCCGCGCTGGAATTGACGAATATCTCCGTCGAAATGAAAGTCGCGATCGAGCAAATGCGCGAGCAGGTCCAGAACATTGAGTAGGTTTTTGAGGCGTCCCAAGACGTCCCGCTTCCCAAGAGGCCGCCGTTGCCGAGTGGCGGGTCGCCGCTCGGCATCGATGGCCTCTTCACGGATCGCGTCGACCAGTTCATGCCGTGACGCGGCGCCTTCTGCCGTGGTCCCACGCGCCGACGGTGCCCCTACAGCGCCTTGACGACGAGACGGTCTCCGGAATAGGTCACGGGAACAGCGGGCGCATCGAAGTCGACGGTGCGGTCGCCGGGTTTGAGGAAGCGGATGTTGAAGGTTCGTCTGGGCACCATGCCCGCATAGGTCCCGGAGCGGGGCCCGATGGTGACTTCGGCGCGTTTGTCGTCATAGGCAAAAGGGATGCGCGTGTACTGGCCGGTCTTGTACGAATTCGAGACGCCGTCGTCCTCGTAGAGGCTGAAGCTGCCATCGGCGCCGGTATAGACATGGATGGTGAGCGGCGCGTCGGGCTTCTCGTCCACGTATTGCATGACAGGCCCCATGGGCACGATGGCGCCCGCTTTGACGAAAAGGGGTATCTGGTTCAGCGGTGCGGCCACGGTTCGCGTCTGCCCCCCCTTGACCGCCTCGCCCGTCCAGATGTCGTACCAGGTCGCCGTGCCAGGGAAGTAGACCGTGCGGGACGTCGCGCCATACCGCGTCACCGGCGCCACCAGCATTGATTTGCCGAACAAGTATTGGTCGGCGATCTTCTTGGCCTTGGCGTCTGCCGGGAAGTCGAGGGCCAGGCCGCGCATGATCGGCGCGCCCTCGTAGTGGCTGTCAGCGGCGGCCGTGTAGATGTAGGGCATCAGCCGGTAGCGCAGTTCCAGGAACCACACCATGTTCGCCCGCATGGCGGACCCCTCGGGCGAGATTTCGTGGATCTCGCGCTTCACGCCTTCACCGTGGCTGCGCATCAAGGGTGAGAAGGTGCCGAACTGCCACCAGCGCTGATTCAACTCCTGCCACTCCTGCAGGTCTTCGGCGGACCGCACGCCGCCTGCTGCGCGGTTCTCCTGGAGCCCCGCAACCGACTTGTCCTGGAACCGGGCTTCCTGCGAGTAGCCGCCGATGTCGTGCGTCCAGTTGGGCACGCCTGAAAACCCGGTTTGCACTCCTGCCGAGATCTGCTTGTACAGGCTGTCCCAGGTGCCGACGACATCTCCCGACCACAGCGCCGCCGAATTTCGCTGCACGCCCGCGAAGCCGGAGCGGGTCAGGATGAACTGGCGGGCGTCCAGCCGATCCCGCTTCAGGCCGTCGTGAACGGCCTGGGTGCTCATGGTGGCGTAGGCGTTGGTCACCAGCGCACCCGGCCCCATCTGCGTGGGCGTGATCAGTTCGGCGAGTTCTTCGGGGCTGGCGTTGGAGCGCACGTCGGGTTCGGTGTTGTCCATCCACCAGGCGTCGAAGCCGAGGTCGACCAGGGGCTTCTTCATCTGGCGGTAGAAGATGTCCCGCGCTTCCTGGTTGTAGGGCGAGAAGTGGCTGTTGAGATGGCCCTCCCCGACCCAATCCTTCATGCCGAGTTCGACATTGCGACGCCACATATAGCCCTTGGCGTCCAGTTCCTTGTAGTTGGCGGTGTTGGGATAGAACTTGCCCCAGATCGAAATCATGATCCGGGCATGCTGGCGATGAACCTCATCGACCATGCCCTTGGGATCGGGGAAGCGTGCCGCATCGAAGGCATGGCTGCCCCACTGGTCTTCCGGCCAGTAGAACCAGTCCTGCACGATGTTGTCGATGGGCCACCGATTGGCGCGGTAGGTCTTGAGCACGCCGAGCAACTCGGCCTGGGTGCGATAGCGCTGCCGGGATTGCCAGAAGCCGTAGGCCCATTTCGGCATCATGGGCGGGATGCCGGTGACCTGGTGGTAGCCGCGGATGACGCCCTGGATGGAATCGGCGCCGATGAAGTAGTAGCTCAGGCCGGTGCCGGCTTCGGACGCAAAGCGCAGCGAGTGCTTGTCGTCGTTGGGCTCGGGGTCGGAGTGATGCAGCGAGATGAGGCCGCTCGTTGGCCGCCATTCGACGTGCAGGCTGAGCGGCTTACCTGGGCTGAACGGCTGCTCGAAATTGTTGTACCAGCCGTTCCAGTTCACACGCCAGATGTCATGGTCGAAAAGGGTCTTGCCGTCGACCTTCAGCGTCACGTAGTCCGAAGCGAACAGGCGCATCTTGTGCAGCCCCGGCTTGTCGGAGGCGGCCGTCCCTTCCCAGACGACCTTGACCCTCTTGCCGCGGGTGGCGGCCTTGCTCAGCGCGGCGTCGGCGGGCCAGTATTTGCTGACATCGCTGAGGAACTGATAGCGGATGTCGGGCTCCACGCGGGTCAGGATCAATTGATCGTCGACGTAGTACTTCGCGGTCAGGCCGCTGGCGCCGTCCAGCGCCGTGAGCTTCAAGTCACGGCTGGCCAGCCCGAAGCGCTTGGGGTTGCCGAAGCGCGTGACGGCGTTGTTGTCCCAGAGCACGCCGTAGTTCCTGTCGGACACGACGAACGGGATGGCGATGTCCATGTTGTGCTGACGCAGCTCGATGTCTTCGCCGTTCAGGTCCATCTGGGCGTTCTGGTGCTGGCCCAGGCCGTAGAACGCCTCGTTCGTGCCCCGGTTGAACTGGACGGAGGGTGCGACGTAGGGCCGGCCCTCGACCGTGACCGGCTGGAGATCGGCTCTTGCGGTCGTCAGCACGGCAGCACCCTTGGCGTCCAGGAAGGTGACCCGGCCGTCCTTCAGCGACACCTGGGCCGACGCCTTGCCTGCATCGAGCGTCACGGCATCGGGGCCGGCCTTCACCGTGAAGCGGCCACTCGGCTTGGCGACGGCCATCAGCGACTCGAGCTGCGGGCGCGCGGGATCGTCAACCCCGGTGACCTGGATGATCGACTCCGTGATGGCATTGAGGCGCAGTTCCTTCACGCTGCCCGTATCGGGCCTCACCACCACGCCCGTGGGCGTTTGCTGGTAGGTGCCGGCGAAGGAAGCCGTTGTCGCCAGCAACGTGGCGGCGAGCAGCGAACGCGAGAGGGATGGGGTCATGTCGTTCAGGCCGCAGCGACCGTCAAGGTGGTGGTCTTCAGGTTGACGCTGTTGGGGCCGGTCATGATGGTGAAGTTGCCGGGCTCGACGACGCGCTTCATGTCCATGCCGTAGAACTGGAGTTCTGCTGGCGTGATCGTGAGGGTGACCGTCCGCTTCTCGCCGGGCGCCAGCGTCACGCGGGCAAAGCCCTTGAGTTCCTTGACGGGCCGGGTCACCGACGAGATGTCATCACGGATGTAGAGCTGCACCACCTCGTCACCCGCGCGCTGGCCGGTATTGGTGACGTCCACCGAGACCGTCACGCTGTCCGCCGGCGCTATGGTTGCCTTGGACAGGCGCGGCTCTGACAGCGCGAACGTCGTGTAGCTCAGGCCGAAGCCGAAGGGATAGAGCGGTGTGTTGTCAGCGCCGAGGTAGCCGCGGTTGGCCGTCGGTTTGGCGTTGTAGTAGACGGGCAATTGCCCGACGTTGCGGGGGAAGCTGATCGGCAGCTTGCCGCCCGGGTTGGCGCGGCCGAACAGGATGTCGGCCGCGGCATGGCCGGTTTCCTGCCCGAGGTACCAGCCCTCGATGATGGCGCTGGCCTTGGCATGCAGCAGGTTGATCGCCAGCGGCTTGCCGTTCAAGAGGAAGACGACCGTCGGCTTGTTCAACGCGAAGATGGCGGCGGCCAGGTCGTTCTGCTGGCCGATCAGTTCCAGCGAGTCCCGGTCGCCCAGATGGGTGTCCGACCACGCCTCGCGGGTGGTCTGTTCGTTGTCGCCCAGCACCATCACGATCGTGTCTGCCGTCTTGGCCGCTTCGACGGCCTCGGCGATCAGGCGGGCATTGACCGCCGGGGCGATGAACCGCACATCGTCCTCCGTCCACTCGCGCTTCTCGGTCAAGCGCACCGCTTCGCGGTACTCGAAGGCGAAGCCCTGCGACTTCGCTTCGCCGGCCAGTGCGTCGTGGATGGACACCACGTGACGGGGAATGTCGGAGTAGCCGCCGATGGGCGTGTCCCTGGCGTGCGTGCCGAGCAGCAGCAGCTTGCCCACCTTCTTGCCATCGAGCGGCAGCACCCCGTCGTTCTTCAGCAGCACGACGGATCGCACCGCCGCTTCGCGCGCCAAGGCCACCGCGTCTGGTGTGGCGGTCAGGCCGTCCGCCTTGCTGGCGTCGACGTAGGGGTCTTCGAACAGTCCGGCGAGGAACTTCAGCTCCAGGATGCGACGGACGACCTCGTCGATCTCGGCCTCCTTGATGCGGCCGGCCTTCACCAGGTTGACGAGCTCGGGGAAGCCGCCGCTGTCAGGCGTTTCGATGTCGACCCCGGCGGTGAAGGCGCGATAAGCCGCCTCCTTCATGTCAGGCACCAGCCGGTGGCGCGACACCAGATCCCCGATCGCGAAGTAGTCCGAGACCGTCAGGCCCTTGAAGCCCCATTCACCGCGCAGGATGGTCCTCAGCAGCCACGGGTTGGCATGTGAAGGCACGCCGTCGATCTCGTTGTACGACGACATGACGGCCGCGATCGGCGCCTCGCGGATGATCTTCTCGAATGGCGGGAAGAAGACTTCGCGCAACACCCGCTCGGAGATCTGCGCCGGCGCGGTGTTGATGCCGCGCTCGGGCTGGCCGTGCCCTGTCATGTGCTTGAGCGTCGCCAGCACCTTGGCCGGCGCCAGCTTGCGCTCGGTGCCGGAGAAGCCGATGACGGCCGCCTTGCCCAGCACGCCCGTCAGGAAGGGGTCTTCACCGAAGGTCTCCTCCACGCGGCCCCAACGCGGATCGCGGCAGACATCGACGACCGGCGCCAACGCGAGGTTGGCGCCCCGCGCCCGCATCTCCCGGGCGCAGACCGAATAGATCCGCTCGATCAGCGCCGGGTCGAAGGACGACGCCAGCCCGATCGCCTGCGGGAAGCAGGTCGCGTCGCGCGCCGCGTAGCCATGCAGGCTTTCCTCGTGCATGAACAGCGGGATGCCCAGGCGCGTGCGCTGCACCGCCCAGGCCTGGGCGGCATTGACGTAGGCCGCCGTCTCGGCCGCCGTGCGGTTCGCCATGCCGGCATCTGCACCGGCGTTGGTGTTGCCCACGCCCTTGCGGTCGCTCGGGCGGCCCAGCATGCCCAAGCCGTGCGGCAGGGCCTGCGCGGCCCGTACCGCATCGAAGTCACCGCGTTCGTTCTGCACGCGGTTCTTGCCGATCCAGATGCACAGGGTCTGGGCCACCTTCTCCTCCAGCGTCATGCGGGAAAGCAGGTCTTTGACGCGCACCGCCACGCCTGCGGACGCCTGCTTGTAGAGCGGCTGATCGAGCATGGCTGCTGCGGCATGGTCTGCCGTGGCAAGCCCGACGGCACCGACACCTTGGACAAAGTTGCGACGCGTCACACCGGCAGTACTCATGGATCTCCCTCGCAGGCTGTTCAGTCTGGGCGCACACCCTAACGCAGGTCGACGCATGGCGGCAGGAACTGGCGGGAAAGGGGGCTCACCCGCATGCGGCCGAGTATTGCAACCCGCCAGTCGGCGCGCGATGCCACGGTGCTACGGCCGCAGTGTCACGTCCACGTCTTGGACGACGCCTGCCCCGACAGCGGGCAGCAGGCAAAGGGGCCAGTGCTTGCAGCGGTGGCACACCGCGAGCAAGATGGGTGCGGAGCGATCCAAGCGCCAACTGCGGGTAGCTGCATCACGTGATGCATGCGCTATCGAGTCCGAAAATGCCGCTGTGAATCCCCGTTGCGTTGGTTGAGGGCGCTGCGTTCCATCCAAAGGAGCAGCCATGTTTGCAAATCTTCGGCTCGGCACCCGCCTGTTGCTTGCCTTCTCCACATTGGTCGCCGTGGGTGCCATCGTGGCCGGGTTTGGCATCAATGGCCTGTTCCGACTCAACATGGTCAACGACGCGCTCTACCAGCGCGAACTGCTTGCCATTTCCTACGTGAAAGAAGCGAACATCAACCTCATCTACGCGGCGCGTGCGCGGGGTCAGTTCGCACTCGCAACATCTGAGGCGGAGCGCCAGGCCGCGCATCAGACCTTCAAGGAGTCCGTCGACGTCATGCGCAGTTGGATCGACAAGTCCCGACCGCTGTTCTACCTGCCCAAGGGACAGGAGGAGCTTCGCAAGCTGGACGCGACGATCCAGGCCTGGCTGCCCGCCACCGAGGCCTACTTCAAAGCCGCATCGGCCAAGGACGTTCATCCTGCCGACGCGTCGCTCGCGGATCTGGACAAGGCCGTGAAACAGACGAACAAGGTCGTCGACGATCAGCTTTCGCTGCTGACTGAAATAAAGGAGAAGAACGGCGAACAGGCCTCCAAGGACGGGACGCGCCTGTTCGAGACGGTCAGCATGACCATGGGCTTGCTGACGCTCGCCAGTGCCCTCGGCGGCTTGGCGATAGGCGTGATGCTGACCCGGAGCGTGACTCGGGCGCTTGGCGGAGAGCCCGGAGCAGTGGCCGCCGTGGCCAATGCCGTCGCGGCGGGCGACCTGACGACCCGCATCGATACGTCTCAGGCCCGAGCGGGCAGTGTCGTCGCGGCGATCTGCGATATGCAAGCGTCGTTGTCCGAGGTGGTGCGCAAGGTTCGTGCGAGCAGCGACAGCATTGCGACGGGGTCTTCCCAGATTGCCACCGGAAACGCCGACCTCAGCCAGCGCACCGAAGAGCAGGCGGCCAATCTCGAGCAAACGGCGGCGTCGATGGAGGAACTCACAGCCACGGTCCAGACCAATGCGGAGACGGCCCGCACGGCTACGCAGCTTGCGGGCTCCGCGTCCGCTGCAGCGGCCCACGGGGGGCAGGTGGTGGGACAGGTGGTCCGAACCATGGAGGGCATCACCGCGTCGAGCAGGAAGATCGCAGACATCATCGGCGTCATCGACAGCATTGCGTTCCAGACCAACATCCTGGCCCTGAATGCCGCGGTCGAAGCAGCGCGTGCCGGCGAGCAGGGCAGAGGCTTCGCCGTCGTGGCAACCGAGGTCCGCACCTTGGCGCAACGCTCGGCAACGGCGGCGCGGGAGATCAAGACCCTCATTACGGAAAGCGTCGAGAAGGTGGACGCGGGCAGCGACCAGGTCAATGAGGCGGGCAAGGCGATGAATGACATCGTCTCGCAGGTCCAGCGTGTCAATGATCTGATCACCGAGATCGGCTCGGCAACGAAGGAGCAGACGCAGGGCATCAGCCAGATTGGCGATGCCGTCAATCAGCTCGACCAGGTCACACAACAGAATGCGGCGTTGGTTGAAGAAAGCGCGGCGGCCGCGGAAAGCCTCAAAGTGCAGGCGGAGAACCTTGTGACCGCGGTGCGGGTATTCAAGCTGAGCTGATTGCGCTATTCACGCCTGACTCGGGCGAGCCTCGACGACCAACGAATCCCCCTGGCCTGCGGGAACCGCAGCCTTCGAGCGCTGAACACGCCACCGTCGACGCCAAGGCCATGCCAGTGGCGTGTCAGGCTTTTGCGGGATCACCAACGGGTACAGGCATGTTGATCCACCGGCAGCGCCTTATCGCGATACGCTGCTTGCCTTCTGGCCAGCGGCAAAGGATTCCAAGTGAGTCAACTGGTAGGCCGACCTCAAAGATGCCTCCTGCCAGGCCTGACCCTGGCATTGGCGCTGCTTGCCTCGCTCCCCGCCCGCGCGCTCGATCCACCCCTGCAGATCTCGCAGTACGCCCACACCTCGTGGACAGCCCGGGACGGCGCCTTGCTGGGCCTTGTCTTCACGATGGCGCAGACGCCCGACGGCTATCTCTGGGTCGGCGGGTCATTTGGCATGTTTCGCTTTGACGGCCTTCGCTTCGTTCCCTGGCAACCCCCTCAGGGCCAATCGCTACCAGACAATCCCTACGCCCTGTTGGTCGCCCGTGACGGAACGCTGTGGATTGGCACCTTCAATGGCGTTGCCAGCTGGAATGGTGTCGAACTGACGCGGTATCCGCAAATCGCCGGCGGCTTCGTGACGTCCTTGCTCGAAGATCGCGATGGGACGATCTGGGTCGGCCTGCTTGGGAACCCGGGCCGGCTTTGCGCGATCCGTGCTGGGCAGGCCGAATGTTTCACGCAGGACGGCGGCTTCGGCCAGTTTGTCTGGAGCCTGGCCGAAGACGGTGCGGGGGTGCTGTGGGCGGGTGCGGACTCCGGCCTCTGGCGATGGAAACCCGGGCCTCCGCAGCGATTCGAGACGCCCGGCATGCGCGTGGGTGACCTGAGCACGACTGCCGATGGAGAGTTGCTGGTCGGCATCCGGGGCGCAGGGATCAAGCGGATGGCCGGCGACAAGTTGCTGCCTTACCCGACGCAAAACGCCGCCAGGCCCGTCAAGTTGCTCCGTGACCGCGAGATCAAGTCGAACAAGTTGCTGCGCGCTCGCGATGGCGGTCTTTGGGTCGGGACCGAGGGCAACGGCATCGTCCATCTGCAAGAGGGCAAAGCGGACGCGTTCACCCGTGCAGATGGCCTCTCGGGCAACATTGCCTGCAGTCTCTTCGAAGACCGCGAGGGCAACATCTGGTTCGGCAGCGAGAAGGGGGTGGACCGTTTCCGGAAGCTGCCAGTCACCACTGTTTCAACGCCACAAGGTCTGCCCAACGAGGCAACGAAGGCCGTGCTGGCCACCACGGACGGCAGCGTCTGGGTGGCAACGAACGATGGACTTGCCCGGTGGAAGGGCGGCATACCTGCCGTTTACAAGGAACGCGAGGGGCTGCCGGATGCAAAGGTGCAGTCGCTGCACCAGGACGCCGACGGGCGCCTCTGGGTGAGCACGGGCCGTGGCCTGGCCTATTTCGCGGCCGACCGCTTTGTCGCCGTCAGCGGCGTGCCGGGCAAGGAGTTCTACTCCATCACGGCGGACGCGGCGGGCCACCTCTGGCTGTCGGGCAACGAAGGCCTCGTGCGGCTGCACAAGGGCCGATTCGTCGAAAGCATTCCGTGGACCGCGCTCGGACGCCGGCAACAAGCCAAGGTCATCGTCGCCGATGGCGACGGCCTGTGGCTGTCCTTCTGGCAGGACGGCGGAGTGTTGTATTTCAAGGATGGGAAGGTCCAGGCGAGTTACACGGCCGCGCAAGGACTGGGGGCGGGCCATGTCGCGGGCCTGCGGCTCGATGCCGACGGGGCCGTGTGGGCGGCCACGGAACAGGGCGGCCTGAGCCGGATCAAGGACGGCCGCGTCACCACGTTGACGGTGGGCAATGGCCTGCCCTGCAATACGGTTCACTGGTCGACGTTGGACGACAACGGCTCGCTGTGGATGTACGCGTCCTGCGGACTCGTGCGGGTCCTGCGTGACGACCTCGCCGCCTGGATCGCCGACCCGGGCCACCGGGTCGCGCCCAAGCTCTGGGGCGCCGCGGATGGCGTGCCGTTGCTGGCTTTTACGCCGGCCTACTTCAACCCTCCGGTGGCGAAAGGCCCGGATGGCAAGCTCTGGTTTGTGTCGGGCGCCGACGTCCAGGTGATAGACCCCGATCACCTGCCCATCAACCCGCTGCCTCCCCCGGTCCACATCGAGACGCTCGTCGCCGACCAGCAGGCCTATGCCGTCGCCAACGGCCTGCACCTGCCCCCGCTGGTGCGCGACATGACGATCGCGTTCACCGCGCTGAGCCTCGTCGATCCGAAGAGCACGCGCTTTCGCTACCGGCTGGAAGGGCACGACAACGATTGGCAGGAGGCCGTCGACAGGCGCCAGGCCACTTACACGAATCTGCCGCCGGGAAACTACCGCTTCCACGTGAAGGCGGCCAACAACAGCGGCGTGTGGAATGAGGATGGCGCGCAGGTCGAGTTCGCCATTGCGCCGGCCTTCTACCAGACGAGCTGGTTCCGCTTCGCCGTGGTGGTTGTGCTGCTGGGCCTGGCCTGGAGCGGTTTCCAGCTCTGGCTGCGCATGCGCATCCGGCGGCTGCACCGGCAGTTCGAGGCGAGGCTGGAGGCGCGCGTGGCCGAGCGCACGCGCATCGCCCGCGACCTGCACGACACGCTGTTGCAGCATTTCCACGGGCTGCTGCTGCAGTTCCAGGCGGCGTTCAATCTGCTGCCCGACCGGCCGCGCGAATCGAAGCAGGTCCTCGCGAGCGCCATCGACCGGGCGGCCGAGGCGATCACGGAGGGCCGCCACACCGTGGAAGGTTTGCGGGCCTCGGCGCTGGAGACGAACGACCTCGCGGACGCCTTGCGGGCGCTCGCCGAGGATCTCGCGAACGAGAACGGCCATGCGACATCGGCCCATGTCGAAGTGCAGGGCAGGCCGCAGGCTCTGCATCCCGTCGTGCGTGACGAGGTCTTCCGCATCGCCGGTGAGGCGCTGCGCAACGCCTTCCATCACGCCGACGCGACGCATATCGAGGTTGAGATCCTCTACGACGCACGGCAACTGCGCGTGCGCGTGCGCGACGATGGCAAGGGCATCGCCCCGGAGGTGCTGCGCACCGGCGCGAAGGAGGGGCACTTCGGCTTGAGCGGCATGCGCGAGCGCGCCGCACTCGTCGGCGGCACGCTCACCATCAGCGGCCTGGACAAGGGCACGCAATTGGAGTTCAGCGCTTCCGGGTCGCGGGCGTACAGTCAACCGTCATCCACCAAGTCGTGGTTCCTCAACAGGAAGCTGGCGGCCAACGAGACCGGCGAATGAGCGAAGAACTGACCCGCATCCAGGTTCTCTGCGTCGACGACCACCCGATCGTGCGGCAGGGCATCGCCACGCTGCTCGGCGTGGAGCCGGACATGGTCCTCGTGGCCGAAGCGGCGAACGCCCGCGAAGCGATCCAGCATTTCCGCGCCCACCGCCCGGACGTCACGCTGATGGACCTGCAGATGCCCGGCATGAGCGGGCTCGACGCCATCGGCGCCATCCGCGCCGAGTTCCCCGCCGCGCGCATCATTGTGCTCACCACCTATGCCGGTGACGCCCAGGCGCAGCGCGCCTTGCAGGCCGGTGCCTGCGGCTACCTGCTGAAGAACGCCCTGCACAAGGAGTTGCTCGACGCCATCCGCGCCGTGCACGCAGGCCGACTGGCACTGCCCTCGGAGGGCTCGTTCGAGCTGGCGGGTCAAGTCGCGGACGTGGCCATCACGCCGGCCGAGATCAGCGTGCTGCGGTTCATCGCGCAGGGCAACGCCTACGCGGAGATAGCCCGGGCGCTTGCGCTCAGTGAAGAGGCGGTCGAAGGCCAGGTGAGGAGCATCCTGGCCAAGCTGGAAACGCCGGGCGCCACGCAAGCGGCGGCGGTTGAAACCGACGGCGGCCTGCTCCAGGCCGAGCGCGCTGCCCGGCACGCCGCCGAGGCAGCCAACCGCGCGAAAAGCGAATTCCTCGCCGGCATGAGCCACGAGCTGCGCACGCCGCTGAATGCCGTCCTTGGCTACGCGCAACTGCTGACCATGGAGGGCGGCCTGAGCCCGCGGCAGGCGCGCGGCCTGGACACCATCCACCAGAGCGGGCAGCACCTGCTGGCGCTGATCAACGACATCCTCGACCTGGCGCGCATCGAGGCCGGCCGAACCGACCTCAACCCAGAGCCGGTGAACCTGTCCGGTCTGCTGCGATCGGTCGTGAACCTCATGCGAGTGAAGGCCGACGAGAAGCGCCTGGCCTTCGTGTTCGAGGCCCAAGCGGATTTGCCCGACGCCGTCCTGGCCGACGAGCGCCGATTGCGCCAGGTCCTGCTGAACCTGCTGAGCAATGCGATCAAATTCACCGATACCGGCACGGTCGCGTTGCGCGCCTGCGCCGAGCCAAGGGGCCCAGCTGAGGTGCAGCTGCGGCTGGATGTTGAGGACACCGGTGTCGGCATGCGCTCCACCGATTTGGAACGCATATTCAAGCCCTTCGAGCAGGTGGGCGACGCGCAGCGCCGCAGCGGCGGTACGGGACTGGGACTTGCAATCACCCGGGCGTTGGTGAACGACATGGGCGGACAAGTGCACGTGAGCAGCGAGTTTGGTCGCGGCACCCAATTCCGCGTGGAGCTGCCGCTGCCAGTAGTCCAGCCGACGGAGCTCGCCTCGCGGAACACGCCTGGCGTCGCGCGCTACTCGGGGGCTCCGCGCCGGGTACTTGTTGTAGACGACGTGGAGGCGAACCGCACGCTGATGTGCGATTTCCTCACCCGTGCCGGATTCGAAGTTGCTCAGGCCAGCGATGGCAGCGAGCTGCTGGCAGCTGCGAGGAGCTTCCGGCCAGACCTGATCGTGATGGACAGCGTGATGCCATCCGTGGGCGGTGTGGAGGCCACGCGCCGCCTTCGGGGAGAAAGCGATCTGGCTGCTGTGCCTGTCATCGCGGTCTCGGCCTCGGCCACCGCCGAGCACCGTGCCGCATGCCTGCAGGCCGGAGTGAATGTGTTCCTGACCAAGCCCGTGTCCCTGGACGCGCTGCGCACGCACATCGGAGAGCAGCTCGGTCTGCAATGGCAGTCAACCGCAAGCGCTGACTGAAGGGTGGATTGGCTGAGGAGACCAGGCCAATCTTCAAGAAAAAGCTGTTCGCTACTCTTTGAGAGTTAGATCGCGTGCTGGAACCGGTACTCCTGCGTTCGACCTCCATACCCGTAGGCCGTCGGCCGGACATCCTGCACGTAGACATAGCTCTCGGGATGCAGGTTGCCGAGCAACTGAGCAAAAGCCTCGAATACCTCCGAAACGTAAAGAGCCTTCTCAGCCTTGGTGTTGGTCTCGTCAACCACCTTGATGTCGAAATAGAAGCTGCTCTTGCGTTGCTCAGCCAGCGACGTGCCGCCAACGATCCAATGGTGAGGATCGACGTACTCGATGGCGATAGCAGTGAGCTCAGGCTTCTTTTTGAGAATGCGGCTCGTCTTTTCGAGCAAGAGGCTGGCGATGCGGGCGCTCATTTCCGGCGAAGGCGTCGCGCTGACTTTGACGTTGATGATGGGCATCGTGTCTCCAAATGATTGGCCGTGAAACTAGGCGAATGGACGGGCAGACCGGTCAGCCGCCCTGCCAGCGCAGCGTTCCCGGCGGAACGCCGAACAGACGCTTGAATGCGCGGCTGAAGGAAGCTTCAGATTCGTAGCCCAGCCGCTGCGCGATATCCGAGACGGTCAATCTCCCATGACGCAACCACGCACCGGCAACATGCATGCGCCAGTGCGCGATATACCGTGCTGGAGACAACCCTACCGCGGCGGTGAAGCGCTCGGTGAAGACCGACCGCGACAGGCCAGCGATCTTCGCCAACGCCACGACCGACCAAAGATGGCCCGGCTGGTGATGAATTGCGGCCAGCGCTCGGCCTATCGGCGCATCGCGCGCTCCGGCCAGCCACCCCTTCAGATCTCCCGCGTGGGTCTCGGCCCAGCCGCGCACCATGGCCGTGACCACTGCATCGGCGAGCCGCGTCATCATCGTGGCGGCGCCTACACGTTGCGCGGCCACCTCGGCGGCCATCAAGGACAACAGCGCCGGTAGCGCAGGGTCGCTCGCTTCGGTATGCCGCAGCACCAGCACTTCGTCCATCAGCTGCGTCAGGGGGTGCACCGCCGGCTCGTCGAACTCGAGCGCGCAGCAGACGATCAGTGAGCGTGCGCCGCCACCGCCAGCGCGCATGTTGTGCGTGGTCGGACCGACCGAATCCTGGTCGAATTCCTCGAGCGGCCGGGCCGGCGTGGTGGGGGCGTCGGCGATCGCATGGCCAGTGCCGCGCGGCAACAGCGCAACATCGCCCGGGCCGATCCAGAATGGCTCGCGCGCAGGCAGTCTCAGCCAACATCCGCCCTGAACAACGAAATGGAAGCACACGCCGCTCTGAAGCGGGATCTGCACGCCCCATGGCGCCGTCATGTCGGTGCGACAGTACGACGCGCGCACCAGCCGCAGGTCCTGCAGAACGGGGTTCAGCAGATCGAGGTCCGGTGTCATTGGATCGGCCCGGTGTGTGCTCATGACCAATGAGTGTGCGCGGGCTGCGCGGGTGAGTGCAGAACGGGGTCTTCCGGCGCGGCAAGACGCCTCGTAATCCAAGTCGCGGGCAGCGCGAGCGCGCACAGCAACAGTGCCGCCTGCATCGGCGCCTCGACGCCGTATCGCGCCAACGCCACGCCGCCGCCTAGCGCTCCGGCTGCGATGCCTGCGTTGACTGCGGAGGCACTCAACGAGGCTGCGAGGTCTGCACCCGGACCTGCGAGGCCGACGACGCGCAATTGGATCGCCGGAACCATGCCAAAGCCGGCGAGTCCCCAGGCACCCAGTGCGAGCAATGCCACCACGGGGTTCGAGCCGAAGAGGTAGAAGAGGCCAAGCACGATGACCAGGAGCACGTTCGCCGCCACCAGCGTCAATCCTGCATCGCGATCGGCAAAGCGCCCCCCGAGGAACATGCCGACGGCGCTGGCAATGCCGTAGGCGAGAAGATAGAGGCTGATCGTCGCTTCCGATGCGCCGCTGATCTGCTTCAAGTAGGGCGCGATGAAGGTGAAAGCGCTGAACTGCCCACCCATCAGCAGCGCGGCCAGCCCCAGCAGCGCCAACACGCGCGGCGCGAAGGCTGCGCGCGCCTGCATGCCGAACGTGCCGGCAGGGCGTGCGCTTGAGCGCGGCACGCAGTAAAGCGTTCCCACCCAGGCCGCGGCACCGACAGCGACGACTGCCATGAAGGCCGTGCGCCAACCCGTCGCCTGCGCCACCCAGGTGCCCAGCGGCACGCCCAGCACGGTCGCGACGGCAACGCCGCCAAAAACCATCGCCATGGCTTGGCCGCGCTGCTCCGGACGCACGAGCCCGGCCGCGACCACCGAGGCCGCGCCAACGAAGAGCCCGTGCATGGCGCCGGTTACGAAGCGCGCGAACAGGAGCAGGCCGAACTCACGCGCGACGATCACGAAGAGATTGAATGCGACGAACGCCGCGAGCGACAGCGCAAGCACCGAGCGTCGCTCAAGGCGCGTGGTCAGCGCGGTAGCGATGGGACCACCGATCGCGATGCCCAGTGCATAGGCCATCACCAGATAGCCGGCACGGTCGATCGACGTGCCGAGGTCGCGCGCAACCAAGTCCAGCACGCCAACGATGACGAACTCTGCCGTACCGAAAGCGAAGGCACCGAGCGCCAGCACCATCAGTGCTGCGCGCGCATCGGACGGCTGGCTCACGGCGCGGTGCGCGTATAGACGGCGCGGGTGGCCAAGGCCTCCTTGTGACCGGGTCGCGTGAAGTAGAGCTCGATAACGTGGCGGTCCTGCCCTTCAATGCGTATCACGGTACGCATCGGGATCGTCTTGCCGACGAAAGCCTCACCTGCCACACCCTGATCGACAAACGTGCCAAACAGGTCAAGCCGTATTTGCGGCCCCGATCCGGTGAGGCTGACGTACCGCATCATTCCGGCGTTTGCTTCGTCGATCGTGACCCATTCGTAGCGCGCGGCCATGTTGTCGTAGCCCAGCCAGCCGCGGCGCCAGTAGCGAGACTTGTCCAGCGTGCCTTCGGTCGTGTCCTCGAGGTAGCGCCCCCCGGCCACCCACTGGCGGCGCGTAACAAGGTCATCCGAGGTGATAGGCGGTGCATCGGCGCTCCGGCCGAGGGTGGCGTAGACACCCATCTGCACGCGCCAGGTGCCAGCCAGCGGAGCTAGCGTGGCGTGGCCTCGCCCTGGCAGACCACGACGCAGCCAAGGCGGCAAGTCAGCGGACACAGCCAGGGACGGCGCCGTACCGATCTCCTTGTCCTGGGCATGCGTGACGCCGAGCATCATGCCGATCGCCACGACGCTGATAACCGTTGCGCGCATGCGCTTCCAGAGAATCTTCACATGAGCCCTTTCGTGAGTACGAAGGCCCACTTTGCCCATTGCTGCGACGCAGGGCCATGGCCCGCCGACCGGTTTGATTGGCTGTTCGTCCTGCGTGATGCTCAGCGAGATTGATCGATGACGTGCTATCTGCCCCCCAAGGCGCCGGGCTTCTCGATCACGACGAATGCAGAGTCGCTTGAGCTCTGTCTTTTCCAAGCCTGAAGCGGGCCTATCGCAACCCACCGTCGCGGGCCTGACGATCACGTTCCGAACGCGGCGCACTCCCACCTCGAACGAAGGCAGGAAGCCGCAAGGACCCTTGCGCTGGGGGTGATAGGTGTTTTTACTGGTATTACCAATATACAGATTTGAGAAACTGGTCATACCGCGCAAGCGCTGTACCGGCGTTATGCGATGGGCGGGCGCGGCACCCGAACCCGACGACAACACTGGAGACACCATGCTGAATCGATACAAGACCGTCTTAGCTGCCTCGCTGATCGCTGCATCCCAACTGGCTGCCGCCGACATGGCGGAGGTGAGGATTTCGAACTTGACGCTGTCAACCTCAGGTGGCGAATGGTGGTACTACCTGCCCACAGAGGTGGAGTGGGTTTCCAAGACCGCAGGTGCATCCAGCGCTCTGCTGAATCCCAGCTTCAATGACAGCGTTATCGGATGGCACGGCAATGCGCTGGGCGCCTCGGTAGCGAACCAAATGTCCTCGGCCCAGGCCGGCCTCACCGCCAAGACTTCCAGCGACCTCAATGGCGTGACGGCATTTGCCTCCGTCCAAGTCGACGGCGGCCAGTCCGGATGGGCTTTTGCCAAGGTTTTCGACGGCCAGATCATGGTGAGCGGCAACACCACGATCACGGTCAGCGCCACGCTGGACGGCATCCACGCCAGCGGTTCGATGGCGCAGGCCAACGCCTACATCGAACTGTGCAGCACCGACTTCGTCACCGATACCTGCGATTCGGCCAACTACGTCGAAGCCTTCATCGACGCCAGCTCGCCTAACTACGGGGGCCCCACCCTTCTGACCGCCTCCTGGACCAATCCCGGGGCCACCACCTGGGCAAAGATGCGCATCGGCCTGACCGCCTCCGCGGACTCCGTGTCCGCCGTCCCGGAACCGACCACCACAGCCCTCTGGCTGCTCGGCCTGGCAGCCGTGGGCATCAGCGCACAGCGCCGCCGCCGCCGCAACGATTAACTGGCTCGTCTCCGAGTCGGCCAGGCACACGTTGACCTGGTTTTGTCGCGCGGTCTTCAAAAGGGGCCGCGCGACCTATTTTTTCCTCGATTGAGCCCCGCCCGGACCTCCGCAGCCGCCGGGGCTTTTCCATTTCGAGCGCCCGATCCATAGAGAGTTGAGTCATGCCCCGCGCGTCTTGCATCCCGTATTGGCTGATTGCCACGATCGTCGCCCTGCTCGCACTGGCGACAGGCCCCGCACAGGCCGCTGGCCGCGAGCGCCTCTCGCTCGACAGTGGCTGGCTCTTCCACCGCGGCGACGTGCCGATGCCGGCGGTCAAGGGCCATGGCATGAGCTATCACAACGGCAAGGCCAACGGCGCCTGGGGCGCTGCCGCCGCCGATTTCGACGACTCCAGCTGGCGGCGCGTCGACCTGCCGCATGACTGGGCAGTCGAGAACCCGTTCGACCGCAACGAGAACGCGTCGC
This sequence comes from Roseateles sp. P1_C1_2, assembly GCF_056406535.1. NCBI lineage: Bacteria > Pseudomonadati > Pseudomonadota > Betaproteobacteria > Burkholderiales > Sphaerotilaceae > Roseateles > Roseateles sp. P1_C1_2. The sequence goes on from NZ_JBFUAB010000008.1 coordinate 190,788, forward strand.
AGGGCTACCGCCAGCGCGGCTTCGGCTGGTACCGGCGCTACCTGCCCCTGCCCGAATCCGACCGCGGCCGCCACATCGAACTGCAGTTCGATGCCATCGCCACCCACAGCACGGTCTGGGTCAACGGCATCGTCGTCGACCGCAACTGGTCGGGCTACAACGGCCGCAGCATCGACATCACGCCCTATGTCCGCTACGGCGCCGACGCCAACACCATCGCCGTGCGCGTCGACGCCGAAGCTCAGGAGGGCTGGTGGTACGAGGGCGCTGGCATCTACCGCCACACCTGGCTGGTCAAGCGCGACGCGCTGCACATCGCCACCGACGGCCTGCATGCCAACCCGGTCAAGCAGAACGGGCGCTGGACCATTCCCGTCGAGGTGACGCTGCAAAGCAGCGCCAAGTCCGAGCGCAGTGGTGTTGTCGATGTGGTCGTCATCGATCCATCCGGCCGCGAAGTCGCCAAGGCCAGCACGCGCGCGCGGGTCAGCGGGCTCGAGTCGGCCGTCGCACGCATGAAGCTCGATGTGCGCGAGCCCAGGCTGTGGTCGCTGGCGCAGCCCCATCTCTACCGTGTGCGGGCGACGCTGCGCGACGGTGCGAAGGAACTCGACCGCACCGAGGTGCAGACGGGCTTTCGCAGCATCCGCTTCGACGCGGACCGCGGCTTCTTCCTGAACGACCAACCGGTGAAGCTGCAAGGCGTCTGCGTCCACCAGGACCATGCCGGCGTCGGCGTCGCCGTGCCGGAGGCCATCTGGGAGTTCCGCCTGCGCCGCCTGAAGGAGATGGGCACCAACGCGATCCGCTTCTCGCACAACGCGCCCGCGGCCGAGGTGCTGGATATCGCCGACCGGCTGGGCCTGCTCGTCATGGACGAGAACCGCAACTTCAATCCCTCGCCCGACTACCTGAAGCAGCTGACCTGGATGGTGCGCCGCGACCGCAACCACCCGAGCGTGATCCTGTGGTCCATCTTCAACGAGGAGCCGCTGCAAAGCACGGAGCCGGGCTACGAGATGGCCAGCCGCATGGTTGCCGCGATCAGGAAGCTCGACCCAACGCGGCCCGTCACGGGCGCGATGCACGGCGGCCTGTTCACCGACCTGAACGCGGCCGATGCGCTCGATGTCGTCGGCGTGAACTACCAGATCGGCGCCTATGACGGGTATCACCAGAAGCACCCCAAGCGACCGATGACGAGCACCGAGGACACCGCCGCCTACATGACGCGTGGCGAGTTCACGAGCGACCGCGCCGGCCAGGTGTTCGGCAGCTACGACGACGAGCCCTCCTCCTGGGGCAACACGCATCGCCAGGCCTGGCGTGCCATCGGCGAGCGGCCCTTCATCGCCGGCAGCTTCATCTGGACCGGCATCGACTACCGCGGTGAACCGACGCCCTACGAGTGGCCCAGCGTCGGCTCCTTCTTCGGCGCGATGGACCTGGCCGGCTTCGCCAAGACGGCGTTCTGGATCCACCAGGCGCAATGGGTGAAGGACCGCCCGGTCGTCAAGCTGGTGCCGCACTGGAACTGGGCCGGCCGCGAAGGCCAGGCCGTGCACGTGATGGTCGCCAGCAACGCGCCGCGCGTGCGGCTGCTGCTCAACGGCGTGGTCGTCGGCGAACAAGATGTCGACCCCTACGAGATGGCGAACTTCAAGGTGACCTATGCACCGGGCCGCATCGAGGCCGTGGCGCTCAAGGACGGCAAGGAGATCGCGCGCGACACCGTCGAGACGAGCGGCGCGCCCGCCCGCCTTGTGCTGACGCCGGACCGCCCTGCCCTGGCCGGCGACGGGCTGGACGCCATGCCGGTGACGGTCAGCGCCGTCGACGCCCAGGGCCGGCCAGTGCCGACGGCGAACGCCCGCGTGCGCTTCGAGCTCGATGGCCAGGCCAACCTCATTGGTGTGGGGAACGGCGACCCGAACTCTCACGAGCCCGACAAGGCCAGCGAGCGCAGCCTGTTCAACGGGCTGGCCCAGCTCATCGTGCAGGCCCGGCGCGACGGCCGCGGCGAGCTGAAGCTGCGCGCATCTGCCGACGGCCTGCAACCCGCAGAAGTCGTGCTCAAGCTGCAGCCAGCCGCCGCGCCGCCGAGCGTGCCGACGGCCGAGCCGACGACGCCGCTGCTGAGCTGGCGTGTCTCACCGGCCCACGCCACCCGTCCTGATCCGAATGTCGTGCTGGCCGAGACCGACATGAACTCCTGGGGCTGGGACGAGCCGCCCATCCGCCGCGGCGCAGAGGCGCAGGCCTTTCGTCTCTACCGCGGCAGCGTGCAGGTGCGCGCCGACCGCAACGACGGCCGCGCGCAGCTCGTCTTCGGCAGCATCGCCGGCAAGGCCGAAGTGTGGGTGGACGGCGTCAAGCTCGCCGACAAGGCCGGTGCCGAGCCGGCGCCCTTCGCTGTGACCCTGCCTCAGGGCGGCCCGCGCCGCCAGGTGACCGTACTGGTCGAAGCCACGGCCGGACAGCCCTCCGGGCTGTGGGGCCGCGTCGTCCTCGAACCGGGCGCCCGCTGATGCTTCTCGCCGTTCTCGCAATGACGCTGGGCCTGCTCGCACTGCAGGCCCAGGCCACCCGCCTGTCGAGCCTTGTGGACGGCGCCTGGCGCTTCCGCAAGGACGCTTTCCTCCTGTGGCGCGCCTGGTGGCAGCGCGAACCGGTGGTGCACCTGGCCAACCGCCGCGCCAGCGTGCGGCGCGCCGGGCCAGTCATTGTGAATGGCCTACAGCAATGCGCGTGAACTGAGCCTGGAGGTCAACGGCCACCCGGCGCGGCAGGCCAAGGTCGTCGACTGCATTGCAGTCTGGCCACAAGTGGCGCTGTCAGCGGGCCGCGCGATGCTGCGCGTGCGCGACGAGCATGGCAATACCGACAGTATCGAATGGACCGTTCAACCCTGAGCTCAGCGCACCAACATGACAACCGGCATGAAGACTGATTTTCAGAAAAGCTCAAGCACGAGATCGACACCCGGCGACGCCTGGGATCAGGGGCTTTCGGCGGATCTCCTTCGACGCCACCTGTTGCAGGTCCTTGCCGCGGCGCCGCTGCTGCTCGGCATGCCGGCCGAGGCCGACGAGGCGAGTGGTGAGGAAAGCGGCCCGGGCGAAGCCGCGCAGCCTTTCCCCTTGTCGGATGTGCGGCTGCTCGACGGCCCATTTCGCAAATCCGAGAACCTCAATGCGCGCTATCTCGAGTCGCTGAACTGCGACCGCCTGCTGCATAACTATCGGAAAAGTGCAGGCCTCATGCCAAAGGCGCCGGTGTACGGCGGCTGGGAGGCCGAGGGGCTTTGCCCGGGACACACCCTGGGCCATTTCCTGAGCGCCTGCTCGCTGCTATGGGCGTCCACCGGGCGGGAGAGTGCGCGCGTCAGGATCGACTACGTCATCAAGGAGCTGCAGGCCTGCCAGGAAGCGGCGCCTGGTGGCCTGGTCTGCGGCTTCCCCGATGGCGATACGCAACTGCGCAACTGCCTGGCCGGCCGGCCTGTCATCGGGGTGCCCTGGTACGCGCTGCACAAGTTCATGGCCGGGCTGCGCGACGTGCATGTGCACCGCGTGAACAAGCGGGCGCTCCCCATCCTCGTGCGTATCGCCGACTGGATCGACGAGGCCGCGCGGCCCATCGACGAGGCGCGCTTTCAGAAGATGCTCGATCTGGAGCACGGCGGCATGAGTGAAGTGCTGGCGGACCTGCATGCACTCACCGGAGAGGCGCGCTACCTGCGCCTGGCCGAGCGCTTCAGCCACCGGGCACTGCTCGCGCCGCTGGCCGAAGGGCGTGACACCCTCGACGGCATGCATGCCAACACGCAGATTCCCAAGGTCATCGGCTTTGCCCGGCTGCACGGGCTCACGGGACAGGCGCAATACCGACGAGCCGCGCGCTACTTCTGGCGCGCGGTGGTCGAGCAGCGCTCGTTTGCGACCGGCGGGCATGGCGACAACGAGCATTTCTTTCCGCCCGCCGAGTTCGAGAAGCATCTGGCCTCGGCCTCGACCATGGAGACCTGTGGCACCTACAACATGCTGCGCCTGACGCAAGCCCTGTTCGCGGCGCAACCGTCGGTGGCCTACGCCGACTTCCACGAACGCGCCCTGTTCAACGGCATCCTCGCTTCGCAGGAGCCGGACAGTGGCATGTTCACCTACTTCCAGGCCACCCGACGCACCTATCCGAAGCTCTACTGCTCGCATGAGCATTCGTTCTTCTGCTGCACCGGCACGGGGATGGAAAGCCACGCCAAGCACGTCGACTCCATCTATTTCCACCGCGGGGACGTGCTGTATGTGAACCAATACATGGCGTCGGATCTGCACTGGGCCGACCAGGGCGTGCATCTGCGCCAGACGACCAACTTTCCCGAGCGCGGCGCCAGCCGGCTCACGCTGCGGCTGGAGCGGCCCACCCAGCTCGTTCTCAGGCTGCGCCACCCGGGCTGGTGCAAGCAGATGAGCGTGCGCCTGAACGGCCGCCAACTCATGGCCAGTGACCAGGCCGGGCGCTACATGGAGCTCTCGCGCACCTGGCGCAACGGCGACGTGCTGGATATCGATCTGCCGATGCATCTGCACCTGGCGCCGTTGCCGAACGCGCCTCAGATTGCAGCGCTCATGTATGGGCCGCTGGTGCTGGCGGCGCGCATCGATGGCCCCGCCATGGCGCCCGGTGCCGACCTGGTGGCGCACAACGTGTCCTATGGCAAGAAGTTCACCGAACCGCTGGAGATCCTCCCGCTGCACCTAGAGGGCGTCGGCCTCGACCGGGCGGTCCGGCGCGGTGCTGGCCCGCTGACGTTCCATCTGAGCGGGCCGAGCCCGGGCCAAGCGTACGAGCTGATGCCGTTCCACAGCATCGCGCACGGCTACTCCAACTTGTATTGGCGGCTCAGCTGACGCGGCGATGCCCCTTTTCTACGAATCACCAAGGAACCTGAGAAGTGAAAACAAGGCACACAACACACAAGTCGCTGTTCCACAGCTGGGCAATGATGGCCGCCGCGGCGCTGACCCTGTTCCTTGGCGCGGCAGGCAATGGCTGGGCTCAAAAGACTGAAGGCCTGGCGCTCACCCCGCCCATGGGCTGGAACAGCTGGAACAAATTTGCCTGCGATATCGACGAGCGCCTGATACGCGAGACCGCCGATGCCATGGTCAAGTCGGGCATGAAGAACGCCGGCTACCAGTACGTGAACATTGACGATTGCTGGCAAGGCCAGCGCGACGCCGACGGCAACATCCAGCCCGACCCCAAGCGCTTCCCATCCGGCATGAAGGCGCTGGCGGACTATGTGCATGGCCAGGGACTCAAGCTGGGCATCTACTCGGATGCCGGCGCCACCACCTGCGGCGGCCGTCCCGGCAGCCGCGGCCACGAATATCAGGATGCGCTGGTCTACGCGCGCTGGGGCATCGATTACGTCAAGTACGACTGGTGCGACACCCCGGGCATGAGCGCCGAGCCGGCCTACACCACCATGCGCGACGCGATCGCCAAGGCGGGCCGTCCGATGGTGTTCAGCATCTGCGAATGGGGCATGAGCAAGCCGTGGGAGTGGGCCGGCAAGGTCGGCCATCTGTGGCGCACCACACCCGACATCTACAACTGCTTCGACTGCCAGTTCAATCCCGGTTTCTCGACGGGTCTGGGCGTGCTGCGCATCCTCGACAAGCACGCTGACGCCAACCTGCGCAACTTCGCAGGGCCCGGTCACTGGAACGACATGGACATGCTCGAAGTCGGCAACGGCATGAGCGAGGATGAAGACCGCGCCCATCTGTCGATCTGGGCCATGCTGGCCTCCCCCCTCATCCTGGGCAACGACCTGCGTTCCATGTCCGAGTCGACCCGCCGCATCCTGACCAACGCGGGCGTGATCGCGGTGAACCAGGACAAGCTGGGTGTGCAGGCGCTGCGCGTCCTGGTCGACGGTCCGCTGGAGTTCTATGCCAAGCCGCTCGACGGCGGGGATTGGGCACTGATGTTCCTGAACCGCTCCAACCAGCCTGCCGACGTTCACCATGACTGGAAGAAGCAAGTCCTGGGCGATGACCTGAGCAAGCGGTCGGTCGATTTCAAGCAGGCCGTCTACCGCTGGTCCGACCTGTGGAGCAAGAAGACGGGCGACACCAGCGGCAAACTGCAAGCGCGGCTGGCGCCGCACAGCGTGCTGATGCTGCGTCTGACCGGCCCTGCGAAACCCTAGGGCCCGGCCGCGATGAAGAAGACCTCCCTGATCGCGGCCCTGCTCGCCGCAATGCTTGTCACGCCCGTCAGCGCCGCCGAAGCCCCGCGCCTCGTGCAGCGGGACGGCCACCATGCCTTGCTCGTCGACGGCAAACCCTTCCTGATGCTTGGCGCCCAGGCGCACAACTCCAGCAACTATCCCAAAGCCCTGGGCAAGGTCTGGGCCGCGGCCAACGATGCGCATGCCAACACCGTGCTGATGCCGGTGGCATGGCAGCAGGTCGAGCCCCAGGAAGGCCAGTTCGACTTCAGCTTCCTCGACGTCCTGGTCAAGGAAGCGCGGCAGCAGGACAAGCGCCTCGTGCTGTTGTGGTTCGCGACCTGGAAGAACACCGGCGGCTCGTACACCCCCGACTGGGTCAAGCTCAATGGGAGGCGCTTCCCTTCCATGCTGGACCGCGACGGCAAGCCCAACTTCTGCTTCAGCCCCTTCGGCGAAGAGACGCTCAAGGCCGACAAGCGCGCCTTCGTGGCGCTCATGGCCCACCTGAAGAAGATCGACGCGACCGAGCGCACCGTGCTGATGGTTCAGGTCGAGAACGAGGCCGGCACCTACGGCCTCGTGCGCGACTTCGGGCCAGCGGCCCAGGCGGCCTTCGAGCAGCCGGTGCCCGCCGAAGTGCTGGCGCGCCAGAAGCCCAAGGCCGCCGCATCAGGCACCTGGCGCGAGGTCTATGGCGACTACGCCGACGAGTACTTCCACGCCTGGGCCATCGCCCGCTACATCGGCGAGATCGCCAAGGCCGGCCGCGCCGTCTACGACCTGCCGATGTACGTCAACGGCGCGCTGCGCGAGGCGCTGGAACAGCCGCCCAAGCCCTGGCAGGGCAACTTCGCCAGCGGTGGGCCGGTCTGGGACGTCATCGACATCTACAAGGCCGCAGCACCCGCCATCGACATCGTCGCGCCCGACATCTATACGCCCAACTCCGAGGGGATCAAGGCCAATATGCGCCTGTACCAGCGGCCTGACAACGCGCTGTGGATTCCCGAGATCGGCAATGCCGAGGGCTATGCGCGCTGGATCTACGCGGCGCTGGGCCGCGGCACCCTGGGTGTGGCGCCCTTCGGCCTGGACTACTTCAACTACGCCAACTTCCCGCTGGGCTCCAAGCGCACCGACAAGACCATGGTCGAGCCCTTCGCCCGCGTCTTCGGCGCCTTTCGGCCGATTCAGCGCCAGTGGGCGCAGTGGGCCTTCGAGGGCCGCACGCGCGGCGCCGCTGAAGGCGACGACCGCAAGCCCCAGTCGCTGGAACTGCCAGGCGGCTGGATCGCCAAGCTGACCTACCGCCAATGGCAGTTCTGGGACCTTGCGTGGGACAGCAAAGACGAGCGGCCGGCCGGCACCGAACAGCCCGGCGGCGGCGTGGCCATTGCGCAGATCGGCGACGACGAGTTCCTCATCGTCGGCCAGCGCACCCGCGTGCGCATGGAAGGCGGGCCGCAAGCAAGCGGCTTCATGCTGCGCGTCGAGGAAGGCAGCTTTGACGACAAGGGCCGCTGGCAGATGGAGCGCGTGTGGAACGGCGACCAGGTCGACAGCGGCCTGAACCTGATGGCCGAGCCCATCATGCTCAAGGTCAAGATGGCGCGCACGCGCTGAAGCGATGTTGCTGCGCCTCCAACTGAACGAGCTCAGGGCCACCAGGAAGGGCCCTGGCCTCTGCATTTCCGACTTCAACCGCGGCGTGAGCACCACGGACCCAGCGGAAGATGCACCCTGTCTCACGGCTCGTCTTCAGGCTGCGTCACCCGGGCTGGCGAAGACAGCTGAGCGTGCGCCCGAACAGCCGCAGACTCATCGACAGTCACGGCGAGCGCAAGCCCACGCCGTCAGCATGAGCATCCGCTCGTCGCGAGTGAGACATGCGTCGCCCTCGCCCTCGCCCTCGCCATCGCCCAGCCTGCCCCCGCTCATGTTCAGCACGCCGGCATCGGGCCAGGCTCGGGGCGCGCCTGCGACGCGCACTCCAGCAGTTTGACGATGCCGTCGCGCAGTTCGGGCCAACCGCCCTCATGCAGCAACTTCGGGCTAGGCGCCAAGCATCAATTCGATGCGACGGCCCGTGGCTTCGATGGCGCGGCGGAGCAAGCCGACCTCGTCTGCCTGGCCGTCCAGCGAGGCGCTGGCATCGATCGAGACCGCGTCGACTCCGCATGCCGCGAGCTGGGCGAACCAGGCACGGTACCAATCGAAAGCGCCGGGGTGGTCGAGGTTGACGCCGCACATGTCGGTGTTCCAGGCGCCGGCCGARCCCGGGTTGGCGACCTCATCGCAACGCCATGGGCTGCCGGCGATAGGCAGCCCTCGCGCGACCGCTTCGCGGGGGATGCCGCGCGTCAGGTGCACACCGAAGCGCAAGCCGAGGCGGTGAACCTGGGCTGCGAGCGGAGCGAAGCCGCATCCCTCCATGGCGCTGGGGAAGCGGTCCGCCGCGGGCTGCGGTCGGCCGTGGGCATCCAGTTGCACCAGTGCAAACGGCGGGCATCCTGAGGCTGTCGCGTCCGCCACATACCACTCGGGCGCGACCATGGCGACGTCGTAGCCAGACGCCAAGAGGCGCTCGGCCAGGATGCTCGCATTCGCCAAGTACCCGGCTTCAGTCATCGGGGCGCCAAGACCATCCCGGCTGCTCCAGCCCATTGACGGCGCGGAACCGCATTCGTCGCCGGGCTCGCCGTTCCCCGCCGTCACCGCAAATCGGTCGCTCGCGGCATCGTGACGATCACGCGAGCCGCCTAGACCAGGCCTGGGAGCCATCATCGGAAAAGAGCCCGCCGGAGAGATTGTGTTCAACCTGGATGAGGACATAGGACGCTTGAAGGCTCGCACCTTGATTCGACGCCGAATTGAAGTTGATTCGGCGCCGAATCAACGGAGGAAAATAATTGCAGCCGTGCCGCGCAAGCATCGTAGTTCGGTCGACGGTCGAACTAACTAGGGAAAAACCTAGCCACTTTCCTGCGTGTCAAGGGATGGTCAGCGGCTCGCTTCGAGGTCCCGGCAGCGTTCGCCTGTGAACAAGCTCGACCGGCATGACGATGTCGCGAGGGCCCTGGTAGGCCTCACCACGGCGCTGCGCCTCGATCAGCTGCATCAGGACCTCAACCGCGCGACGACCCATCTCAAGCAGGGGCTGGCGCACGGTCGTCAGGCGCAAGGTGCGGGCCATCAAGGTGTTGTCGAAGCCGGTGATCGAGATGTCCCGAGGAACGCTCAGCCCGCAGCCCTCCAGCGCGTCGATGCAGCCGAAGGCGATGTCGTCGCTGCCACAACAGACCGCCTCGGGCAACGGCTGACCGCGGTGGCGTTCCATCCATTCCTGCATGGCCTGCCTACCCCCTTCGGACGTGAACCAAGTGCGAATCACGTGGTCGGAAGCAACTTCCACCCCGGCTTCGGCATGGGCGCGCAGGAAGCCATCGACGCGATGGTCTGCTCCCTTGGTGCGCATCGGTCCGCCCACACAGAGGATTCGGCGATAGCCAAGCCCGAGCATGTGGCGCGCGATGGCATAGCCGCCCGCTTCATCGTCCGCCTCGACGTTCACCTCGGCCCGCAGCAGCCTGCCGGCGTGGATCGTGACCAGGGGTGTGTGCGGTGGCAGCCAGGTCGTGGTGTCGTCTTCCAGGTAGGGCGCCAGCACGACGAGCCCGTCGACACGGCCGTCGCACAAGGCCGGAATGCGCTTGGGTGCTTCTTCCCAGCCGCCAAGTGGAAAGATGCACGCGGTCTGGTGGGCCTCCGTCGCGCCCCGCACGACGCCGTTGAACACCTCCAGGAAGTAGAGGTTGGGTTCCTCATGGGCGATGTTGGCGACGAAACCGATGGCGTTGGTGCGTTGATACGTCAGCGCACGCGCGGTCGCGTTCGGCCGGTAGTGCAGGCGCTCCGCCGCCGCCAGCACCCGCTCCCGCGTCTCGGCCGATACCCGCGTCGAACCCCTGGCGCCGTTGAGCGCGCAGGACGCCGCCACATCGGAAACCCCGGCTTCTCGCGCGACATCGGCGAGCGTGGGCAACTTGTGACGACGGCTCTTCGGTGGCTTGGAAGGCTTGGGTAGGGAAGCGGGCACTGTCCGGCGGGCGGGGGAGGACGGGGGCGCCGCACTCTAGCACCGCGCCCTTTCGGAACCCATCAGCACGCCGTGCGTAGGTGTTTGCACTGGTTAGACCACTTTGGTCAAAATTGCGAAACTGGTTATACCAATCGATGGGGTGCGATGAGGTTCCGTAGCCGGCTGCTGCCTCGGGCCTCACGGCGAGCCACCAGCGTGAGTTGGCCGAGCAACGAGACAAGCTCGACACGCCAGACAACCAATAAAAGTTCACACCTGAGCCATGCGCCTCCCTAGCCTCCTGCACCACATCGCCCTTTGCTGCGCCGCCCTCGCCTGCGGGACTGCGCCAGCCGCCGAACCAGCGCCCGGCGCCAACCCGGTGCTGTGCGACCGCTTCACCGCCGACCCCGCGCCGCTGGTCGTGGGCGACACGGTCTACCTCTACGTCGGCCATGACGAGGCCAAGGGCGACGACTTCTTCCTGATGAAGGAGTGGCTGGCCTATTCGTCCAAGGACCTGCGCCACTGGACCGCCCACGGCGCCTTCATGAAGCCCACCGACTTCAAGTGGGCCACGGGCGACGCCTGGGCCGCGCAGGTGGTGCAGCGCAACGGCCGCTTCTACTTCTACGCCACCGTGCAGCACGACAACACCCACCCGGGCAAGGCCATCGGCGTGGCGGTGGCCGACAACCCATTGGGCCCGTTCAAGGATGCGCGCGGCTCGGCGCTGGTCACCGACGCGATGACGCCCGGCCCCTACAACTGGAACGACATCGACCCCACCGTCTTCATCGACGACGACGGCACCGCCTGGCTGGCCTGGGGCAACCCCGTGCTCTACCTGGCGAAGCTCAAATCCAACATGACCGAGTTGGACGGGCCCATCGAGAAGATCGCGCTGCCCAACTACACCGAGGGCCCGTGGCTGTCCAAGCGCAAGGGGCTGTACTACATGACCTATGCGTCCATGGCGCACCAGAACGTCTGGGAGCACCTGTCCTATGCCACCGCGCCCAGCCCCCGCGGGCCCTGGACCTACCAGGGCGTGCTGACCGGCCCGACGAAGAACAGCTTCACCATCCACGCGGGCATCGTCGACGACTTCAACGGCCAGTCCTACCTGGTCTATCACAACGGCGCGCTGACCCTGCCGGATGGGGAGACCGGCGCCGGCGCCCGCCGCTCCGTCACGATGGAATACCTCTACTACGACGCCGATGGCCGCATGTGGCCCGTGACGCAGACCGAGGCCGGCATCAGCACGCCGCCCCGACCGCCCGCCGGCAAGGTGCCCGCGCCGGCGGACCCGGGTCGCTCCGACCCCCGCGTGGCCGTTCAGCAGTTCGCCCAGGGCTATCCCGAAACCTGGCCAGGCAGCCCGGCGCTGGCCTCGGTCACCCGGCCTTTCGAGCAGGCCCCGGAACCTGTGGGCTTCAAACGCGACGGCGGCGGCGCCAGCCGCCTGGTGCAGACCTTCACGCCACGTGCCGACATCGCGCTGGGCCGGCTCAGCCTGTACGCCGGCGACGGCCATGGCACGGATGCGACGCATGCCTTGCGGCTGTCGCTGCGTGACGTGGAGGCCGGCACCGAACTGCTCGGCGCCGGCGAGGGCCTGGCCATCGCCTACCGGCCGCAAGGGGCCGGCCTGCTGAGCTTTGACTTCAGCGCCCATCCGCCGGTCGTGCTGAAGTCCGGTCGCCGCTATGCGCTGGCGCTGCAGGGCGAGAAGGACGCGCTGACGATCAATCTGCGCGCCAGCCGCAGCGACGTCTATGCCGACGGCGAGGCCAGCCTGGACGACCGGCCGTTGAAGGACCGGGAGAGCGGCCGCCCCGCGGACTTCGCGTTCGCGCTGTACGCGCGCCAGGCGCACTGAGTCGGCCGCAGGCCGTCGGTGCATGGCGGCCGCCATGCCCGCATGCTGCAACCGATGCCCTGGCTCGCATAACGACTCCGGAGACAAGACATGGACAAACACCCCGACGGCCTGAGCCGCCCGATCTTTTACCTGCTGATGGCTCTCGTCCTCTGCGTCGGGTCTCAGGCCGTTGCGGCGGCAGAGGCTGTACAGGCAGCACCTGCCCACAACCCCCTGATCTGGGCGGACGTCCCAGACATCGCAGTCATCCGGGTAGGAAAAACCTACTACATGAGCAGCACGACGATGCACATGAGCCCGGGGCTTCCGATCATGAAGTCGACGGACCTGGTCAACTGGAGCATGGCCTCCTATGCCTATGAAACCCTCGCCGACAACGACGCCATGCGCCTCGAAAACGGCAAGAACGCCTACGGTGCAGGCTCCTGGGCCAGCAGCCTGCGTCACCACAATGGCGTGTTCTACGCCTCGACTTTCGCCTACACCAGCGGACGCACGCACATCTACACCACGCGCGATCCGGAGCGGGGCCCGTGGAAGGAGACGAGCTTCGAGCCCGCGCTGCACGACCACAGCCTGTTCTTCGACGACGACGGTCGCGTCTACATGGTTCACGGGGGCGGTCGCATCACGCTCATCGAGCTGAAACCCGATCTCTCCGGCATCAAGCCCGGCGGCGTGAACAAGGTTCTCATCGAGAACGTCAACACCATCTTCGGCACCGACCTGGGCGGGCTCAATGGCGAGGGTTCTCAGCTTCTCAAGGTCAACGGCCGCTACTACCTCTTCAACATCGCGTCGCCCGGTAGCCGCTGGGCGCGCACCGTCATCGTCAGCCGCGCCGACACCATCAATGGCCCCTACGAAAGTCGCATCGCGCTCGATGACCGCGGCATCGCCCAGGGCGGCCTCATCGACACCCCGGAAGGCAAGTGGTACGCCTATCTCTTCAAGGACAACGGCGCCGTCGGTCGCATCCCCTACCTCGTGCCCGTGACCTGGGAGGACGGCTGGCCCGTGCTCGGCCAAGACGGCAAGGTGGCCATGACGCTGGACATTCCCGCCGGCGCTCAGGGCGTTTCCGGTGTCTCCGGCATCGTCGCCTCCGACGAGTTCGACCGCCGGCCCGGCGACCCCGCCCTGCCCCTCGCCTGGCAATGGAACCACAACCCGAACCCCAGTGACTGGTCGCTCAGCAAGCGCCCGGGCTACCTCAGCCTTGTCAGCAGCCGGATCGTTTCCACACTGCCCGAGGCCACGAACACCCTCACGCAGCGCACCTTCGGCCCGCGCAGTTCGGCCATCACCAGCATCGACGTGAGCGGCATGAAGGATGGCGACTGGGCCGGCCTCAGCGCTTTCCAGAAGAACTACGGTTTTGTCGGGGTCAAGATGACCGATGGCGCCAAGTCTCTGGTCATGGTGAGCGCCGACGCCGACAAGCCGAAGGAGATCGCCTCGATTCCGCTCACGGGCAAGACCGTTCACCTCAAAGTCGACTGCGAGTTCGAGCCAGGCCCCGAGGTCGCCCGCTTCTCCTACAGCCTCGACGGCAAATCCTGGACCACTATCGGTCGTTCCTCTCGGCTTTCCTACACCGCGCCGCACTTCATGGGTTATCGCTTCGGCCTCTTCTATTACTCGACCAAGACCGCCGGCGGCCGTGTGGACTTCGACTACTACCGGATCGAGCCGGGCGGCGGCTCGCGCTGACCTTCGCCAGCGCCGTTTGCGCGGCTCGAGCGAGGCCTGCTCGACCGGGCTGCCACGGGGTCCTCCCGGGGCACCCCTCAACAACCTATTGACGTTCCACATCCACCCATGCGCCTTGTCAGATCCCTGTACCCCGTCGCCTTCTGCTGCGCCGCGCTCATCGGCGCGAACGCGCTCGCCGCAGAAGCGTCGCCCGGTGCCAACGCGGCGATGAGCGCCAGCGCCCTTGCGGCGGCACCGTCGAACCGTGCCCACAACCCCGTCATCTGGGCCGACGTTCCTGACATCGCCATCATCCGTGTCGGCAAGACCTACTACATGAGCAGCACGACGATGCACATGAGCCCGGGCCTGCCGATCATGAAGTCGACGGACCTCGTCAACTGGCGCATGGCCTCCTACGCCTATGAAACCCTTGGCGACAACGACGCCTTGCGCCTCGACAACGGCAAGCACGCCTACGGTGAAGGCTCCTGGGCCAGCAGCCTGCGTTATCACAACGGCGTGTTCCATGCCTCGACGTTCTCGGCCAATACCGGGCGCACCCACATCTACACCACGCGCGATCCGGAACGCGGCCCGTGGAAAGAGACCAGCTTTGAGCCCTCGCTGGGTGACCACAGCCTGTTCTTCGATGACGACGGTCGCGTCTACATGGTTTACGGCGGCGGTCGCATCATGCTCACCGAGATGAAGTCCGATCTCTCGGGCATCAAACCCGGCGGCGTGAACAAGGTCATCGTCGAAAACGTCAACGGCCTCTTCGGCGCCGACCAGGGCGGGCTCAAGGGCGAGGGCTCCCAGCTTTTCAAGGCCAACGGTCGCTACTACCTCTTCAACATTGCCTCGCCTGGCAGCCGTTGGGCACGCACCGTCACCATCCACCGCGCCGACACCATCGACGGCCCCTACGAAGGCCGCATCGCGCTCGATGATCGCGGCATTGCCCAGGGCGGCCTCATCGACACGCCCGACGGCAAGTGGTACGCCTATCTGTTCAAGGACAACGACGCCGTCGGCCGCATTCCCTACCTCGTGCCGGTGACCTGGAAGGACGGCTGGCCCGTGCTCGGCGAAGGCGGCAAGGCGCCCATGACGCTCGACATCCCCGCCGGCGCGCAGGGCGTCTCCGGCGCCTCCGGCATCGTCGCGTCGGACGAATTCGTCCGGAAGCCCGGCGACCCCGCCCTGCCCCTGGCCTGGCAATGGAACCACAACCCGAAGCCCCATGACTGGTCGCTCACCAAGCGCCCGGGTTACCTGAGCCTCACCACCAGCCGGGTCGTTCCGACGCTGCTCGAGGCCCCGAACACGCTCACCCAGCGCACCTTCGGGCCGAGCAGTTCGGCCACCACCCGCATCGACGTGAGCGGCATGAAGGACGGCGACTGGGCCGGCTTGTCCGCCTTCCAGCGGCAGTACGGCTTCGTGGGCGTCAAGATGACCGACGGCGTCCGTTCTCTGGTCATGGTGAGCGCCGAAACGGACAAGGCCGAAGAGCTCGCCTCCATTCCCCTCTCCGGCAAGACCGTTCATCTGAGGGTCGACTGCGACTTCGAGCCTGCGCCTGAACTGGCCCGCTTCTCCTACAGCCTCGACGGCAAGTCCTGGACCCCCATCGGTCGTCCCTCTTCCCTGAAGTACACCTTCCCGCACTTCATGGGTTATCGCTTCGGCCTCTTCTACTACGCGACCAAGACGGCCGGTGGCCGCGTCGACTTTGACTACTACCGGGTCGGGCAAGGGACGGAAGAGCGTCGCTGACAAGGCGCGATCACTTTCAGCCTTCCTCCACTTCCGCCCCACCTGAATAGACACCTCCTGTGAACCCCATCAAGCACGGCCTCGCCGTACTCGGYCTGATCGCGGCCCCGGCCTTTGCCGCCAACGAGGTCAGCATCAGCATCGACGCCGGCAAGGCCGGCCCGGTCATCAGCAAGTATGTGTACGGCCAGTTCGCCGAACACCTTGGCACCGGCGTCTACGAAGGCATGTGGGTCGGCACGAAGTCGAACATCCCGAACACCCGAGGCTGGCGCAATGACGTCGTCGGCGCGCTGAAGGAGTTGCATGTGCCGCTGGTGCGCTGGCCGGGCGGCTGCTTCGCCGACACCTACCACTGGCGCGACGGCATTGGCCCGCAGGACAAGCGCCCGAGCAACGTCTGGGGGAACCATGTCGAGGAGATCAACGCCGTCGGCACCCACGAGTTCTTCGACCTGATAGACATGATCGGCGCCGACGCCTACATCAACGGCAACGTCGGCACCGGCTCCGTGCAGGAGATGGCCGACTGGGTCCAGTACATGACGGCGGACGGCGGCTCGCCCCTGGCCAGGCTGCGCGCTCAGAACGGGCGCGAGAAGCCGTTCAAGGTCGCCTTCTTCGGTGTCGGCAATGAGTTGTGGGGTTGCGGCGGCAACATGAAGCCCGACCACTACGCGAACCTCTACAGCAACTACGAGCATTTCCTGTGGGCGCCCGAGAAGTCCCGGCCGAAGATGATCGCCAGCGGCGGCAGCGGCTTCGACACCAGCTGGACCCAGATCCTGAGCAAGGAACTGAAGGACCGCACGATCGGCATCACCGTCCACCAGTACACCGTCCCGACCGGCAACTGGGAGGTCAAGGGCAAGGACCTCGGCTTCAAGGAAGGCGAGTGGATTTCAACCCTTGCCAACACCTTGAAGATGGATCAGCTGGTCAAGGATCACGTGGCCGTGCTGGACAAGAACGATCCCCAGAAGAAGATCGGACTGATGGTCGATGAGTGGGGCACCTGGTATGACGAAGTGAACCCCAGAGGCGGGCTGTTCCAGCAGAACTCCCTGCGCGACGCGCTCGTGGCGGCGCTCAACTTCCACATCTTCCATGAGCACGCGGAGCGGGTCACCCTGACCACCATCGCCCAGATGGTCAACGTGCTGCAGGCGATGGTCCTGACGGACAAGGAGAAGATGGTCCTGACCCCGACCTACTACGCGTTCCAGATGTATGCACCGTTCCAGGATGCCAGGTCGCTGCCGCTCGCCATCAAGGACAACACCAGCTACACCCTGGGTGCCGTGACCATTCCGGGCGTGAGCGCTTCGGCAGCACGAGCCAAGGACGGCAAGGTGTACCTCGCGCTGGTCAACGCCGATCCATCCAAGGCGGTCGATGTCGCCATCAACGTTGCGGGCACGAAGGTCAATGGTGCGGCTGGCAAGGTGCTGACCTCAGCCGCGATGGACGCGCACAACACCTTCCAGAATCCGCAGGTCATCAAGCCGGCGGCGTTCAGCGCGCGTGCCGCGGGCGGCAAGCTGTCGATCAAGGTGCCAGCCAAGGCCGTGATGGTGGTCGCGTTGGAGGAGTGACGCCTCGCGCGCAAGCGCCTCGTGATCGCGCCTGCGTACGCCAGCGATGTTGCGCAGCTTGTCCGCTGCTCATGCCCACCGAATCGCTGTTGAACTTGCATGCCAGACTGCTCGTCAGAAAACTTCTTTGAAGCGGCCGCAGCGCGAACAGCGCCGCCCCGCCCTGCCCACGCTGCATATTGACGGACCGGCCGGGCAGCGGCTTCACGCTGCTCTTCGAGGCGCTCGCCTTGACGCTGTGCCGATCGATTCCGGTCGCGCACGCCGCCGGCCGGTTGCGCATCAACGCGAAGCAGTTGTGCCGCCGGATCGAACACCAAGTCGGCGTGGCACGCCCCCAGGACGACATGAACGGCGTCGCCGTGGTCGGCATCAACGACTTGAGTTTCAGGCGTGGCCAGGACTATGTGGCGCTGGTCCATGGCCTGAAAGGGAAACGCCTGCTGTTCATGACCGAGTGCCGCAAGCACGCCACCGTCATCGACTCCAAGGCCGATTTGATCGAGCACGGCGGCGGTCCTGACGACACACGCCGTGCGCCCGGGAGGCGTGAAATCTCGCTAGGTTCTAAGCTGGCGACATCTGTCCACGCTCGGTGAGCACGCGGTCGCGGTATGCAAGCGGCGCACCCGACCCAAAGCCCGACAGCCTCTTAGCGGCCTATTTGGTCGACAGCACCAGCACCGTCACTGAATACGGCGCGAAGCTGTAGCTGAACTGCTTGCCGAACCCGCTCGCCTTGCTCGTCACCGGCACCACCTTGGTCGGCTCGGCGATGGTGTTGGTATCTTCCTTGTGCGTCGAGCTCAGTACGATTGCCTTGCCTTCGGCCGCCACCTTGACGGCGCCGGCCAGGTCGACCTGCACCGTCTGCGCGTTGCCGATCGCGTTGACGACCTTCAGGTAGATCTCGCCGCGCTGGTCCGACTTGGTCGCCGAGAAGAACATCGTCGGCACCTGCCTGGCCGGCGGCACGTCCTGCGGCGTCTCCTTCTTGGCCTCTTGCTGCCAGGTTTGCATGCTGACCTTCTCGGCGTGCACCGGCAGCGACACATTGCCCAGATAGTTGCTGAACATCTTTTGCGCGTAGTACGACGGCGAACCGTAGCTGGACTGCGCGTTGTAGCCGATCAGGTTGTACTGCCACTGCATGCCGCCCGGGTTCACGTTCACGAACAGCGGCGCGTAGCAGGACATCTCGACGACGTCGGCATTCCGCTCCATGCCGGCCATGAAGGCGGCATCGGCCAGTGCGGCGTGCAGGTTGGTGGTCGGCGTCCCTTCCTGCCCGGCCCATTCGCCGATAAAGATTTTCGGCCCGCTGCGCGCATAACTGTCGTAGCGCGCGGCGTCGTTCATCATCTCCATCGGGTTGAAGTAGTAATGCTCGTCGATCAGGTCGGGGACCCGACTGGTCAACTTCTGTTGCGAGCCAACCCAGTCCTTGCCGTTGACCGTGGAGATCAGCTTGATCTTCGGGTACTTCTTCCTGATGGCGTCGTGGAACTGGGTGTAGCGGCCGTCGTAGGTCTTGTTCTTCTCAAAGCCATCCTCGTTGCCGATCTCGACATAGCGCAGCTTGAACGGCGCCGGATGGCCGTCCTTGGCGCGCTTCGCGCCCCACTTCGTGCTCACGTCGCCGGTCACATATTCGATCTCGTCGAGCGCGTCCTGGACGAAGGGCTGCAGTTCCTTGCCGACCGGGACGGACTCGCCGTTGAGCGCGTAGCCGGCGAACACCGCCAGCACCGGTTCGGCCTTCATGTCCTCGCACCACAGGAGAAATTCGAGCAGTCCCATGCCGTCGGTAGAGCGGTAGCCCCAGGTGCCGGGATTGCCTGGACGCTGGTCGATCGGGCCCAGCGTTTCCTTCCACTTGAAGCGGTTCGTCACGCTGCCGCCTTCGACATAGTTCCCGCCGGGGAAGCGCAGGAAGCCCGGCTTCATGTCGATCATCTTTTGCATCAGGTCGGGCCGGTTGCCGTTCGGCCGGTCCTTGTGGGTCGGCGGAAACAGCGACACCAGGTTGAACCACACCTTGCCCGGACTTTCGGTTGCAAGCACCAGGCGCGCGTCGGCGGTCGGCTTGACGTTCGCACCGGTGGCGAGGGTGACGCTGTAGCGCTTCCATTGGCCGTCAATGCGGCCGCCCTCGGCCTGGGCGTAGATGGTCTTGCCGTCGACGCCTTCAATGCTGAGGGTCAGCGGCACGCCACCGGCGCCGGACGTTTTGGCGTAGAAGCTGGCGCGGTAGCTGGTGTTCGGCGTGACCGGGATGCCCCAGTAGCCAGCATTGGCGATACCGACACGGTGACCCGGCGAAGCGTTCTCGGCGTCGATCCGCAGACTGGTCGTCAGGGCGGTGCCGGCGACCGGGTAACGCTCGTCGAGCGCCATCGCGGCGCTGCCGCCGGCGTCCTGCACCAGCGACCAGTGTTCCGGCGTGGAGCCGTGATTCTTGAAGGCGCGGTTGCGCACCAGTTCCGCATACAGGCCGCCGTCGTAGGAAAAGTTGATCTCCTCGGTCATCAAACCGTACAGGGTCGGACTGACCGGTAGGCCAGGCTTGGCGAGGTCGATCCGGACGGTGGTCTGCGCCATCGCCAGCGCCAGCGGGGCGATCAGGGCAACCAGCGACAGCAGGCGGGGGGCGCGGAAGCGGCGTTGCATGATTGGCATGGCGGCGCTGTGCGATGGAATGTTCGAGTTCATGGGTGGGATGGTCCGGTAGTGGTGCTGCGCTTGCGGGCGCTTTTGTGTGAGGTTCGCGGCACCTACACCGCGAACGTGGTAACAAGAACGGAAGGCCAGGCGCTTGGCGGCCGCGAGCCCCTCGGTCGTCCACCTTGTCTACAAGGTCAGCGCATCCACACGCTCCGGGATCTCGCGGTCCGGCATGCCGCGCACATCCCTGGCCGAGAAGTCGCTGACCCCGCGCAGCGCGAACAGCGCCGCCCCGCCCTGCCCGCGCCGCAGATTGACGGCATGGAAGCTGGCGTCTCTGACATCGTCCAGCACGACCGCGGTTCGCCCCTCCGGCTTGACGTAGCCAACCTTGACGTGATGAACCTCGATGGCCTTCACGTGGCGCATGTAAAACGCATACGCCGGCGCCTTGCCGAACATGCCGGGCTCCGGATACCCGTTGGGATTTTCGGGCGGCACCAGCGCGCTCCAGGCCGCATCGCCGCCGCCCTGGGTTTCTATCTGCACATTGCTGATGCGAATGTCCTCGATCAGATGTCCTTCAATCCCGGCGATGGTGCTGGCGTGATTGACGTGCGCACCGGACACCACAATATTGCTGATATTGATGCGCTTGATGGTGCCCACCGGCGGCTGATTCGGTCCGCGCAGGCGCGCGCCCAAGCGTATGAAGATCGGATCGTTCACCACGCCGCGCATGGTGATGTTGGAAATCGTCAGGTCCTCGATGTGCGAACCGTCCACGCTCTCGATCGCCAGGCCGCGGCACTCGTCGAAGATGCAGTTCGTGATGGTGATGTTCTTGAAGTCGCCATTCGATTCGGTGCCCATCTTGATGCGGCCGTATCGCCCCGACCGGTACTCCGGCGCACTGCGCTTGAACGTGCCATCAATCAGGCTGCCCTCGTCGAAATTTCCCGACACCATGCAGTCGGATATCGTGATGTTTTCGCAGTGCTGGATGCGCCCCAGGCCGTAGCTGGCCTTGAGGCAGATCGCATCGTCCCAGGGCGTATTCAGGCTGCAATTCGTGACGCGCACGTTGTTGCACCCGTCGATATCCATGCCGTCGCGGTTGGTGTCGATGGTCAAGTGGTCGATCAGCACGTTGCCGCAGCCGGTCGCCAAGATGCCGAAATGGCCGCCATGCAAGATCGAGAAATCGCGCAAGATCACGTTGCGGCACTCGCGCAGCGCGATCGCCTTGTCGGCTTCGCCGGGCTGGTCCGGTTTGTCGGTGTAGTAGCCGGTGTACTTGTCGTGGCCGCTGATCAAGCCTTTGCCATGGATCAAGCCACCGCCCACGATAGCCACGTTGTCCAGGCCAATCCCCCAGATCAGGCTGTTTTGCCAGTGACTGTGGCCGTAGTCCTGATAGTTGCCGCCGGCCTCGTTCGGCTCGGGCAGGTCATAGCGCGCCACGCTCGCGTCAACCGCTTCGATCACCGCGCCCGCCTCCAGGTAGAGCGTGATGTTGCTCTTGAGCCTGATTGACGCGGACAGATAGCGTCCAGGCGCGAAATAGACAGTACCCCCGCCCGCTGCCGCTGCGGCCGCAATGGCAGCATTGATCGCCGGCGAGTCGAGCGTGCGGCCATCGCCCTTGGCGCCGAAACGCTTGACGTCGAACAGCGAACTCGTGGGTATGGGCGGCGCCGCCAGCGAGCAAGCCGGCAACGCGGCGACGAGCGCAACGGCCCGTGCCAAAAAATGTCTACGTATGGGCAGCAAGGTGAATTTCCTGAACGCCATTTCTTGAACGCCACGCAACGGGCTGGCAACGACCCAGGCGGTGGGGACCAGCGATGAGCCAACAGCTCGTCGATGCGATTGGCAGACCGCGTTGTCATGCGAGCCCGCCGCCCGAAACCTTCAACGCCACGGCATCGCTGGAATACGCAAGACCTTCCGCAGCCCAGTTTTTCCTAATGACCTTGGGGCAACACCCACTCGATGCCAATGCGGCGCGTGGCCGTTCCGTCGCGCATTTGCGCAGGGTCGGGGGCAGCGGCGGCGGTGGCGGCGGCGCGTGCCAGGCTCACGGCGTCCAGTTCGCGCTCCAGGGCCAGGGCCGGCACACCGCGCACGCCAGCCGCCGTGATCTCGCGGCGCTGCACGAAGCTGCGCACGATCTTGCCGGCGGCATCGATGTCCTGTTCCACGACGACCGTACCCGCGAGCTCGGCACGGCGCGCGAACAGCGGAAAGCCGTTCGCGTCGGTGGCGCCTGGCCCGCTGCGCGGCACATCGGGCAGCAGATAGGCCTGCGAACGCACGGCCAGCGCGGTGCGCCAGGCTTGCAGCGCGCGCGGCGCCGTCATCCGTCGGCTGCGCACCTGCTCCTGGCTCCACCAGCGCAGCAGTTCGCAGCGCGATGCAGGCGATTGGCCGGCATAGGTCCAGCCCGCCGCCTGCAGCGCATCGCGCACCTCGGGGGCGAGGCTGGACGTGTCGCCCGGCAGCTTGGC
Organism: Roseateles sp. P1_C1_2; assembly: GCF_056406535.1. NCBI lineage: Bacteria > Pseudomonadati > Pseudomonadota > Betaproteobacteria > Burkholderiales > Sphaerotilaceae > Roseateles > Roseateles sp. P1_C1_2. Next base: position 213,244 of record NZ_JBFUAB010000008.1, read on the forward strand.
CAACGTGGCGACCAGCTCGTCCTCAAACGCACGGTCCGGCGAGGGCGGCACCTGCCGAGGCGCCTGCCCCCACCGAGCCAGGCGCTCCGCCTCGCCCTGCCACGCGGTGTTGCGCTGCGCTGCGGGCAGCGCCTCGATCAACTGCGCCACCTGCGCCGCAGGCCGTGACTGATCCAGCCCATTGCAGATGCCGGGCGTCTTGAGCGCTTCGATCCAGATCGTGTCGCTGGGCTGCGGTGTCGCATCGGCCTGCCAGAGCGCCACTTCGTTCAGCACGCGATTGCTCAATCGCTGCGCGGCTACCTCGGCGCGCAGCTCACCCTTGCCCTGGGCGGTTTCCTCGGTCAACCATGCCGCCCAGCTGGCCTGGGCGCGCTCACGTTGTTGACGCAGCACATCCTCGGCCACGCTGCGGTGCTCGGGCGAGAGCTTCAGGTCGGCAGGCAACTGGAACATGCCCGCCAGCAAGTCCACCGGCTGGCGCAGCAGTCCCGCATCGCGCTCCAGACGCTCACGCAGCTTGGCCCGCTGTTCGACCATCAAGCGGCGCGCAGCTTCGTCACGCTGCTGGTCGATCAGCTCCTGCGCCATCTGCTTGTTCTTGGCCGCAGCCGCCGCCTTGTCCGGGTTCTGCCCCTCGGCCGCCACGCCGCCAACGCGACCGGGCTCCATGCCGGGAAAGGTGCCCTGAGCCAGCACCGCCGCCGGTGCATGCAGGAGCGCCGCCAGCGCAACCAGCCGCAGAGAAAACCACCGCCCAGAACCCGGCATGACGTCGCCACGACGTCCAACGCGTGATGCTTTCATGAACGCTTCCAGTTCAAGGTCTTGCCCTCGGCCAGCACGGTGCTGCGTTGCCCGTCCACGTCCAGGCTCCAGTCGCGCAGCGCACCCTCGGAGACCTGGGCCGTGTACTGCCCGCCGCTGCGGCCGACCGTGCCGCGTGCCGCGACGTTGCCGTCCAGGCCCACGACCGTGAAGGCCGCGCTCTTGCCGTCAGCCAGCTCGAACACGCGCAGCACCGTGCCGCGGGCGTAGTCGTAGTCCGGCTTCTCGGTCTCGGCGCCCCAGGCGATGACGCTGCCCGGCGCGGCGTAAAGCGGCAACGATAGGAAGCCATGCGTCTCGCGATGCCAGCGGCCGCCCTGCTTCTTCTCGCCGCTGAGCAGATGGGTCCAGGTGCCCTCGGGAAGGTAGAAGTCCACCTCGCCGCTCTCCGTGAACACCGGCGCCACCAGCAATGCTTCGCCGAGCTGGTACTGCCGGTCCAGCGGCGCGCAGGCCGGGTCGTGCGGATGCTCAATGAGCATTGCGCGCATCAGCGGGACGCCGGTCTGGGTCGCCTCGTGAGCCTTGGCGTAGAGATAAGGCATGAGCTGGTGCTTGAGCCGCGTGAAGGCGCGCAGCACGTCGCAGCTTTCCTCGTCGACCAACCATGGCACCCGGTAGGAGCTGCTGCCGTGCAGGCGGCTGTGCGAGGACATCAGGCCGAACTGGATCCAGCGCTTGTAGACGGCCGGCGGTGGGTTGCCCTCGAAGCCGCCGATGTCGTGGCTCCAGAAGGCGAAGCCGCAACTGGTGAGTGACAGGCCGCCTCTGAGGCTCTCGGCCATGGACTCGAAGGTGCTCCAGCAGTCGCCACCCCAGTGCACCGGGAAGCGCTGGCCGGAGGCGTAGGTGGAGCGTGCGAAGACGATGGCGTCCTGGCCCTGCACTTCTTCCAGCAGCTCGAAGACGGCCTGGTTGTAGTGCAGCGCGTAGAGGTTGTGCATCTCGACGGGGTCGGAGCCGTCGAAGTAGGTCACGCCTTCGCTGGGGATGCGCTCGCCGAAGTCAGTCTTGAAGCAGTCGGCACCCTGGGCGATCAGGCGGCGCAGGTGGCTCTGGTACCAGGTCTTGGCGGCGGGGTTCGTGAAGTCCACGATGGCCATGCCGGGCTGCCACTGATCCGTTTGGAACGTGAGGCCGTTGGTTCTCTTGATGAAGTAACCGTTCTTGGCGCCTTCAGCAAACAGCGGCGACTTCTGCGCCACGTAGGGGTTGATCCAGAGGCTGATCTTCAGGCCCTTGGCATGCAGGCGCGCCAGCATGGCCTCGGGCTCGGGGAAGCCGCGCGGGTCCCAGGCGAAGTCGCACCACTGGAACTCGCGCATCCAGAAGCAGTCGAAGTGGAAGACGGCCAGCGGCAGGTCACGGCGCGCCATCTCGTCGATGAAGTGGGTGGCTGTGGCCTCGTCGTATTGCGTCGTGAACGAGGTCGTCATCCACAGGCCGAAGCTCCAGGCCGGCGGCAGTGGCGAGCGGCCTGTCAGCGCCGTCAACCGGCCAACAACTTCCTTGGGCGTGGGGCCGGCAATGACGCAGTAGTCGAGACTTTCGCCCTCGCGGCTGAACTGCACGCGGGCGACCTTCTCCGAGCCGACCTCGAAGGACACCGGGCCGGCCTCGTTGACGAGCACGCCGTAGCCGCGGTTGGTCAGGTAGAAGGGCACGTTCTTGTAGGCCTGCTCACAGGCCGTGCCGCCGTCCTTGTTGGTGTTCTCGACGATCTGGCCGTTCTTGACCCAGGGCGTGAAGCGCTCGCCGAGACCGTAGACGTTCTCGCCCACCGCCAGCGACAGCTGATCGTGGACGTAATTGCCCTTGCCCGCGTACTGGATGTAGCCCAGGCCACGCCAGTCGCTCTTGGTGAGGACGCGGTCGCCTTCGCGGAAGGTCAGCGCCCAGCCGTCGCCCTTCTTGACGTCGACCGAGATCGGTCCGGACGTGAGCGTGGCCTTGGTCTCGCCGTTGACGATCTGCACGGCCGGTTTGCCGGCGCCGACCATGGGGATGTGCAGGCGCGGCG